>NZ_JBVJHR010000010.1:0-304969 GCF_055586705.1 Sphaerisporangium sp. NPDC049457 | reverse complement strand
GCCCAACACAACAAATCCACCACCGCCGCCTGCGAAACCCCCACACCCTTCGGCCGCCCCGTCGACCCCGACGTATAAATCACATACGCCAACCGCTCCCCACAAAACTCCCCACCACAAACCCCAACCGGCGACGCCGCCTCCCACTCACCCCGCACCACCACATCATCAAGCACCAACAAATCCGAACACGACGGCAACAACGAAACCACCGACGACACCGTCACCACACACACCGGCCGCGCATCCTCAAGCAAAAACTCCAACCGCTCCACCGGATACGACGGATCCACCGGCAAATACGCCCCACCCGCCTTCAACACCGCCAGCAACGCCACCACCGCATCCACACCCCGCGGCAACGCCACCCCCACCAACCCATCCACACCCACCCCACGCGCCACCAACAACGCCGCCAACCGACCCGCCCGCGCATCCAACTCCGCATACGACACCGACTCCCCACCACACACCACCGCCACCGCACCCGGAGTCCGCGCCACCTGAGCCTCGAACAACCCCACCACCGACACATCAGGCACCACACACCCCGTGTCGTTCCACTCCACCAACACCCGACGCCGCTCATCGGCATCGAGCAACTCCACGGACCCGATGGGCGCGTCCGGGCGCTCCAGCAGCCCTGCGAGCATGAGGCGCAGCCGGCCGCCCAGCCGCTCGACGCTCTCCGGGTCGAACAGGTCGGCGGCGTACTCGATCTCTCCGGTCAGACCGACGACGTCGCCGTTGGCGTCGTAGGTCTCCCGCAGGTCGAACCACAGGTCGAACTTGGCGGCGGTGGTGTCGAGCCGCTCCAGGGCCGGCGTGAGGCCGGGCAGGTCGAGGTCGGGCTCCGGGGCGTTCTGCAGCACCAGCATGACCTGGAACAACGGATGCCACGCCAGCGACCGGCGCGGATTCAGCACCTCCACCAACCGCTCGAACGGCACATCCTGCTGCCCCAACGCGGCCAGATCCACCCGCCGCACCCGCTCCACCAACTCACGGAACGACGGATCCCCCGAGGTGTCGGTCCGCAACACCAGCGTGTTCACGAAGAACCCCACCAGATCGTCCAACGCCTCATCCGTGCGCCCCGCCACCGCCGTCCCCAACGGAATGTCGGTCCCCGCACCCAGCCGCGTCAGCAACGCCGCCACCGCCGCCTGCACCACCATGAACGTGCTCGCCCGGCACTCACGGGCCACCTCGACCAGCCGCGCGAACGTCTCCTGGTCGAGTTCCCACGGCACCCGCCCGCCCCGATAGGACGCCACCGGCGGACGCGGCCGATCGGCCGGCAACTCCAGCGTGTCCGGCAGACCCGCCAACCGGTCACGCCAGAACCCCACCTGCCGCGCCGCCAGACTCTCCCCGTCCTCCTCAGACCCCAGCACCTGCCGCTGCCACACCGTGTAATCCGCATACTGCACCGACAACTCACCCAACCCCGGCACCACACCATCCAGCCGCGCCCGATACGCCGCCTCCAAATCCCGCATCAACGGCGCCAACGACCAGCCATCCCCCGCGATATGGTGCAGCACCACCACCAGCACATGCTCATCCCGGCCCACCTCGAACAGCCACACCCGCAGCGGCAACTCGACGGCCAGGTCGAACCGGCAGGAAGCGGCGGCGGCCACCCGGTCCGCCAGAGCCTCGGTGGTGATGGCCGCGAACTCGGTCGCGTCCACCAGCATCGTCCGCGCCCGCCCGGCGTCGATGATCTGCTGGCGCGGCTCGCCGTCCAGCTCGGGGAAGACCGTGCGCAGCGCCTCATGCCGCGCCACGACATCGCCGAGGGCCGCCACCAGGGCGTCCCGGTCCAGCGCGCCGGTCAGCCGCAGCGGGAGCGGAATGTTGTAGAGGCCGCCGGACTCGTCCAGCCGGTTGAGGAACCACAGCCGCCGCTGCGCGTGCGACAGCGGCAGCGCGTCCGGTCGCTCTTCGGGCATCAGCCGTCGCCGGCCCCGCGCCCCGCCTTCCACGACGCGCGCCAGCTCGGCCACCGTCGGCGCCTCGAACACCTCCCGGACCGACAGCTCCACGTCCAGCAGTGAACGCACCCGGCTGACGAGCCGGGTGGCGAGCAGCGAGTGCCCGCCCAGCTCGAAGAACCCGTCGTCCACCCCGACCCGCTCGACCCCCAGCACATCGGCGAACACCCCGCACAGCAGGTCCTCCACCATCGTCCGCGGCCGTCGCCCGGCGGCCGCCGGCGCGAGGTCGGGCGCCGGGAGCGCGTGGCGGTCGAGTTTGCCGTTCGCGGTGAGGGGGAGCGCGTCGAGCAGGACGAACGCCGACGGCACCATGTAATCGGGCAGCGACGCCACCGCGTGCGCCCGCAACCCGTCCACGTCGCGGGGGCCTTCCTCGCGCGGCTCGACATAGGCCACCAGCCGCTTGTCACCCGGCCGATCCTCCCGCACCACCACCGCCAGCGGACCCACGCCCGGCCACCGCGACAGCACCGACTCGATCTCCCCGAGCTCGATGCGGTGGCCACGGATCTTCACCTGGTGGTCGCGGCGCTCCAGGAAGACCAGGTTCCCGTCGGGGAGGGCGCGCACGATGTCACCGGTGCGGTACATGCGGGCGCCCGGCCGCGCGTCGAAGGGGTCGGCGACGAAGACGCCGCAGGTGCGGCCGGGATCGGCGAGGTATCCGCGGCCCACCCCGAGTCCGCCGACGTACAACTCGCCGGGCACGCCGATCGGGACCGGGCGAAGCCGGTCGTCGAGGACGTACAGCCGGGTGTTGCGCAGTGCGCCGCCGATCGGGACCGCGTCGGCCACCTGCTCCGGGGCGGAGATCACGGCATGGGTGACGTCGTCGGAGCACTCGGTCGGCCCGTAGGCGTTCATGAGCGGGATGTCCGTGTACCGCGCCAGCCAGCGGACGCAGACGTCGGCCGGCAGGGCCTCGCCGGTGACGAGGAGCCACCGCAGCTCCGGCAGAGCGGGCCCGGCGCCGTCCTCGTCCCACGCGTCGAGCGCCGCGCGCAGCAGCGAGGGCACGACCTCCAGAACGGTGACGCCCTCCTCCGCGGCCCGGCCGAACAGCTCTCTCGGGTCGGCGGCCCGGTCCCGGGGGACGATCCGCATCCGGCCGCCGACCATGAGCGGGGTGAGCATCTGCCAGATCGAGATGTCGAAGGTCAGCGGAGCGTTCTGGACGACGAGGTCGGCGGAGGTGATGCCGCAGTCCTCGATCTTCGCCAGCAGGTGGTTGACCATGCCCCGGCGGTGCACCATCGCGCCCTTCGGCCTGCCGGTGGAGCCGGAGGTGAACAGCACGTAGGCGAGGTCGTCCGCTCCGCCCGCCGGCGGCGCCAGGTCGTCGGCCGCGTCGCACGCGTCATCGAGAACGAGCACCCCGGCCCGGCCGCCCGCCTCCGCGGCGAGCCGTTCCGTCCGCTCGCGCAGCGCGGGCGAACAGACGAGCAGCCGCGCGCCGCTGTCGCGCAGCATCGCCGCCGGCCGGTCCCCCGGCGCGTACGGGTCGACCGGCACGTACGCGCAGCCGGCGCCCAGCACGCCGAGGACGGAGACGACGAACCCGGTGCCCGGTTCCGCCGGCAGCACGACCAGCGCCCCGCGTGGGACTCCGGCCGCGCGCAGCCGGCGGGACAGCGCGCTCGCCCGGCCGGCGAGCTCGGCGTACGTCGTCCGCCCCGCGTCGTCCACCACGGCGACGGCGCCGGGGGTCCGCCGGGCGACCGCCTGCACGCGTTCGACCACCCCGGTGAGGTCGCCGGCGACGTCGGTGGCGTTCCACTCGACCAGGACCCGCTCACGCTCGGCGTCGTCCAGCAGGTCGAACCGGGCGAGCGGCAGGTCCGGTTCGGCGATCAGCCGGCCGAGCAGCCGCAGCATCGCGGACAGGTGCCGGTCGATCTCCTCGCCGGTGTAGAGGCGGTCGTTGCCGTCGAAGTCGAGCCGCACCGGACCGCCGTCCAGCCGGTCGTAGGCGATGATCTCGATGTCGTCGACGACGCCGTTGGACAGGTTGTGCGCGGTGACCCGGTGGCCGGCGAAGGTCACGTTGTAGTCGAACGGCATGATGTTGACCACGACGTTCGCCAGCTGGCGGGCGCCGCCGACGAGGTTGAGGTCGCGGAGGACGTCCTCCTGCCGGTACCGCTGGTGCCTCAGCGTGCCGCGCGCCTCCAGCGTGGTCCGGCGGACCAGTTCGCTGAAGGTCATCGCCGGGTCGACGTCCACGACAACGGCGAGGATGTTGCTGGTCATGACCGGGGTCTCGCGCAGGATCCGGCTCTTGCGCGCCATCACCGGGAAGCCGACGGGCACCACCCGGGCGCCGCTCACCAGGTGCAGGTAAGCCGCCACGACGGCGGTGAGGCAGACCGACCAGGTCGTGCCGTTCCGCCTGGCCAGCGCGCGCAGGCCGGTCATCGTCGCGTCGTCGAGGTACGTGGTGCGCCGCACGGGCCGGACGGTGGCGGGCGCGGTGGCCGCGGTCAGCCCGACCGGGGCGGGCAGGCCGGACAGCCTGCCGCGCCAGTAGTCGCGGTCGCGCTCGAACTCCGGTGAGCGCCGGTACGCCTCGTCCTCCGCGAGGCACTCCTCCAAGGAGGCGAAGAACTTCTCGCGGTACGGCGTGCCGGCGACGAGCGCGGAGTAGATCTCGGCCAGGCGGTCGGTGAACACCCGGGCGCTCGCGCCGTCCCCGACGAGGTGGTGGTTGCGCTGGTAGTACAGGTACTTGTCGTCGGCGACCTTGACCAGGGCGTCGGCCGACAGCGGGGCGGCCGCCATGTCGAACGGCCGGTAGAGGTCGGCCCGCATCCACTCCTCGGCGGCGGCCATCGGGTCGTCGCGGTCGCTGAGGTCCAGGACGTCGAGGTGCGGCGCGGGGAGCGGGTACTGCCAGACTCCGTCCTCGTCCTCCACGAAGCGGACCTGGACCGGCTCAGCCTCCAGCACCGTGCGGTACAGCGCCTCGCGGAAGAGCTCCGCGTCAACGGGGCCGTGGATCTCCAGGTACTCGGACATCACGAAAACGTTGTCCGGGTTCAGCTGCTGGGCGTACCAGATGCCCCGCTGCGCGGCGGAAAGCGGCAGGCGCCGCCCGCGGCCCTCGGTCATACCCTCGCTCCTGCTCGTCGTCGTTGACATCCTCGGCCCCCGCGTCCGGTCTCAGGGATTCCAGCGGCGCAGTACGAGTACGGCGTTGTGCCCGCCGAAACCGAACGAGTTGCTCATCACCACGTCCAGGTCGTGGCGCTGCGCCTCGTGGGCGACGAAGTTGATCCTGTTGTCGATGGGCTTGTGGCAGTTGATCGTCGGCGGCACCACACCGGTCCTGATGGCCAGGCAGCCGATCATCGCCTCGACCGCTCCGGCGGCGCCGATCATGTGGCCGGTCATCGACTTGGTCGAGCTGATCGGGATCTGCTCGGCCCGCTCCCCGAACACCGCCCGGATGGAGTCCAGTTCCGCCTGGTCGTTGTAGACGGTGCTGGTTCCGTGGGCGTTGACGTAGTCGATGTCGGACGGCGTGAGCGAGGCGTCCGCCAGGGCCCCGGCCATCGCCGCGCGCGCCCCGCGTCCCTCCGGGTGCGGCGCGGTCCAGTGGTGGGCGTCGGAGGTGGACGCGTACCCGGCGACCTCGGCCAGGATCGCGGCCCCGCGCGCGAGCGCGTGCTCCTCCGCCTCCAGGACCATGATCCCGGCGCCCGCGCTCATCACGAACCCGTCCCGGTCCTCGTCGAACGGCCGGCACGCCTCGGTGGGGGCGTCCATGCGCGTCGACAGCGCCTTGGCGTTGCCGCTGCCGGCGAAGTCGACCCGGGTGAGGATGTTCTCCGCGCCGCCGGTGATCATGACGTCCACCGCGCCGTGGCGGATCCAGCGCGCGCCCTCTCCGATGGCGTCGGCGCCCGAGGCGCACGCGCTGCTCGTCGCCCTCGTCGGGCCGGTGACGCCGAACGCGAGGCTGATCTCCCCGGCGGCGCTGTCGATCGCGCCGGTGACCGGGGCGAAGGGGCTGACCGCACGGGGCCCGCGCTCGTTGAGCGTGCGCACATGCTCCGCGATGGAGTTCATCGGTCCGTAGCCGCTGCCGATGAGCGCGCCGACCCGCGGGCCGTTCTCCTCGTCGATCTCCAGCTTCGCCATCCGCTTGGCCTCGGTGGCCGCCGCGAACGCGTACTGCGCGTACGGATCCATCCGGCGGACCTGCTTGTGGGTCAGGTAGTCCTTCGGCTCGAAGCCCTTGACCTCGCCCGCCAGGTTGGTGGGCAGGTCGGAGGCGTCGATGCAGGTGATGTGGCCGATCCCGCTCTGCCCGGCGACCAGCGCCTGCCAGGTGTCCTCGGCGGTGAGACCGAGGGGGGTCACCGCGCCCCAGCCGGTGATGACGACCTTCCGGCCGGCTCTGCTGTTGGAAGACATCGTTCGCTCCTTCGAGGTCGTCATGACTCCGCCTGCGGCGGCACCGGGAAGTCGCCGCCCGGCTCGGCGTCGGCGAACAACGCGTCCTCGAGGCGTACGGGCACGTTCAGCACGACGACCTCGCCCGCCTCGCACGCCTTCCAGGCGTCGGCCAGGTCCGACGCGAGCGTGGCCTTGTCCTCCAGGGTCATCTGGCGCAGCCCCGGTACCGCCGGCGCGGGGCTCGCCACGGTCGCGGGGTCCACGAAGGCGACCCCGGGCAGCGCCGGCTCCCGATGCTCGAGCTGGTGTTGCAGCCAGCCGTACCCGCCGTTGCGGAGCACGACGTAGAGCAGACCGCCCTGCGCGACCGCGGTCGGCAGGTCGCCGTCGAACATCGCGAACGCGCCGTCCCCGACGAACGCGACGACCGGCCGGTCCGGAGCCGCGCGTTTGACGCCCACGGCCGCCGCCGCGCCGAACCCCAGGCTCGTCTGCTCCGAGGGCACCACCGACCCGGCGCCGCCCGAGCAGGAGTACATGGGGAAGCAGTAGGACCACATGTCCTGCAGGCCGTTCTCCTGCACGAGGATGCGGCCGGGGGGGAGCACGGCGTCGAGCGCCTCCAGCACCTCCGCGATGTGCGTCCGCGGTGACGCGTGCAGCGTGCGGAGATGATCCCGGTGCTCGGCGAGCAGGGTCTCGTGCACCCGCCGGACGCGCCCGGCCCAGGCCGGCTCCGGCGCGGAACCAGGGCCAGGGCCGGCCGCGAGCAGGGCCTCCAGCACCGCCCGCCCGTCCGCGAGGACCTTGGGCCCGCCGAACTCGGTGGCGAACTCGGCCGGGTCGATGTTGACCTGGACGACGGGGACCTCCCGGCCGACGCGCTCCGGCCAGCCGTACACCGCCGTCTCCTCCAGCCTGCTGCCGAGGGCGAGGACGCAGTCGGTCTCCTCCCACAGGCCCGCCGCGGCCTGCGGCCGGTACAGGCCCGACAGCCCGCAGAACAGCGGCAGCGACTCGTCGACGGCGCCGCGCCCACTGGCCGTGCAACTGACCGCGGCCCCGAATGCCTCGGCGAACCGCTCCACGAGCCGGCCCTGGACGCGGTGCCGCATGCCGCCGCCCACCAGCACCAGCGGCCGGGCGGCCGAGCGCAGCGCGGTGAGCGCGGGCGAGTCCGCGGCGACGGTGACGGACGCCGGACGCTCGCACGCGCCAAGGTCGCCGGACACCGGGATCCGTTCGGTCAGCAGGTGGTCGGGCAGCTCGACGTAGACGGGCCCGGGGGTGCCCTCGCGCGCGATGAGGACGGCACGGCGCAGCATGGGCGCCAGACGGTCCGGGTGGTCGATCCTGGCCGCCCACTTCACCAGGGGCCTGACCACGTCGATCTGGTCCAGTTCCTGGAAGGCGCCGCTGCCCCGCCGGTCGGCGCGGGTGCCGCCGGAGATCAGCAGCACGGGCGCCGCCGAGCAGGACGCCTCCAGCAGCCCGGTCACGGTGTTGGTCACGGCCGGGCCCTTGCCGACCACGGTGACGCCGAGGCCGCCGGACTGGATGGCGTAGCCGGTGGCCATGAACACCGCGTTGCGCTGGTCGCGGCACAGCGTGAAGCGCACGCGGGTGTCCTGGACCGCGGCGAGGGCGTCGAGATCGTCGCCGGGCAGGCCGAAGATGTCCCGTACGCCGGCCTGCTCCAGCACCGCGACCGCCGCCCGCCAGCAGCCCGTCACCTCGTGTGGCAAAGACATGACTCTCCCTCAGACGCAGACGCCGATGGGCGGTAGCGGTCAGGCGATCCGCCTGGACGCCTGATCGCGCAGTGGCGCGAACTCGGCGACGGCCTTGCTCAGCAGCAGCGGCTGCGGGTGGCGCTTCTTGCCGATCGCCACGTAGTTGGCCCGGATTCCGGCGCCGCCGAAGGGCGCGTTGCCGTTCTCGATCTCGATCAGGGTCTCGTTGACGCTGACCGTGTGCCGGGCGTTCAGCAGTTCCACCGTCTCGGGCAGCGTGCCGTACACCGTCGCGGCCATCGCCCGCTCCTGGAAGTACGGATGGGTCAGCATGGAGTGCAGCCACTCCTGCGACGTGAACGGCACCACGTTGAAGATCGGCGCGAAGAGCTCGGGCGGAGTCACCTCGGTCTCGGCGGGTTTGATCAGCACGGTGGGGGTGATGTGGTCGTCGAGGAAGTTCACCTCGCCGCCCGCGGCGAGGTACTCGCGGTTCTTGCGCAGGTATTCCAGCGACGCGTCGAACGCGTCCAGGTAGAACATCCGGCCGTAGTCGGCGGCGGGGTCGTCGTACGGGCCGTACCGCAGGGCGTTCACCCGCCGGCAGAGCAGGTTGCAGAACTGCGCGCTGATCGAGGTGTGCACGAACACCACATCGGGCCCGAAGCAGTCTTGGCCGGAGTTCAGCATGCGCACCCGCAGCAGGCCGTCCACCGCCTTGGCGATGTCGGCGTCCTGCGCGACGACGAACGGATTGACGCCCTGGCCGAAGTAGAGGAGGAGCTGGTCGGGGCGAAGGTTCGCGCGGATCTTCTCGGCGTTCTTGTACGTCCCGGTGAACACCAGGACGTCGGAACGGGCGCCCTCGTTCTCCAGGAACTCGCGCTGGTCGCTCTCGTCGAGCACGATCGGCAGACCGTGGACGCCGCTCAGCAGCTCGTGCAGCTTGCGGGTCTGGTCCCCGAGCCGGCGGGAGGGCCGGAACACCACCCGGCGGCTGTAGAGCGTGGGGATCACCAGGTAGAGGATGTAGCTGTACAGCGGGATGTTGGAGGGCATGAGGACGCCGACCTGGCCGACCGGGGACGGCGCGTACCGCGCGACCTCGGCGGCCGCGCCCTCCAGCGCCGCGATCGACGCGTCGATCTCCCCGTACACCGTCTTGTGGTTGCTCACCTCGGTCAGCAGCCGCAGGATCTCAGGTCGCCGGGTGCGCAGCAGGTCCACCAGGTCGCTGAGGCGATCGAGGTGCTCGGGGAAGGGGATGGCCGACTCGGCGTCCGCGCCCACGTCGCCGTTGACCCGGCCCACGGGCAGCACTCCCTTGCTCCCGGCGAGCGCGACCGCGGAGGCGGCGACGTCCTGCAGCGCCTGCAGGTCGACCTTGCCGTTGTTGTTGACCGGGAACTCGGCGAGGACCACGATCCGGTTCGGCCGCTCGTGCTCCGCCACGAGCCGGTTGATGGTGCGTCTCCAGTACGCCACCGGATGTTCGGCCGGGTCGGCGACCAGGAACACGAGTTGGGTGCCGCGCTCGGCGTCCTCCACCGGCAGCACCCGGACCGGCACGCCGCAGTCGCTCGCCTTGTCGGCTATCGCCTCGGGGTACAGGGTGTGACCGAACCGGTGCACGGCGGACTTGCGGCCGAGCACCCGCAGGTTGCCGTGCTCGTCCATCGTCCCGATGTCGTCGGTGTGGTAGACGGTGCCGTCGAACGGCCGGACCTTGCCGCCCGGTTCGAGCATCCCGGCCATGATGTCCGGCGATCGCACCACGACCTCGCCCACCTTGCCGACCGGCACGGGCGCGCCGTCGTCCCCGAGGATCTCGACGTCGATCCCGTCCAGCGGCAGTCCGCTGTGCACGGGATTGTCCGGCGTGGCCAGCGCGATGTTGCCGGCCTCGCTGCTCCCGTACCCGTCCAGCAGCGGCTTGCCGAACCGTTCGGAGAAGCGACGGCGCAGGTCGTCGCGGAGCGGCTCGCCGCCCACGCACCACATCCGCACCGAATCCAGCCGGGCCGCGGCGCCCCTGCGCCCTTCGACCAGCCGCAGCAGGGTGTGGTAGGTCGCGGGCACCGCGTCGACCACGGTCACCCGGCGGTGGACGATCGTCTCCATGGCGAGATCGACCCGCCAGCCCGGCACCAGGACCAGGGTCGCCCCGGAGGTCCACCACAGCAGGACCATGGACATGCCGTACTGGTGGGTGAACGGCAGCAGCGGCAGCAGGACGTCGGATCCCGTGTAGCGCATCCGCCGCTGGGTGCGCGCCACGTTCTGTAATATCGACGCGCCGGACCGCACGATGCCCTTGGGCGCGCCCGAGCTGCCGGAGCTCCAGACGATCAGGGCGTCCTCGCGGCCGGCCCACCGCTCGAAGTCCAGCTCCGCCGGCCCCGGCTCGCCGCCGAGCTCCTGTGCGGAGGCGGAGATCCCGGCGAGCGAGATGCATTCCGCGTCGACCGATGCGAAGCACTCCTCCAGACGACCGTGGTCGGACAGGAACCAGCGAGCATCGGACTGCGCGACCAGGTCGGCGGTCTGGGGCTGGGACAGCCGCCGGTCGAGCAACGCGATCGAGACGCCCATCCCGATCAGGGCCAGCAGGGTCAACACGTACGCGCCCGAGTTGTCGGCGGAGAGCACGACCCGGTCGGCCTCCGACACGCCACGCTCGCGCAGCACGCGGACCAGTGTCCGGCAGCGGGCGGCGGCTTGGGCGAGTGAGATTTCCTCGTCGTTCTCGGTCACAAGCATGGTAATCCGGCTTTCGCTATAGACATCTGGTGGACGACTCCGGCCACCGGTCGGCGACTGACTGAGAAACCGTGCAATACCGATGAGTGCTCGTACATTCGATGAACGCGTGGGGCGACGGCTCCAACGGGATTCCGGAAACCTACTTTCGGAGTAGTTCCGGCCACCCCGCATCCTCCGCCTGGAGGATATGCATTCCGGTCTTCGAGTGTCAACACTGTAAATAGGGCGCATTAGCACGTTCCAGCGCACCGGAAAATGACATGTTCCAGCGGCCCGCCGGCCACCGGCGAGCTATTCTTACCGAACCTTGCGAAGCCTCGTGACAGGCCGGTAACTTGGCCGGCAGGAATAGGCCTAATAGAAGTTGAGGCGGTCAATTATGGCCGAGCAGCCAGCATCCGACGTCTTCGATCATCTCGCCGAGTTCATCACCCGCCAGGACTTCGTGTGCCTCGGCGCCCGTGCGGCGCTACGCAGGGGATCCATCGTTCACCACCACTATGAGATGATGGGCGCGAGCACGTCCGTACTCGCACACCACCGCGATTTACTGGCCTTTCTGGACGGCTTCGAACCGACCGAACGATCGTTTCGCTCGTGCGTCGCGACGTTCGACGGGCCGACCCCGTCCAGCGAAACCGAATTCGAGACGCTGGTGTGGGGGCATCTACAGGCGCTGCACGACGAGGACAGCCGGGAATACCCGTGGAGCGACCTTTACGACAGCGACCCGGCCACCCCCGGATTCGCCTTCTCCGTGGGCGGGCACCCATTCTTCGTCGTCGGTCTCCACCCCAGGGCCTCCCGGCCGAGTCGGCGTTTCTACCGGCCGGCCCTCGTGTTCAACTCCCATATTCAGTTCAATGCCATGGGTCTGAAGTTCTTGAAGTTGCGCGGCAAGATCAGGAAGCGTGAGCGCACGTTCCACGGGTCGGTCAATCCGAGTTTCCTGGAGTACAAGGACGAGGCCCGGCACTACAGCGGCAGGTTCACCGAGCCCGACTGGACGTGCCCGTTCCACGCCAATTCCTGAGATCCGGCGGCGGGGCCGGCCTGCCGGTCCTCGCCGCCGAACATGGCCTCAGCCCACCCGTCCCGATAAAGGGTGTTCAGGTAGTGGGAGCCGAGGTCCGGCGCGACGGCGACCGCGGACGGTTCCCGGTCCGGGTGCCGGCCGAGCCAGGTGAGGGCCCCGCTCACCACCGCGCCGGTGGATCCGCCGAACAGGAACCCGGCACCGGCCAGACGCCGGCACATCCGCACGGTCTCCGCCTCCGAGACCATCACGATGTCGTCGATGTAGGACTCGTCGAGGATCTTGGTCCGCATGGCGTTGCCCAGGCCCGGGATCACCCGGGGGGCGGGCGGCCCGCCGAAGAGCGCCGACCCGATGACGTCCACCGCGACGATGCGCGTCTCCGGACGGAACTCCTTGAAGTACCGGGCGCATCCCATCAGGGTCCCCGCCGTGCCGGCGCCGACGAAGAGCACGTCCAGTTCGGGGAACTGTTTGGCGATCTCCGGCCCGGTGGACTGGTGGTGCGCGCCCCAGTTGTTCGGGTTGGCGTACTGGTTCAGCCAGACGTACCTGTCGTCCTTCGCGCAGAGCTCGCGGACGTACTTGACTCTGCCGCCGACCAGACCGCGTTCGCCGTCTGGTTCGGTGACGACGTGCACCTCGGCCCCCAGGGCGAGCATCTCCAGGCGCATCGTCGTGTTGCAGCGCGAGTCGGTGACGCACACGAAGCGGTATCCGCGGCTGGCGGCGATCATGCTGAGCGCGACGCCGAGGTTGCCCGAGGACGACTCGATGATGATCGAGTCCTCTTTGAGCAGCCCATGGATCTCCGCGGCGTTCACCATTTCCTGCGCGGATTTCAGCTTGATGGAGCCGGCGAAGTTGAACCCCTCGCACTTCAGGTGCAGCGAGTGTCCCAGCGTCGGCTGAAGGTCGATGTACAAATCACAGGCATTGAAGTTCTCAGCTCGGGTGATGACGGGCACTTTGCGTCCTCAGAACTAGCTGGAACAGGGTAATCGTATGGACTCAGGAACGTCCGTGTCGGCTCAGCTCAGAGAAGAAGCCGTCGATTGTGATCAGTCGCCCCTCGGACGCCGTCCGGCGGTACACGTGGTCAGCCACCGCCAAATCGAGCACGCCGAGCCCGAACGGCGAGAAAACCACGGTCCGGTCCTGCGGGACGTCCAAGGTGCCGGACATCACGTCATACAACGTGCCGGCGATGAAGTCGCGATGATTCACCCGCTGTTCCAATAGGTGAACCGACGTGTCCGCCTTGAGACAGTGCTCCACGTCGTCCACCACATTGAACGAGGCTGCGATCACTTCAGGCGACAGGTCGCGCAGCGAGACGTGCAGCACGACGGGGTGGTGATCGAACCATGAAGGTTCACTGACATACGGGCGCGCGGCGGTCGTGGCGAACACCATCAGATCGCTTGACCGGATCACGTCCTCGGCTCGAGCGTGCACGGCGATGTCGGCCGTGCCTCCCGTGTTCTTGAGGTGCTCGACGAACCCGGCGGCGTACTCGGGCCGCAGGTCGTGCACGGCGACGGACGTGAACTCCCATCCGGTCCCGGCGAGGTAGGTGTGTACGTAACGGGCGATCAGCCCGGTGCCGAGGAACCCGACCCGGAGCGGGCGCGGCCGGCCGCGGGTGAGCAGGCGCGCCGCGAGCGCCGCGGACACGGCGGTGCGCACCGCGCTGATGACGGAGGCTTCCAGACAGGCGTACGGATAACCGGTCGAAGCATCGTTGAGCACCAGCACCGCCGAAGCGCGGGGAAGCCCCGACTCGATGTTGCCAGGGTAGCTGGATATCCACTTGAGGCCGTCGACGGCGGACTCGCCCCTGCCCAGCGCGGCGGGAAGCGCGATTATCCGCGCCTCCGGCTTGTCGGGAAAGCGCAGGAAATACGACGGCGGATTGACCGTCCGCCCCTCACCGTGCAGCCGATAAGCACGTTCTACAATAGATAAGACCTCCTCGGCACTCCCCTCGAGACACGCCTGGACCTGGACGCCGGGTATCACGGCGAACTGCGGTGGTACTTGAGCCCCGTTCATATTCATCCACCAAAGTCGCGTATAAGTGAGCGTGGGAGCGTCTCCGCCACCCCTGCCCGCCCCGTTTAATGCTGCCGATTCCCTATCGCGTCCCACAAGCTACATCAGGGAAGATCGTCCGACTAGACCCGAACCCGGCCGATGATTGGCGGACACACAGGACGCCACTTACAGGGCGCCACGCGCATTGCACGCTCCGCAGCTATTACGATCCTTTCTGGACCGCACGTCCAGTACTCCTTGTGTGCCGGTGGTGGTGCGGCTCGCAATAAAACCTGCGGACGGGGCACCGCGCCACCAGCGACGATTTATTGACATGACCGGATCTCCATCCGGTCATGATCGGTCACACATCGTGAGCCGGGCGGGGCGAAAGAGGAGAGCCGCACTCCCCATTCAGGCGTAGGGGGGGCACCCCTGTTCGACACAAGATCCACCCCAAAGTAGGAGCGGAAGGTCCTCCGAAAGTAGGAGCCGATCGGCCCCCCGGGAGCGCATCCGCCTCTGACCCACCCGTATATCGAGTGCCCGTTCGAATTCATGTCCGCGGAGAACGTCCGCCGGGGACCGACGCCCTCGGCGCGGTACGGTCCGTCGAACGGATGAGACGACCAAAGAGAACCCCTGGAAGCCGGAAACGGTCTTCCAGGCCATCCCCGCCGGGCACACGGCCACCCGCATCAACGACTGCAGCCGCACGACGCCGGCGCCGGGTGACCGTCCGACGACTTGGGTGCGGATCAGCCGCCCGAAGGGCCCGGCCGGGTCACCAGGATGTGCCGGTGATGCGCTCGTAGGCCTCGATGTAGCGGGCGCGGGTGGCCTCGACGACGTCCTGCGGCATCTCGGGGCCGGGCTCCTTCTTGTCCCAGCCGGTGCCGGTGGCCCAGTCGCGGACGAACTGCTTGTCGAAGGCGTGCTGCGGCCGGCCCGGCTGCCACTGGTCGGCGGCCCAGAAACGGGAGGAGTCGGAGGTCAGCACCTCGTCCGCCAGCACGAGCGTGCCGTCGGCGGCCCGGCCGAACTCGAGCTTGGTGTCGGCGATGACGATGCCGCGCCCGGCGGCGAGCTCGGCGCCGCGCCGGTAGATCTCGAGCGTGACGCGCCGCAGCTCGTCGGCGGTCTCGGCGCCTTCCTGCGCGACCACGTCCTGGAAGGTGATGAACTCGTCGTGCGCGCCGAGCGGCGCCTTGGTGGTGGGCGTGAACACCGGCTCCGGCAGCTTGGAGCCCTCAAGCAGGCCCGGCGGGAGCGCCACGCCCGACACCGAGCCGGTCGCCTGGTACTCCTTCAGGCCGAGCCCGGCGAGGTAGCCGCGCGCGATGCACTCGACCTGCACCATGTCGAGCATGCGGCAGCGCACCGCCCTGCCGGCGAACTCCGCGGGGACGTCGGTCGCGGAGACCACGTGGTTGGGCACGATGTCGGCGAGCTGCTCGAACCACCACAGCGACAGGCGGGTGAGCACCTTGCCCTTGTCGGGGATCGGCGTCGGCAGGATGACGTCGTACACCGAGATGCGGTCGGAGGCGACGAGGATGATGTCCCCGCGGTCCTCGTAGACGTCCCGCACCTTCCCGGAATGGAGAAGCTTCACCCTGCCCCCTGCTCGCGCGCTTGCCGACGGACCAAGGCTACAGTCGCGCCGCCCGCCTCCTTCGCCGCAGGGTTGCCCGGCGGGCGAGCACGCCGAGCAGCACCGTCAGCGCGGCCGCCGCGCCCGCGGCCGCGTACCAGGGGCCGGGCCAGAACCCCCGTGGCTCCTCCACGGCCGGCACCGGCAGCCGGTCGGAGTCGGCGGCGCAGACGATCGGGCGCCTGCCGGTCTTGGCCGTGGCGCAGGCGACCGCGGCGAGCCGCTGGGTGCCCGCGGGCAGCCGCCCGACCACGACCGTCGCGCTGAACCGGCCGTCACCGTCCGCCGGCACCACTTTGCTCCACGAGACGCGGCCGTCGGACACCTTCCCCTCCGGGGTGGAGGAGATGAGCCGCAGTCCCGGTATCAGGGTCTGCGTGAGCAGCAGGGGCGGCGAGTCGGCGCTGCCGCTGTTGCTCACCTTGATCGTGTACGTGAGCCGGTCGCCGGGCCCCACGGCATGCCGCCCGTTGTCGATGCCGATGCGCAGCGCGTAGGTCCTCTTCGGCTTGGCCGGGTGCGGCGTGCCGGCCCGGCCCGCCGCGGCGCCCGCGGGCGGCGGCGCGACCGCCACGACAATGCCGGCGGCCATGCCCATGATCATGCCCAGGACCATGCCCACGCCGGGCGCTCGCCGGTGAACGGCGAACCCTCCGGATCCTCGCCGCCGGACGATGGGAAAGCACATGGCGACCACCCTTCGAGCGAAAGACCCGCGCCGGCGCGAGTTCGCCGGATTTCCAACCGCGACTCGCACGATAACGGCGGCGAACGCGAAATCCGGCTGCTCGCGCCGCCGCATCTCCCAGCTTTTAACCAAGCCCGGCCGAATGCCGGGGGGCTGATCGCCGTCCTCGCCGGGGCGGCCCTCGTCCGGCTCGCCGCCCGCCGCCGATCGGCACCGCGCCGGGGCCGCGACTGAGCACGTCAGGGCGGCCGGCGCGGCCGGGCTCTCAGCCCTGCCGGGCCGTCACCGGGCGCCGGCCGCGGTGAGAGTCTCCTCCGCGGCGGGCCGGTGGGCGGCGGCGCGGCGGCGGGCGGTGGGGACGAGCAGTGACACCACGACGGTGGCCGCCGCGCACGCCGCGAGCACGATGAAGCCCTGGGTGAAGCCCGCCTCCTGGGGCAGGCCGTCCGGCCGCGGGTTCGCGGCGATGATGGAGCCGACGACGGCGGTGCCGATCGAGCCGCCGATGGTGCGGATGTTGGCGTTCATGCCGCTGGCGACGCCGGTCTGGCGTGCCGGCACGCTCTGCACGATCAGGCTGGTCATGGCCGCGTAGGCGAGGCCGATGCCGACGCCGACGATGGCCTCGGCCACCGCGATCTGCCAGGGCCGGTCGTGGCGGGCGGCCAGGACGACGGCGCCCACCAGGCCGAACACCGCGCCGGACACCAGCTGCGCCTTGACGCCGACCCACGGCGCGATCGGTCCGCTGAGGTAGCCGGCGAGGGCCATCGTGACGAGCATCGGCAGCGTCAGCAGACCGGCCTCGGTGACGCTGGAGCCGAATCCGTAGCCGGCGACCGGCGGCGTCTGCAGGAACATCGGCACGAACGCGACGATCGAGAACATGCCGGCGCCGAAGAGCAGGGCCACCAGGTTGGCGGTCCAGACGGCCGGCAGCCGCATCATGCGCATGTCGATGAGCGGTTCGCGCGAGCGCAGTTCGACGGCGATCCAGGCGGCGAACGCGGCCGCCGCGACGACGAGCAGCGTGATCACCCGGGACGATCCCCAGCCCCACGACGAGGCGTTGCTGAGCGGGAGCAGCAGGGCCACGAGCCAGCCGGACAGCAGCGTCGCGGCCAGCCAGTCGACGCGGCCGGGCGTGCGCACGGGGGACTCCGGCACGTACCGGTGGGCGAGGGCGCCGGTCGCGGCCACGACGAGCATCGGGATCCAGAACAGCCACCGCCAGTTCAGGGCCTGGACGATCGGCCCGGCGAGCAGGGTCCCCAGCCCGCCGCCGACCGCGAGCACGGCCGACAGGCCGCCGACGGCCGAGGGCACCCGTTCGGGCGGGAACTCGTCGCGGATGATCCCGAACGAGACGGGGAACACCGCTCCCCCGAGCCCCTGGATGACCCGGCCGGCGATGAGCACGCCGATGTTGGGCGCGAGCGCGGCGACCGCGCTCCCTGCGGCGATCGCGCCGAGCGCGACGAGCAGCGTCCGCTCCTTGCCGATCATGTCGCCGATGCGGCCGAGCAGCGGTGTGGCCACGGAGGCCGACAGCAGCCAGGCCGTCAGCACCCAGGTCACGGCGCTCTGTGTGGTGTGCAGGTCGTGCTGGATGGTGGGGAGCACCGGGCTGACCAGCGACTGCAGCATCGCGAACGAGGCCGCGGCGGCCGAGAGCACGACGAAGGTCAGCCGTGGTGAGGAGGTTCTGCCTGACATGAGGGTCCTTCGATGATGGCGGCGCGACGGCGCCGCCCGCGACGGGGTCCACCGGGATTCGGCCGGGGAGCCGGGGAACGGGCCCGGGCGGTGTGTCGACGAGACCGCCGGCGCTTTCCGGCGGCGGCGGGCCCGTCCGGCCTGTTAAAGTCGAGGTATGCCTCCGCAACAACGGAGGCCCGCCCCCAGCCGAAGCGGAGGCACCCCTCCACCATAACGGAGGCATTCCTCCGGTTCAACCCGAGGCGGCAGTCAGGAGGCGAAGGCAGTGACGGAGCAGGCACCCCAGGTCCCCGGCGTGGCAGTGCGGCGCCCGCGGCGTGCCGACGCGCGCCGCAACTTCGACGCCCTGCTGAACGCGGCACGCGAGGCGTTCGCCGAGAACGGCACCGGGGCGTCGCTCGAAGACATCGCGCGCCGCGCCGGCGTCGGCATCGGCACGCTCTACCGCAACTTCCCCACCCGCCAGGACCTGTTCGACAGCGTCTACGTCGGCGAGGTGGAAGAGCTGTGCCGGGCCGCCGAGGAGGCCGCCGGCCTGCCGCCATGGGAGGCCTTCGTCGGCTGGCTACGCCGCTTCGTCGCCTACGTCGGCACCAAGAGGGCCCTCTACGAGGAGCTCAACCGCGACTCCGAGATGTTCCGCGCCTGCCGCGCCGCGATGTACGCCGCGGGCGAGCCGCTGCTCACCCGCGCCCAGCAGGCAGGCGAGGCCCGCCCGGACGCGGGCTTCGACGACGTGCTCCGCATGATCAGCGGCATCGCCTCCGCCGCCTTCGTCGACGAGGCCCAGCGCGACCGCGTCCTCACCCTCGCCCTCGACGGCCTGCGCCCGCGACCCGCCCCCTGACCCTCGCGAGACCGGGCCGGCGCGGTCAGAACCGGTAGCACAGGATGCGGCCGACCCTGCGGAGGAAGTAGAAGCGGTTCATCAGGGCCAGGGCCGCGCGATAGCCCGGCGGGAAGCGCTCCACCTCCGGGACGTCGGAGAAGAAGAGCTGCGAGGCGAGGCGGAGGCCGGGAACCGCGGCGGTCAGTTCCGCGGGGTCGTCGAGGCCCCAGCGGAGGGTGGCGCCGGTGGCGCGGATGGCGGGCTGGAAGCGGCTCAGCTTGACGGCCAGGCGGCTCAGCGCGTCGAAGATGATCTCGCCGGACGGGAACCGGCCGGTGATCCGGCGCAGCAGGTCGTGGACCTCCTCGGCGGTGAGGTACATCATCAGGCCCTCGGCGACCACGAGCACCGGACGGCCGGCGTCGACCCGGTCCAGCCACGCGGGGTCGGTGGCCGGCGCCCCCACCATCGCGTAGCCCGGCCGGGGCGGGAAGAGACGTTCGCGCAGCGCGATGACGTCGGGGTAGTCGACGTCGAACCATCGGACGGTCGCGGGCGGGCCGAGGCGGTAGACGCGGGTGTCGAGGCCGCAGGCGAGGTGGACCACGGTCGCCCCGGGCTCGCCGGCGAGGCGGCCGGCGGTGAGGGTGTCGAAGGTCTTGGCGCGGATCGCCACGCCCAGCGCGTCGGTGGGGCGCATCCGCAGCTTGTGGAAGTCGTAGCCGATGCGCTCGACGGCGTGCTCGGCGAGCGGGTCCCGCAGGACCGGGTCCGCCGTACGGCTGTGCAGGGCGCGCCCGTACAGGGTGGCGAGAAGGGTCTCCTTTTCCCTGGTGAACCGCACCTTCTCCGTGTCCATCCCTCCAATCTAGAAGCGGCCGCCCGCGCGCTTTCCCTGCCCCCGGCGGGTCGGCGCGACAGCCCTTCGCACGCGCGGTCCAGGGCGCCCGGAGAAGCCGCCGATCGCGCGGGCTCCGAGTGGAGATCGAGGCGCCGGCGCCGGTGGTCCGTGTCCATCCGGTTGCGGGCAGTGGTCCAGAAATTTTCGGATCACAACTTACAAACTTTCTCTGTTTCTTCCCGAGCCGATTCCCTATTCTGCCGATACGAGCGGTCCCGCAGGTACCTCAAAACGGGACAATCCGTACTTTATGCCCCATTGCTAGGGGAGCAGTGGGCCGAAATATCGATCTCGGATATGAAAACGTTTCGGAGCGGTGCGGTGGACGAGGACCGGTGGCCCGCCCTTCTCGACCTGCCCGAGCCGGCCGGCTCTTCCCCGGCGCCCTGATCGGCGTGCAAGCCCGGCGACCCACGCGTATGGACCGGAGAGAACGCACATGATCCAAGGACAGGACAGCAGCCCGGCTTCGTTCGCCCAGCAGGGCATCTGGATCGGCGAGCGGCTCGGCGCCGGCCCGGCGTACCACATGCCGCTCGCCCTGTGGTTCGACGGGGACCTCGACGTGTCCGCGCTGCTCTCGGCGTGCGCCGGCGTGGCGGCCAGGCACCCGGTGCTCGCCACCACCCTGGTGGAGGACGGTGACGGGCTCCACCTGACCGAGGCCGCCGAGCCGTCGATCACGGTCGTCGAGCTGCCCGGCCCCTCACCTCAGGCCCTCGACCGGCTGATCGCCGAGGAGACCGACCGCCCGTTCGACCTGGAGAAGGGGCCGCTCGCCAGGTTCGTCCTGGCGCCCGCGGGCCCGCGACGGCACCTGCTGCTGTTCGTCGCCCACCACGCGGTCTTCGACGGCATGTCCAAGGACATCCTGGTCCGCGACCTGGCCCGAGGCTACGCCGGCGGAACCGCCCTCGGGCGGCCGTTGTCCTTCGCCGACGCCGCCCGCGCCGAGCGGCGCCGGGTCGCGGCCGCGCTGCCCGCCGCCCGCGAGTTCTGGGCGGGACGCTGGACCGAGCCGGCCGAGGTCGTGCTGCCGGGGCAGCGGCGCACGGCCGGGCGCTACGGGCCGGGCGAGCAGATCGGCGGCGGCGCCGACCACGAGCTGCGCCGCCTCGCCGCCGAGGTGGCGGAGGCGGCGGGCGCCACGACCTTCGAGACGCTCGTCGCCGCCGTGCACGGGCTGCTGTTCAGGTACGGCGCGGAGAACCCGACCGTCATGGTCGACGTGACGACGCGCGGGCCCGAGACCCGCGACCACATCGGGCCGTTCGTGAACGAACTGCCCGTCACGGCGCGCCCGCAGGCCGGGCAGAGCTTCCGGGAGTTCGTCCGGGCCGTCCGCGGCGGCCTGCGCGAGATGTACGCGCACCGGGAGGTGCCGCTCGCCCGGGCGGTGAGCCTGACGCCGCGCGGCGCCGTGGCGCCCGTGTCGATCAGCTACCGCCGGCGCGACGCCGAGCCGGAGTTCCCCGGTCTCGGCCTGTCCGTCGACTGGACGATGTTCGGCGGGGGCGTCCGCAACCCGCTGCACCTGCAGTTCGTGGACGGCCCGGACGGGCTGGCCACGTGCCTGCGGTTCGATCCCGCCGCCGTCGACTCCGGCGCCGTCGTCCGCTTTCGCGACGGCCTGCACGCGCTGCTCCGCCACGCCGCCGCCGACCCCGGCGTGCGCCTGGCCGACCTGGACGTCATCTCGCCCGCCGAGCGGTCGCGGCTGCTCGTCGAATGGAACGACACCGCGGCGGTCCACACCGGGGCGGCGACGCTGCCCGGCCTGTTCGCGGAACAGGTGCGGGCCCGCCCCGACGCGGTGGCCGTGACCTGCGACGGCCGCTCGCTCACCTTCGCCGGGCTGGACGCGGCGGCCGGCCGGCTCGCGCGGCGGCTGCGGCGGGCCGGAGTGGGCCGCGGCGACCTCGTCGCGGTGCACCTGCCGCGGTCGGAGACGCTGCTGGTCGCGCTGCTCGCCGTGCACAAGGCGGGCGCCGCGTACCTGCCGCTGGATCCGGACCACCCCGTGGAGCGGATCGCCATGATCATGGCGGACGCCGGGCCGCGGCTGACGCTGTCGGACACCGCCCTGCCATGCGCCCTGCCGGGGCCGGCTCTCCTGCTCAGCGAAGACGCGGAAGAGGCCGCGGACTCCGGCGAACCGGACGAGACGCCCCCGGCGACGTCACCGGGGGAAGTCGCGTACGTCATCTACACCTCGGGGTCCACCGGCCGTCCCAAGGGCGTCGAGGTCGAGCACGGCAACCTGGCGAACCTGCTGCTGTCGATGCGTGACCGGCTCGGCTCGGGGCCCGGCGACGGCTGGCTCGCGCTCACCTCGCCCGCGTTCGACATCAGCGCCCTGGAGCTCTACCTGCCGCTGGTCACCGGGGGGAGGGTCGTCGTCGCCTCCCCCGGCGCCGTACGCCGCCCCGAGGCGCTGGCGCGGCTGGTCGCCGAACAGGGTGTCACGTACGTGCAGGCGACCCCGTCGGTGTGGCGGCTGCTGCTGCCGGGCGGCATCGCCGGGGCCACCGCGCTGACCGGCGGCGAGGCGCTGCCGCCCCGGCTCGCGGGCGAGCTGCGGGCCCGGTTCGACCGCGTCTTCAACGTGTACGGCCCGACCGAGACCACCATCTGGAGCACGCTCGGCGAACTCGGCGAACCCGGCGAGCCGGGCGAGGTGGTCACGATCGGCCGCCCGATCGCCAACACCCAGGTGTACCTGCTGGACGAGGCGCTGCGGCCGGTGCCCGCCGGCGTGGCCGGGGAACTGTGCGTCGGCGGCGCCGGGGTGGCGCGCGGCTACCGGGGCAGGCCGGGCCGCACGGCCGAGCGGTTCGTCCCCGACCCGTTCGGGCCGCCGGGATCGCGGCTGTACCGGACCGGTGACCTGGCCCGCCACCGGCCGGACGGCCGGATCGAGTTCCTCGGCCGCCAGGACGGCCAGGTCAAGCTGCTCGGCCACCGCGTCGAGCTGGGCGAGATCGAGGCCCGGCTGCTCGACCATCCCGAGGTCGCCGAGGCGGCGGTGCTGCTCACCGGCGCGGACACGGGCGATCCCCGGCTGGTCGCGTACGTCGTCCCGGCGGCGGGCGCGGCGCCCGAGGCCGGGGCGCTGACCGCCCACCTGGGCAGGACCCTGCCCCGGGCGATGCTCCCCGGCGCGTACGTCCTGCTGGAGTCGCTGCCGCTGAACCCCATCGGCAAGCTCGACCGCGCGGCCCTGCCCGAGCCGGCCGCGGCCCCCGACGCGACCTCCGACGACGACCGCCCCCGCGCGGCCGGCGCCGGCGGGCTCGCCGAGGAGATCCGGCTGATCTGGCAGGAGGTCCTCGAACTCGACGAGATCGCCGACGACGACGACCTGTTCGACCTCGGCGGGCACTCGATCACCATCACCCAGATCACCGCGCGGATCAGGGAACGCCTGGGCGTCGAGATGTCGCTCGACGCCTTCTTCGACGACCCCACCATCGCCGGGGTCGCCGAGGAGATCGCGAGCCTGCGCGAGGAGGCCGCGGGCCCGGACGAGGAGGCGCCGGAGCCGCAGGCGGTGCGCCCCCGCCCGGCCGGAGTCGACCCGCCGCTGTCGCCGGCGCAGCAGCGGCTCTGGTTCCTGCAGCGTTTCGACCCCGAAGACGCCTCCTACAACATGTACCTGGTGCTGCGGCTGCGCGGCGAGCTGGACGGCGGCGCGCTCGGCTCCGCGCTGGACGCCGTGGTGGCCCGGCACGAGAGCCTGCGGACCTCGTTCGCCGACGGCGGCGCCGACGGCGAGCCGGTGACGGTCGTCCACCCGGCCGGCCCGGTCGACGTCGAACGGTTCGACCTCACCTCGTTCGCCGACGCCGAGGAACGGGCGCGCGGCCTGGTCGCCGAGCGCACCAACGCGCCGTTCGACCTGGCCGGGCCGCCGCCGCTGCGGGTCAGCCTGCTCACCCTCGGCCCGGACGATCACGTGCTGTGCTTCGTGCTGCACCACATCATCGCCGACGGCTGGTCCCTCGGGATCATGCTCGACGACCTGTTCGCCCTCTACCAGGCCGAGATCGACGGCCGCGAGCCCGGCCTGCCCGCGCTGCCGGTCCAGTACGGCGACATCGCCCTGTGGCAGCGGGAACACGAATCGGGACCGGCCGCCGATGAGGCGCTGGAGTACTGGCGGCGCCGGCTCGCCGCGCCTCCGGCGCTGGAGCTGCCCACCGACCTGCCCGGCGGACGGCGGCCCGAGGGGGCCTTCCACCAGTTCCCCATCCCCGAGCAGGTCGTCGCCCGGCTGGAACGGCTGGCGCAGGAGCACGGCGCGTCCCTGTTCATGGTGCTGGCCGCCGCGTACCAGGTGCTGCTGGCCCGGCACAGCGGGCAGCACGACATCCTGGTCGGCACGCCGTGGGCGGTCCGCGACCGGGTCGAGTTCGAACCGGTGGTCGGCTACCTCACCGACACCCTGGTGCTGCGCGGCGATCTCGCCGGGGATCCGGCCTTCTCCGACCTGCTCGACGCGACCCGCCGTACGGTGCTGGAGGCGCACGCGCACCGTACCGTCCCGTTCGAGCGGCTCGTCGGGGAGCTGGGCGTGCCGCGGGACGTCCAGCACAACCCGCTGCTGTCCACCATGATCATCCTGCACAGCCAGGCCGGCGACGGCGCCCCGCCGGAGCGGGTCGGCGACCTGCGGGTGGAGCTGTTCGACGGCGGCTACCGGCAGGCCAAGTTCGACCTGGCCCTTGAGACCTGGCGGCAGAGCGACGGCCTGCTGGCCGTGCTCGGCTACGACGCCACGCTGTTCCGCGCGGCGACCGTGGAGAGTCTCGCCGAGCGGTTCGCGGCGCTGCTGCGCGGCGTCGCCGACGCCCCGGCCACCCCGATCTCCCGCCTGCCGATGCTGACGGCCACCGACCAGACGGTCCTCGCCGCGAGCCGTACGGCCCCGGGATCGCACGACATCGTTCCGGCCGCGGAGACGGTCCCGGCGCTGTTCGCGCGGGCGGCGTCCGCGACTCCGGACGCCACGGCGCTGGCCTGCGGCGACGAGCGGGTCAGCTACGGGGAGCTCGCCGCCAGGACGGCGCGGCTCGCCGCGGCGCTGCGGCGGCGCGGGGTCGCCCCGGGCGCGGTCGTCGGCGTCTGCCTCGGCCGCTCGGTGGAGGCGCTGGTCGCGTTGCTCGCCGTGTGGCGGGCCGGCGGCGCGTACCTGCCGCTCGACCCGGACTATCCGGACGAACGCCTGGCGTTCCTGGTCGGCGACAGCGGCGCCCGCCTGGTCGTCACCGACGAAGGGCTCGCCCACCGGCTGCCGCCGGAAACCCCGCTGCTCACCGTCCCGGCCGGACCGGACGCCGGCGCCGAGGCATGGCGGACGACGGAGCCCGACGACGACGCGCGGCGGGTCGCCGACGACCCGTCGCCGGCGGCCGAGCCCGGTGACCTGGAGCGGCCGGCGACCGGGGCCGGCGACGCCGAGTGGCCGATCGGGCCGGGCGACCCGGCGTACGTGATCTACACCTCCGGCTCGACCGGCCGGCCCAAGGGGGTGCTGGTCGAGCACGGCGCCCTGGCCCGACGCGTGCGCTGGATGCGGGACATCTACGGCATCGGCCCCGCCGACCGGGTCGTCCAGTTCGCGTCGCTCAGCTTCGACGCCCACGCCGAGGAGCTCTACCCGGCGCTGACGGCCGGCGCGTCCGTGCTGCTGCTGCCCGACGGCGCCGCCACCCTGCCGGACGTGCTGCGCACCCCCGCGGGCCGCCAGGTCACCGTACTCGACCTGCCGACCGCCTACTGGCACCGGCTCACCGAGGCGCTCGACGACCTGACCTGGCCAGATCCGCTGCGCCTGGTGATCATCGGCGGCGAGCAGGCGCACGCCGCCGCCGTGGCCCGCTGGCGCGACCGCTTCGGCGACCGGATCGCCCTGGTCAACACCTACGGGCCGACGGAGGCCACCGTCATCGCCACGGCCGGCGCGCTCGGCGCGGCGGACGCCGGCCGCCGCCCGTCCATCGGGCGGCCCATCGCGGGCGCGACCGCGCACGTCCTCGGCCCGCACGGCGAGCCGGTGCCGCCCGGCGTCCCCGGCGAGCTGTACCTGGGCGGGGCCGGGCTGGCGCGCGGCTACCTCGGCCGCCCGGCGCTGACCGCCGAGCGGTTCACGCCCGACCCGTACGGTCCACCCGGCTCCCGGCTGTACCGGACCGGCGACCGGGCGCGATGGCGGCCGGACGGGACGCTGGAGTTCCTCGGCCGCTTCGACGGGCAGACGAAGGTACGCGGTTTCCGGGTGGAGCCGGGAGAGGTCGAGGCGGCCCTGCTGGCCCACCCGGGGGTGCGCCAGGCGGTGGTGGCCGCCGACGGCGACCGGCTGGTGGCGTACGTGACCGGATCCGCCGAACCGGAGGACCTGCGGCGGCGGCTGTCTGCCACCCTGCCGCCGCACCTGGTGCCCACGGCCTGGGTGCCGATGGACGCGCTGCCGCTCACCGTCACCGGCAAGGTCGACCTGGCGGCGCTGCCCGCGCCCGAGCCCGAGCCGGCCACCGAGTTCGTGCCGCCCCGTACCGACGCGGAGACGCTGGTCGCCGGCGTGTGGACGGAGGTGCTCGGCCTGGACGGGATCGGCGCGCTGGACGACTTCTTCGCCCTGGGCGGCCACTCGCTGCTCGCCATCAGGGTGGCGGCCCTGCTGCGCAACGCGATCGACGTCGAGGTGCCGATCCGCGCCATATTCGACCGGCCGACCGTCGAAGGGCTGGCGGACGCGGTGGAGGGCCTGCTGATCGAGCAGCTCTCCGGCCTGTCCGAGTCCGAGGCGGCCCACCTGCTGGACACGGAGGTGCTCCATTGAGCGGCACGCGCACCGGGGCGGAGGAGCGTCCGGCCACCGGCGGGGACGGCCTGCCGCCCGCCCAGGACGGACCGGCCGCGGGTGGAGGCGGGACGGCCACCGGCCGGGACCGGCCGGCCGCGGGCAAGGACGGGCTGTCGGCCACCAAGCAGGAGTTGCTGGCGCGGCGGCTGCGCAAGGGCGCGGCGGCGCCGCCGCGGCGGACCATCCCGGCGCGCCCCGCCGGGGAGCCCGCTCCGCTGTCGCACGCCCAGGAGCGGCTGTGGTTCCTGGAGCAGTTCGCGCCGGGCACCACCCAGCTCACCATCCCGCTCAGGCTCCGGCTGCGCGGGCCCCTGGACGCCGACCGGCTGGCCGCCGCGCTCGCCGGCGTCGCGGCCGGGCACGACGCGCTGCGCACCCGCTACCCGGCGACCGCGGACGGCCGGCCGCGGACGGTGACCGACGACGCGGCCACCCTGCCGCTGACCGTGCGCGACGCGCCGGACGAGGCCGCCGCGAAGGCGCTGGCCGAGGAGTTCCTCGCGGTGCCGTTCGACCTCGCGACCGGCCCGGTGGCGCGGGCGCTGCTGGTCAGGCTGGCCGGCGACGACCACGTGCTGATCATCGCCGTCCACCACATCGCCGCCGACGGCTGGTCGGCGGAGCTGCTGGTGGGCGAGGTCTTCACCCGGTACTCGGGCGCCGTCCCCGCGCCGCCGGAGGTGGGGTACGGCGACTACGCGGCCTGGCAGCGGAGTCTGGAACCGCCGCAACGGGAGCTCGCGTTCTGGCGGGAGCGGCTGGCCGGGCTGGAGCCGCTCGACCTGCCCACCGACCGCCCGCGCCCGCCCGAGCGCACCTACGCGGGCGCCGCGCACGCCTTCCCGCTGGGCCCCGAACTGACCGCGGCGCTCGCCCGGCTGGGCCGCGAGCACCGGGCCACGCCGTACATGACGGTGCTGGCCGCGCTGGGCGCGCTGCTCGGCCGGTACGCGGGCGACACCGACGTGGCGGTGGGCTCCCCGGTGGCGGGACGCCGGCTGCCTGAGCTGGACGGGGTCATCGGCTGCTTCGTGAACATGCTGACGATGCGGGTCGACCTGTCGGGCGACCCGGCCTTCGGCGAGCTGCTCGACCGGGTGCGGGATGTCTGCGTGGACGCCTTCGCCCACCAGGACCTGCCGTTCGAGCAGCTCGTCGCCGAACTCGACCTGCCCCGCGACGTGTCACGGTCGCCGCTGTTCGGCGTCATCCTCGCCATGCAGAGCTACCGCACCGGCGCCGTCCCCCCGCCCGCCGGGCTGAGCGTGGCCGACTTCCCCGTCGACGGCTGGGCGACCCGCTACGACCTGGAGCTCTACCTCGCAGAGGAGTCCGAGGGTGGCCTGTCGGGGCTGTTCGTGTACAACACCGACCTGTTCGAGGCGGCCACGGTCGAGCGGCTGGGCGGGCACCTGCGCACCCTGCTGGAGCGGGTGGCGGCCCGGCCCGACCTTCCGCTGTCGCGGATCGACCTGCTCACCGAGGACGAGCGGCGCCTGGTCGTCGACGGCTGGAACGACACCGCCACGGAGTTCCCCGGCGAGGCGACCCTGCACGGGCCGATCGAGGCGCGGGCGGCGAGCACGCCCGACGCGGTCGCGGTCCGGTTCGAAGGGCGTTCGCTGACATACGGGGAGCTGGACGCGGCCGCGACCCGCGTGGCGCACACGCTGCGCGGCCACGGGGTGGGCGTGGGCTCGGTGGTCGCCGTCTGCGCCGAGCGGTCGCTGGAACTGCTGCCCGCCCTGCTCGGCGTGCTGAAGGCGGGGGCGGCGTACCTGCCGATCGACCCCGACTACCCGGCGGACCGGGTGTCGTTCATGCTGGCGGACGCCGCCCCGCCCGTGCTGCTCACCCAGCGCCGGATCCGGCCCGAGCTCCCGGCCGCCGCCGCGCTCGTCCTCGACCTGGACGACCTGCTCGACCCGGGCGCGTGGACGGGCGGCGCCGGCCCGCTGCCGAAGGTGGATCCCGGCGACGTCGCGTACGTCATCTACACCTCCGGCTCCACCGGGCGGCCCAAGGGCGTGCCCAACACCCACGGGGGCATCGCCAACCGGCTCGACTGGATGCAGGACCGGTTCCGCCTCGGCGCCGGCGACGTGGTGGCCCAGAAGACCCCGCTGAGCTTCGACGTGTCGGTGTGGGAGCTGTTCTGGCCGCTGCGCGAGGGCGCGCGCATGGTGCTCGCCACCCCCGGCGGCCACAAGGACCCGGCGTACCTGCGCAAGCTGATCGTCACCGAGGGGGTGACCACGGCGCACTTCGTGCCCTCGATGCTGGCCGTGTTCCTCGGCGAGGCCGGCGCGGCGGGCTGCGGGTCGCTGCGCCGGGTGATCTGCTCGGGCGAGGAGCTCCCGGCCGACCTGGCGCGCCGCTGCGTCGCCGCGCTGCCCGCGGCCGAGCTGCACAACCTGTACGGCCCGACCGAGGCGTCCGTCGACGTGTCCGCCTGGCACTGCCTGCCCGCGGCGCTCGCCGGGCGGGCCAGGGTGCCGATCGGCGCGCCCATCGCCAACACCGCCCTGTACGTCCTCGGCGAGACCATGGTCCCGGCGCCGGTCGGCGTGCCGGGCGAGCTGTACATCGGCGGCGCGGGCCTGGCCAGGGGCTACCTGAACCGGCCCGCGCTCACCGCCGAACGCTTCGTCCCCGATCCGTTCGGGCCGCCGGGCTCGCGGCTCTACCGCACCGGCGACCTGGCCATGCGCGGGCCGGACGGGGCGCTTGAGTTCCTCGGCCGCCTCGACACCCAGGTCAAGCTGCGCGGCCTGCGCATCGAGCTCGGCGAGATCGAGGCGGCGGCGCGCGCGCTGCCCGGCGTACGGGACGCCGCCGTGATCGTCCGCGAGGACCGCCTGGTGGCCTATCTCGTGACCGGCGACGCCGACCTCGCCGCCGTGCGGGCCGAGCTGAAGAAGACGCTGCCCGACTACATGGTGCCGAACGGCTTCGTCCGCCTGGACGCCCTTCCGCTCAGCCCCAACGGCAAGCTGGACCGCCGGGCGCTGCCCGCGCCGGTCGCCGGGCGCGACGCCGGGGTCGAGTTCGCCGCGCCCGCCACCCCGACCGAACTGGCGATCGCCGAGGTGTGGGCCGAACTCCTCGGCGTCGAGACCGTCGGGCTCGACGACGACTTCTTCGACCTCGGCGGGCACTCGCTGCTCGCCATCCAGGTCGTGGCCCGGCTGCGCGGCCGCGTCGACGGCCAGGTCGCCGTGATGGACGTGTTCAAGAACCCCACCGTCCGGGAGCTGGCGGCGCTCGCCGACACCCCGGCCGAACGGCGCGGACCCCGCGAGCTGCTGCACCGGCTCACCTCCGCCGGCAGCACCACGCCGGTGGTGAGCTACGTGTGCGTGCCCTACGGGGGCGGCAGCGCCGTCGTCTACCAGCCGCTCGCCGACGCCCTGCCGGACGGGCACGCGCTGTGGTCGGTGGCGATCCCCGGCCACGACGTGGGGGTCGAGGAGGGCACGCTGCCGTTCGACGAGCTCGCCGCCGCGTGCGTGCGCGAGATCCTGGAGAAGGTCGAAGGGCCCGTCATGCTGTACGGGCACTGCGGCGTCGGCTCGGCGCTGACCGTCGAGCTCGCCCGGCGGGTGGAGGCGGCGGGACGCGACCTCGTCGCGGTGTACATCGGGGGCATCTTCCCGTTCGCCCGGCCGCGCGGGGCGCTGCTGTCGCGGCTGTCGCGGCTCGCCGAGGCGGAGCGGCTCCGCGGCGACCAGCGGTACGTCAACTGGCTGATCTCGATGGGCCTGGAGATGGGCGACATCGACCCGGCGCAGGCCCGGCGGATCGTCCGGAACATGCGCCGGGACTCCCGGGAGGCGGAGGACTACTACACCCGCCTGCTGGAAGGCGGCGCCGACCGGCTGCGCGCCCCGGTGATCAGCGTGGTGGGCACCGAGGACCCGGCGACGGACTACTACCAGGAACGCTTCCGCGAATGGCACTTCCTGTCCCCGGTCTCGGCCGTCGTCGTCCTGGCCGAGGCCGGGCACTTCTTCCTCAAGTACCGGGCCGAGGAGCTCGCGGAGATCGTCACCACCACCCACCGGGCGCTGGCCGATCCCGAGGCGCCGCCCGCACGGGCGCGGGAGCCGGAGTCCACCTGGTGGCTGCACGACACCTCCCGCTCGGAGACGCGGGTGGCGCCCAGCGGCGCGCGGCCCAGCATCCCGCGGTTCCTGGCCGTCGCGCTCAGCCAGCTGACGTCCGTCGTCGGGTCGGCGCTGACCGAGTTCGCCGTGCCGCTGTGGGTCTACACGACGACGGGGTCGGTGGCGCTGTTCGCCCTGATGGCCGTCGTCGGCCTGGTGCCCGGGATGCTCACCGCGCCCATCGCCGGCGCGATCGTCGACCGGGCCGACCGGCGCCGGGTGATGCTGGCCGGCGACGCGGCGGCGTTCACCATCCAGCTCGCCTTCGGCGTCCTGCTGTGGACCGGGCACCTGTCCGTGGGGTGGATCTACCCGCTGCTGGGCTGCCTGTCGGTCGCGCTCACCTTCCAGCGGATCGCCTACATCTCGGCGGTGCCGCAGCTCGTGCCCAAGCACTACCTCGGGCACGCCGTCGGGATCATGCAGCTCGGCAACGGCACGGCGCAGCTCCTGGTGCCGATCTTCGCGGTCGGCCTGCTCGCCGGGATCGGGCTCGGCGGCATCCTGCTCCTGGACGTCGCCGGTTACGCGGTCGCGATCGTCACGCTGCTGGTGGTGCGCTTCCCCGCCTCGATGCCCTGGCGCCGCCGGGAGTCGATCAAGGCGGAGATCATGGGCGGGCTGCGCTACTCGCTCGGGCACCGGGGTTTCGTGGCCATGCTGGTCTTCTTCGTGGTGCTGAACGTGTTCCTGTCGCCGCTGCTGCTGATGTTCTCCCCGCTCGTGCTGTCCTTCGCCGGGCTGGCCGACGTGGGGCGCGTCGCGTTCCTGGCCGGAGTGGGCACGTTCGCCGGAGCGCTCATCATGATCGTCTGGGGTGGTCCGCGCCGCATGCGGCTACGCGGAGTGCTGCTGTGCACGCTCGTCCTCGGCGTCTTCTGCCTGGTCACCGGCCTGCGCGCCGATCTGACCGTGATCGCGGCCGGCGTGTGCGGCATGACGCTGTGGATCACCCTGCTCAACGGCATCTACACGACCATCGTGCAGGTCAAGGTGCCGCAACGGTTCCACGGCCGGGTGTTCGCCATGAACACGCTCATCGCGTGGTCCACGCTGCCCGTCGGCTTCGGCCTGGTCGCCCCGTACGCCGCCGCGGTCCTGGACCCGCTGCTCGTCCGGGGAGGCGCGCTGGCCCCCACCGTGGGCGCGCTCATCGGCACCGGCCCCGGCCGCGGCATCGGGCTCATGTACGTCCTCTTCGGCGTCGTCATCATGCTGATCGTGCTGATCGCCATGCGCGTGCCCGCGCTGGCCCGCTTCGACCAGGAGGTCCCCGACGCCGTCGCCGACGACCTGGTCGGCGTCCAGGCGCTGCGAGGCGCCGCCCCCACCCGCACCGAGACAACGGAGGCATGACATGTACCAGGTGGTCGTCAACGACGAGGAGCAGTACTCGCTGTGGCCCCTCGACCAGGCGCTCCCGGCCGGGTGGCGGGCCGACGGGTTCACCGGCGGCAAGGACGAGTGCCTGAGCCACATCGAAGAGGTCTGGACGGACATGCGCCCGCGCAGCGCGCGGCTCCGCGAGGACGGCGCATGACAGCCGGGACGGCCGCGGCCGGCGGCACGGTGCGGGTGCCCTTCAGCGGAGAGCGGGACGGCGAGGCGGAGCTGACCTGGGGACAGCGGCTGATGTGGCGGGCCGTCCACCTGATGGGCGACAGCCAGTCCTACCTCAACTGCCCCTGGGTGCTCCCCGTCTACGGCAGGCGCGACCTCGGCGCCGTGCTGTCCGCGCTGCGCGCGCTGCTCGAACGCCACGAGAGCCTGCGCACCACCTTCGCCGACACCCCCGCCGGCCCGGTGCAGCGGGTCACACGCGAGGGCGAGCTGGCCGTCGACCTGGTCGAGGCCGGCCGGGAACGCGGGCTGCGGGCGGCCGAGCGGCTCGGCGCGGAGATGAGCGCCACCGCGTTCGCGCACGACAAGGAACTGCCGCTGCGCTGCGCGGTCGTGCTCAAGGACGGCCGCCCGTTCGCGCTGGCGCTCAGCTTCTCCCACCTGGCGGTGGACTACCAGGCACTGGCCCTGCTGGCCGAGGAGTGGAAGGCGCTGCTGAAAGGCGATGACCTGCCGCCGGTCGGCTGGCAGCCGATGGACCAGGCGGTCCTGGAGCAGGAGGAGTCCTGGCAGGCGCACTCCCGCAGGTGCGTCCAGTACTGGCGCTCGATCCTCGAAGAGGTCCCCCTGGAGGTGTTCGACCACGACCCCCTGGAACCGGAGGACCCGCGGTTCATCGAGGTCGGCATGGAGTCCGTCGCGCTCGCCGCCGCGGCGGAGCGGCTCGCCGGACGCTGGACCGTCAGCACGACCAGCGTCCTGCTCGCGGCCTGCGCGACGGTGCTCGCCGAGGTGAGCGGGCGTCCGAGGGCGGTCATGCAGCTCGTCCACAGCAACCGGCGCGACGCCCGCACCCGCACCATGGTCGGCACCGTCGGGCAGGACGCCCTGTTCGTGCTCGACCTGCCCGCGACCGACTTCACCGACGTGTGCCGGACCGCGCACTCCACCGCCCTCGGGGCCTACCGGAACGCGCGCTACGACCCGTTCGCGATGGCGGCCATGCGCGAGGAGATCGGCCGCCGCCGTGGCCGGGAACCGGACCTGGACGCGTTCTTCAACGACCGCCGGGGCATCGGCACCTGGCCCACGCTGCCGAAGTTCGCCCCCGGCGAGGACCTGTCGGCCCTGACGGCGAAGACCCGCACCTACGTCACGAACGCCTGGCCGGGCGTCCGCTTCAAGGTGTTCTTCACCGTGGGCACGGCGACCGGCACCGGCCAGCTCAGCCTCATCATCGACACCGCCTACCTGCCACGCGAGACCGCCAGGTCGATGCTGCTCACCATCGAGACCCTCCTGATCCGGAGCCTCACCGAAGACGTCCCCATGTCGGAGGTCCGGCGCCTGTGCCGTGAACTCTGAGGGGGTCACAGGCGTCTCATGGCATGTGCGCAGACACTTGATCGTGACAGTGCCCATGGTGGTGGGATCGCTGCTGACAGGGTGCGGCCTGGCGGGGGCGGCGGCCGGGAGCATTCCCAAGGGGTTCCTGCTGACCGAGGCGCGGGCGACCGCGACGCGTCCGGCCGAGGCGACGCAGGAGGACTGGTGGAAGGTCAGCGACAGCACAGCCTGGCAGTTGGAGCTCAACCCCTGCGGGACCGAGCGGACCTCGCGCGACGGCCGGGTCGCCATGCGCACCATCACGCACCTGACCAGCGGCCCGGCCTTGGAAAGCGAACAACTCGTGCTGTACAGGACCGCCGTGTCCGCGCACGACGCGTTCCGCGAGCTGCGGGCCGAGGTCAGGTCATGCCCCAGGGCGGGCAGCCCGTCGAGCTCCAAGGTCGACTACGGCGGCCGGTCGTTACGCCTGGGCGACGAGGCCATGTCCGTCGGACGCTACTTCGTGCGAGACGGCAGGCGCCGGCGCGAGCCCGGCCGGCTGTGGATCGTCGCCCGCCGGGGCGCCGCCGTGTTCCTCTACAGCTCCGACCAGGTCCCCGGCGACGCGGCGTCCCTGGAAAGGGAGCTCGCCGGCCAGGCGAAAGAGATGGCCGCGAAGGTCTGCGGCCTGCCCGGCGTGTGCGCCTGAGCCCGGCGGTGCCGGGTCCGCCGTCAGCGGCCGGTCCTGGCCTCCTCTGATTCGTTCTGGGCGGGCAGCCACGTCTCGGCCCAGGCGGACAGCTCCCGGACGGCCACCTCCAGGGCCCTGCCCTTGTCGGTGAGGTGGTATTCGACGGTCACCGGGGTGGTCGGAAGCACGACGCGCTCGACGACGCCTTCGCTCTCGAAGCGCTTGAGCCGTTCCGACAGGAGCTTGTCGGTGATGTCGGGGATGGCGTCGCCGATCTGCCGGAAGCGGGTGGCTCCCCTGAGCAGTTCACGCAGGATCACCCCGGCCCACCGGCGGCCGATCATCTCGACGGCTTGGTGGTAGCGGGGGCAGAAGTCAGGCTCGTACGCGGACACACCAGCAGCTTACCAATGGATAGCGACTTGCGTGCAGGGGTGACAGTGGGTTAACTTCATCGCAAGCCACTTTCTTATCGAAAGCGGCTAACCTTTCATCGCCTCGCACGGAGAAGCATCCCCATGACTCTCAGCAGCACCCCGCAGGACCTGCCCGACAGCGCCATCGCCGGCCTGTTCAACACCGAGGACACCGCTCTCGTCCTCGTCGACCACCAGCCTCAGATGATCTTCGGCGCCCGCAGCGCCGATCCGCAGACCCTGGTGAACAACGTGGCCGCCCTCGCCAAGCTGGGCAAGCTGTTCGAACTCCCCACCGTGCTCACCTCGATCGCCGCCGACACCTTCTCCGGCCCGCTGATCCCCGAGATCACCCGCGTGTTCCCCGACCTCGAGGTCATCGACCGCTCCCACATCAACGCCTGGCAGGACGGAGCCTTCCGGGCCGCGGTCCAGGCCACCGGCCGGCGCCGCCTGCTCATGGCCGGCCTGTGGACCGAGGTCTGCCTGGCCTTCCCGGCCCTGTCCGCGACCGAGGCGGGGTATGAGGTGTTCGCCGTCATCGACGCCTCCGCGGGGTCCAGCACCGCGGCCCACGACGCCGCCGTCGTGCGGATGAGCCAGAAGGGCATCGTCCCCGTCAGCACCGCGAGCGTCCTGTCCGAACTCCAGCGCGACTGGGCCCGCACGGAGACCTATGACGCCGTCAACGAGATCGTCAAGGACCACATGGGCGCCTGGGGCCAGGGAGTCAACTACGTCAGCGCGGGCTTCGTCAAGAAGTGACACCCCGGGCCGGCCGACCGGCTCCGGTCCTTCCCGAGGCACCGGAGCCGGAGCCGCGGCAGCCGAATGGGCGGCGCCGCCTACGCCTCGCGGTACGTGGCCTACGAAGAGCATTCTCCCGCGTTCCGGGGCACCGCGCCGCGAAGCAGTTCTGCCAGCCGCTCGCGTTCGGCGTCGGTCAACTCCTGGCAGCTTTTGTCCAGTGATTCCGATGTAAAGAAATCCAGATTTCTTCCCATGGCGCCCACCTCCATTCTCGGTCGTGATGCCCGGCACGGCGTCCGGAAAAACCTGGTCCCGGCTCGGCGGGCCGCCCGTTCCCGGCAGTATGGGCAAAGCCGCATTGAACAAAGTTCTACCGGATCGTTCTGCGTCTTGTGCTTCACGCACTCCCGATCACGTTTGTTACGTTGATGGCATGGACGGTGGAAGAACGAACGAAACATCCCGCGCCGGCCCACGGGCGGCTCACCGGCCTCCCGGCTCTTCGCAGTTCGATCGGGCAGTACGCCTCGCCGTGGGCATATTGCTCTTCGTGCTGTTGATGGCGCTCACCGACATCCTTCTGCCGCCGAACTTGGGCCTTTTCGTAAGAATTTGCCTGTGGGTGCCGCTGATCGCTTTCACGGTCTCAGCGGTGATAGTCGCGTCGCGGCGGAAACGGGAGAAGATCGAGGAGATAGAGCGGGCGCGGCAGGAACTCCGGGTCGCGGACGAGCCTCTGCGTGCGGGTCATCTGGAACTCTCGCCGCTGTGGACGGCGACCCAGTCGCGGATGAACTTCTACCACAAACTCGCCACCGACCATGCGCAGCGAAGCTTCCGTAACGCCCAGGCCGCCATGGCGGTCGGCTTCTCGGTGTTGTTGATCGCCATTGGGCTCGCAGTGGTGAGACCACAGGCGGCGAATGTCGCCGCCGCGCTCGGAGCGATCTCGGCGGCGCTCGCGGCCTACATCGCGCGGACCTTCCTGCGCTCGCAGGAGAACGCGGCCGGCCACCTGCACGCCTACTTCGACCAGCCCGTGAAGTTCTCCCGCTACCTCGCGGTCGAACGGCTCATCAACGAGATGAAGGATCTCGAACCCGACCAGCGTGCCGCGATCAGCGGGGAACTCCTGCGCACCATCATCGCCCCCGAGATCGTGCCGTCAGGTGGTGAACCAGGAGGCGCCGCCGCCCCTTCGGCAGACCATGACGGAAGTGGGGTTCTCGCCGCATTGGGCCGCATCCGTCGCGCTCACCATGGAGCCGTCCCGAGAAAACCGTGACCGTAGTGCCTTCGCCGGACTGTGGCGTCTGTCCGGGTTCCGACATTGCGGCGGGACGGTGTCTCGGCCGAGGTCCCCCGATCCTCGTTCCTTTCCCCGCCGTGCGACAGGTTTCGTCTACTCAGTGTGACGGTATGCATACTCCCGGTAAAGAGCCGAGATCATCGGGAGGAACATCGTGAAGCGAATCGCCCTCGTCCCCCTCATGTCCGCCGCCATGGTCGCGGTCATGGGCGGCGCCGCCTACGCCTCGCAGTACGTGGCCTACGAGGGGCCCGGTTTCACCGGCCGGTCGGTGGTCATCGACCGGTGCGGCCCGTCCAACATCCCCTTCCACGGGTCCTACAAGTGGTACGGCGACGGCCAGAGCGGCCGCATGTACAACCAGCCCGACACCCAGGGCGTCATGCACTTCGAGCTGGCGTCCAACCGCAACGCCGAGCAGCGGACGCCCGTCGGCTGGAAGAGCATCTTCATCGTGTGCTGACGCCCCACGGAAGGCGGGCGACCACCGCCTGGCGCGGTGCGCTCAACCGGCCGCGACCTGGGCACGGCCGGTGAGCACCCCTCCGATCTCGTGGGCGACCTCGGGATGGGTGAGGTACTCCTCGATGTCGTGCGCCCGCTCGGCCGGATTGGTGACGGAGGTCTCGACCGGCTCTCCGTGCCAGTCGCGACCGAGCGGGCAGCCGATGGTGACGGGGTCGGTCGGGCACCAGGCGTTGAACCAGCGGGCCACCCGGGCGAGGCGGCCGGGCCCGCCGGCGAGCAGGCGGCGGTGGACGCCGTCCATGCCGAGCGGGCTGCCGAGCGTGACGAACAGCTCGACGTCCGCCTCCGCGCGCAGGCGGGTGAGCAGGTCCACCGCGACGACCGTGCCCAGGCTGTGGCTGACCAGGAGCACCCGTCCACTCCGCGGCATCGTCTCGGACACGCAGTCCAGGACCGTCTCGCGGATCCGCCGGTCGTCGAGGTAGGCGGCGACGTCTCCGAAGATCGCCGCGATCGCCAGCCGGTCCAGGTCGGTGACGGCGGCCAGCCAGCTCAGCCCTTGATGGACGGCGTCGGTCACCCCTTCCTCGGGGACCGGCGCCGCGGCGGGCATACCGGCGCGGTTCGCGGCGTCGATGATCAGCTGTTCGTACAGCGTCCGCGCGGTGCCGGAGTTCGGAGCGGTCACCGTGACCGGATCGGTGACCAGCTCCTCCAGTGAGTCAGGGGCGGTCCTGAACGGCCGCAGGGCCTCGGCGAGCCGGTCCCCGTAGAAGGGGAAGCACACGTCGGCCGGGTCGATGGTGGGCAGTCCGGCACGGGTGAGACCGCAGTTCAGGCCGGCGGTCCAATAGCGGCGCAGGCGCTCGGGGTCGCGTCCTTGCTGGCCGCGGCCGTGCAGGAAGACGAGGTGGCGGCCGCCTCCGAACGCGGCGGCACGCGCGGGCAGGCCGACGCGGTCCGCCTCCGCGGGAGACCGTCCGGGACGGGGCGCGGTCTCACCGTCGACCGGGCGCACGCCGGCCGCGCCATCGACGGGACGCGCGGCGATCGGGCCGTCGACCGGGCGCGCGGCCGCCGCAGGCACCGGCACCGGCTCCGGCGATGGCTCCGGCTCCGCGGCTGCCGGGCGGAGGGCGGCGCCGTCGCCGAACCCCGACTCCGGGCCCATCTCGGCCAGGAATCTCCCGCGCGCCTCGTCGAGCGGCAGCGAGGCCAGATGCTTGAGGATGGCGCTGATGCGGACGCCCTCGTTGGAGATCCAGTCGACGGCGTCGTCACCGTCGCCGGGCCGCCAGACCTGGCCGTCTCGCCGCAGTATCCGGCCCTGCTCGTCGGTCCTCGGCACCCCGCCGTGGTGCAACGCCGTGACCTCCCACTGGTCGTTGTAGACAGGGGATCCGGAGCTGCCGGGCTCGGTGTCGGTCTGGTACTGCAGGAAGGTGTCGAGCCGGACCTCCAGGCTGTTCTCCCGGATGGAGATCTCCTTCAGCCGTCCGCCGGGGTGACCCACGATGTTCACCGGTTCGCCGAGGACCAGCTTGCCGAGCTGGACGCTGAGCCTGTTCCAGCCGAACGTCTCCCCCACCGGCCGGCCGGACGCGTCGGGACTCACCAGGACCAGGGCGTAGTCGAGGTCCGGGTCGGCGACGAAGAACGTGCCGGGGTCCAGAGTGAACCGCTTGGCCGCCTCAGGGGTGTTGTCGACGCTGACCTGGGCGTCGAACTCCACGAAGGCCTGCCGCGCCGCCTCGGCCCGGGGGAACACGTGATGGTTGGTCAGCAGAAGTCGCGGCGAGACCAGGAAGCCGGTGCCGATCGGCAACTCCCGGCCGTTCTCGCCGACCGAGATCCTGGCGACGGTGCGCGCCGCGCGGGCTCCGCGCGGCAGGAAGCTCCATGCCTGCAGATCCTTGGCCACTCCCAGGATGCGTTCGTGCATGGAGGGCCGGTCCAGGCACGTGGCCCGCGTGGCCTCCATGACCGCCTCCACCGGCACCCCTTGACGCTGGATGAGGCGGGCGGCGCGGGCCGCGAGCGACTCCGGCGAGTCGGGGAAGGCGTCACCCTCCCCCTGCCGGCGGCGGACTTCGTCTCGTACGGCAGTGCTCTGGCGATACCGTTCGGCGGCGGCGTGGGCGTGTTCCAAGCCCTTTTTCCGCACCTCATTGGCTATGTCCATGTGAACGCACGCTCCGATCCGGATCCCTGACGCCGCGGCCGGCCGGTCGACCCGCCTCACGTCTCGATCGTCAGCACGCCTCCCGCGCAGGAGAGCACGGTGACCTCGAACGGCGCGCGGTCGCTTCCGGGGAACGAGATGCGCACCCGGCCGTCCTCCTGGCGCTGCCAGCGGCCGCTCACCTCGTGTGGGCGGTCGGCCGGGCCGGGAAGATGCGCGACGAACGTCCCGTCCGCCCGGAACTCCAGGCCTCGCCGCGGCCGCCGGGAAGGCGGGAACGGGTGGCCCTGTGCGCGGTAGACCGACGTGGTCTCGGTGTCCTCCTCGTAGGAATGCAGCCAGGCGCCGACGATGTCCGGCGGCGTCCCGCTCACCGCTGTCCCCTGAATGATCGCGACGCCTCCTCTCACTCGTCCGGCCGGTCGCCGACCATGCCGAGGGCGACCCGAATGTCGTCGAGGACCTCCGCGGTCAGCCGCTCGCTGTCGTGCAGCAGTCGCTCCACCTCGCCGTTGTGGCTCGGCCGCCGCATCTCGGGCACCGCGGCACCGGCGCCCGTCGCGGGCGCGACCGCCGCGGCGGACGGAGCGGTCGCGGCGGACGGGACGGCCGCGCGGCGCGGCGGCGCGACGAGGAAGGACGCCCGCTCGCCGTCGAGGCAGGCGTTCATCCGGGTGGCCTGGCCGCGGGTGAACATGAACATGGCCGCGTCGTCGGTGTAGTCCATGTAGTTCACGAACATGTCGCCGTTGGGCCCGTTGTCGCAGGTGACGCGCGGGAAACGCGGCGTCCCCTGGTTCGAGTCGGCCTGGTTCGGCGTGTCGTCGACCTTGTCATCGCTGGTGCACGCGCCGTCATCGTCGCCCCAGATGTGGTACAGGTTCAGCCAGTGGCCGATCTCGTGCGTGGCGGTGCGACCGCGGTCGAAGGGCGGCGCCGCGCTACCGGTCGTCCCGAAGGCCGTGTGCAGGATGACGACGCCGTCGGTCTGCGGCGGGCCGCCGGGAAACTGCGCGTAGCCCAGCAGGCCTCCTCGAAGCCGGCAGACCCACAGGTTCAGGTACCGGTCGCTCGGCCAGGGATCCGAACCGCCGGTGACGTGCGCCTTCACGGCGTCGTCCCAGCTGAAGTCGCTCGCGTCGGTGGCGGTCCTGACGATGCCGTTCGTCGGCTCGCCGTTCGGGTCCTGGGCGGCGAGGCGGAATTCGATCTTGGCGTCGGCGACCAGCGGCTTCCAGGGGTCCGGCACCTTGGCCACGTCAGGGTTCGCCGCCCGGAAGTCCTGGTTGAGGACGGCGACCTGGCTGTGGATCTGCTCGTCCCCGATGTTCTGCGCGGGAACGCTCCGGTTGTGCACCACGTGGACGACGACCGGAATCGTGACCACCTCGGTCCGCGCGGGCGCGAGCCGTCCTCGCTCGTACTGTAAAGCGCGGTTCTCGATCAACGCGCGCCGGGCTCGGTAGGTCATGCTCTCGTTGAGCAACCTGCGGTGCACCAGCATGGTCCCGCACAGATCGCGGGACGGAAGCCGTGGACGACCGGGTTCGGTCATGGCGATCCCTCCCTGGTTCCGGTCACCGTCCCCTCCCCGGTTCCGGTCACCGTCGCGTGCCCATAACGCCATCATGCGAGCTGTCCGGCGCCCGAGGTAACCAGGAACATCGCACCGGAAGGTTGATCGAGCGGAAAGACTCGCACGTCACACCATGCGCGCGTCAAACCTCTGACATCGACGCGGCCCGGCCGGGGTCGTTCCACCGGACGAGGGCGTGCCCGCGTGGACCCGGCAGGACCAGGTTGCCGTTGACGATCAGCACGAAGCGTTCCAGGCCGGGGACGATGACGTGCACCGCGACGATCTGTTCCGGCAGGACGGCCACGATGCGCCGGTACGGCACGTGGCCGTGCGCGACCAGGATGGCGGTCAGCTCGCGTAGCTGCTCACGGGGCTCGCGTAGCCGCTCACGGGGGTGATCGGGCATGCCGCCGGCTCGGCCGTAGGGGATCGTGCGGGCGCGGCGCAGGTGGCCGCCGAGGTCGAAGCGCCCGCACGCGCGCAGTTCTGGATGGTCGGCGTGCCACGCCGGCTCCTCTCGCAGTGGCGCGCCGGACGGCGAGGGGGTCTCGCCCAAGGTCGTCTGGACGAGTTCGGTGAGGGCCCGCCAGGCGGCGTAGCGGGCGCTGAGCGAGGCGCCGGCGCCCCGCCGATGCGGGTGGCGAGCGGTCGGGGCGGTGTAGGCGAGCATGGTCGGGACGCCCAGATCGCTGGTGATGTCCAGCAGATGCACCGGCGAGCCGGTGAGCCGTTCGGCCGCCGCGTACGCGCCCGCCAGGTCGCACGGGAGGGTGGCCGGATCGATCACGGTCGGACGGAAGCCGGCTTCGCCGAGGAACGCCCGCACCAGGAGCAGGGAGAGGGCGTCCCGCTCGATGGTCTCGTTCAGGGCGTGCAGCAGCGCCTCGGCGGCGGTGACGCCGACGGCCGAACCGCTGTTGCTGCTGTAGCGCATCAGGTGGCCGTAGTCGCAGGTGTCCCCGGCCCGCTCACGCAGCCCGCCCGCGTGGGTCTCGACGAACCAGGGCGCCCGCAGGAACAGCGGCACCAGGATCTCCCGTCCTCCGGCCGGCGGACGGTAGCGGTGGCAGGCCAGGCGGCGTCCGCGGGGCGCGCGCGCCAGCAGCACGCCGCAGGCCTCGCGCCGCAGCGGCCCGGCCACGATGTGAGCGGGCTCGACCAGCTCCACTGACGCGGGATCGAACAGGGCAGGGCCGGTCAGATAGTGTTCCAGCGCCTCGAACAGCGCTCCGGTGCGCGCCGCGTCGGGCCGTCCTTTGCCCATCCCCTCGGCCACCGGCGGGCCGGCGCTCTCACCCGTACGCGGCGGGCCGGCGCTTCCGTCGGCGCCCAGCAGGGCGGCGCTCTCGTCGGCGAGCAGCCGGCAGGACCAGGCGGTCGGATCGCCGCCCCCGCCCAGGTCGCCGAGTTCCGGCGTGAGGCCCAGATTCGCGAGCGCCGCCGTGACGCGCCTCGTGGCATCCCGCAGCGGCACCACGCGCTCTACCTCGAACGGCGAGTCGCGTCTCCACCGCGCTTCGATCGATCGGGACATGGAGCCGCCCTCCGACCGGGTACGACACCAGATGTGGGCACGGATGACGACCCACGCCCCGCTCCCGGTGCGCTCATGAATGCCCGGCGACACATCACAGGAACACCGCAACTGCCCGCACATATCGGCAATAGGGAGCAAAAGGACGGGCGAATGCCACCACCCGTCACCACCCACGCCATCGCGGTCCCGGATCCGTACAAGGCCATATCGGCTCAGAGCGCCCGCGCCGCGGCCGGCGGCGCGGACGTTGGGGAGAAATCATGATCTTCGAACCGTTCACGGTCGGCGGCGTCACCTTCAAGAACCGGGTGATCCGGTCGTCCATCGGCGGGAGGACGGCGTACTACGACGGAACCGTCAGCAACGCGTGGAAGAACTTCGAGCTGCGCTTCGCGCGGAACGGCGTGGCCGCGATCGTCTCGGCCACGCTGAACGTCAACCCCGTGCGGTGGTCACCGCTGGAGTATCCGCAGATCAGCCACGACAAGTTCATCACGCATCTGGGGGAGGCGATCGACGCGATCCACGCCGAGGGCTGCAAGTACATCATCCAGATCGGCGACGGCGGCTCGCACGTGCAGACGAGCCTGTTCAGCCAGCCCCAGGACGGCTACGGTCCGTCGTCGGGCTTCGACCTGTTCTTCGGCTACCGCACCCGGCGGACCGAGATGACGCTCGCCGACATCGAGCAGACGGTGTACGAATTCGGGCAGGCGGCGCGGCGCGCGCGCGAGGCCGGCGCCGACGGCGTCGAGATCACCGCGTCGAAGGGCTACCTGATCCACCAGTTCATGAACCCGGCCATCAACCGCCGCCAGGATCGATACGGCGGCTCCGTCGAGAGACGCTTCCAGCTGCTGCGCGAGGTCGCCGGCGCGGTGCGCCGGCAGGTCGGCGACGATTTCCTGGTCGGCGTGCGCATATCGGCCTGGGACCGCAACTACCTGCCGGTCGACGTCCGATGGCCGGTGACCAGGCCGCTGCGCGCGTTCTTCCGGGGCAACGACATCGGCACCTACCTCCGCTATGGCAGGTGGCTGCGGGACCTGGGCGTCGGTTACCTGCACGTGAGCAACGGCTACGGCTTCATCAACCCGGGCGAGACGCCTGGCCGGTTCCCGGTCGACGAGGTGCGGCAGTTCGCCAACTCCACCCGCCACCTGTCGGCCAAGGCGGCCGTACGGGCCACGATCCTCAACATGGTGCCGAGGATGGTGCTCGACCGGATCCTGAACATCGGCTGGACCACCGGCGAGGCGGCCAACCTGCACGACGCGGGACGGTTCCGGCGGGAGGCCGGACTGCCGGTGATCGCCAACGGCGGGTTCCAGCGGCGTTCGCTGGTCGAGGACGCCCTCGTCTCCGGCGCCTGCGACCTCGTGTCGATGGCACGGCCGCTGCTGGCGAATCCGGACCTCGTCGAGCTGTTCCGTCAGGGCAGGGAGGCTCCCGCCCGGCCGTGCACGTTCTGCAATCGCTGCGCGATCCGCACGACGCTGTTCCCGCTCGGTTGTTACGAGCCCCTGCGCTTCGACTCGGACGCGGAGATGGAGGCGCAGATCCTGGACTGGTCGGCCCGGCCCGACATCACCGAGCCGCTCCCCTGGGACCCGTCCGGCCCGGCGGTCCCGCCACCGGCCGGATCCGTACCGGCCATCTCCTCCACCGCAAATCCGGTTTATCACGAACAGTAGGCATTCAGCACAAACAGCGCAAAATGCCGCCGACCATACGTTTTGTGGGCAACGTGCCCGGCGAGGAAGCTCCCGGGGAAGGGGAGCGGAATGAGCAAGGTCGAGAAACGTGAACGCCGCGCCGAAAAGGCACGCGAAGCCGTGTGGCACGAGCGCTATGTCGGCGGCACCCCTGAGGCGGAGCAGCCGATATTCGAAAAGCTCGCCCACGACCTCATGCTGGTGCAGCTGAAGGTGAGAAAGGCCACCGGCGCCGCCGACATCGCCAGAGCCTTCCAGGCGAAGACGATTCTCGGCGTGGAGAACGCCAGGCTCACCTTCCGCGACGACCTTCCCGGCGATCTGCGAGCCGGCTTCGCCCAGCCGGGCGCCGAATATCCGGTCATCGTCCGGCTGTCCAACGCCGGCGGCGCCCGTCAACCGGACGCCGCGCCCGACCTGCGGAGCGCGGCGCTACGCGTCCAGGCGGGGCCCGACGAGGTCCACGACCTGCTCATGACCAACTTCCCGGTCTCCCATGCCAGGAACGCATGGGAACTCGTCAAGTTCGCGCAGGCCACGGCGGGCGCGAACTCGGCCCCGCGCAAGGCGTTCGCATGGTTCGTCAGGCTGCCCATGGCGATCGGCTGGGCCTCCGCCGCACGCATGCGGCGAAACCTGAGGGCCGCGACCCGGCGCACCGTCCGCAGCCTCGCGCTTGAGAGGTTCTGGAGCCGCAGCGCGATCCTGTGGGGAGAAGCGGGGCCGGTGCGCTACCAGCTCCGCCCCGCCTCGCCCGCGCCGGCGGCTCCCGCGCCGTCGCGCACCGATCCCGACTACCTGCGCCACGAGCTGTCCAGGCGACTGGCCACGGCGGACGTCGTCTTCGAGCTGTGCGTGCAGCGCTACGTGGACGGAAGGCGCACGCCCATCGAGGACGGCGCGGCCGACTGGCGGGAGGAGGACACGCCCGTCATCCCGGTGGCCACGCTGACGATCCCTCGTCAGGACACCGCCACCGCCGAAGCGCGCGCCGCCGAGCGGCGAGTCGACGACCTCGCGTTCAACCCGTGGCACACCACAGAGGAGTTCCGGCCGCTCGGCAACCTCAACCGAGCGCGCAAGGCCGCCTACGAGGCCAGCAGCGCCCATCGCCTGGGTGACCGCTTCGTCACGCCCCGGCCGTGGCGCAACACCGTGCTCGACGCGCCCACCCGAGCCGGCTTCCGGTTCCTCAACCGGTTCGTCCCCTGGCATCGGCTCCCCACGCGGCTCGGCCTGGTCAACCTCGCCGCCCTGCGACAGGCGCTGCGCCGGGACAACCTCATAGATACCGAGATCAGGCAGGCCCCGCCGCAGGCGCGTCCGGCGCCCCCGCCCATCGACGAGCGGCTGCGCACCAGACGCACCTATGACGGCAGCCACAACGATCTGTCCGCACCGGCGATGGGCAGCGTCGGCTCCGCCTTCGGCCGCAACCTCGCCCCCGTGCACCGCCCCGACCTGTTCGACACGCCCAACCCGGTCGTCGTCAGCCGTGAACTGCTCCACCGTGACACCTTCATCCCGGCGCGGTCGCTGAACGTCCTCGCCGCCGCGTGGATCCAGTTCCAGGTGCATGACTGGGTCGACCACAAGCGCTACCCGTTCGGGATGAAGAGCGTGGAGGTGCCGCTTCCGCCGGGAATGAGATGGCGCAACACCCCCGGCGGACCGCTCGAAGACGTGATGCGCTTCGCCGACAACGAGGGAATCCCTTCCGCCGGCGGCGCACGGCCGCCGATCCTGTTCGGCAACAGCGCGTCGCACTGGTGGGACGGCTCTGAGGTCTACGGCGGGGACGAGACCGTCGCCATGTCACTCCGCGAACCGGGCGGCGGCGCGGAGCTGCGGCTGGAACAGGGCCACCTGCCGTCCGGCCCGGACGGCACCCCCATCACCGGCTTCAAGGAGAACTGGTGGCTCGGGCTCAGCATCATGCACACCTTGTTCGCCCGCGAGCACAACGCCGTGTGCCACGCCCTGCGCGGCGAATACCCCAACATGAGCGAAGACAGCGTCTACCACACCGCGCGGCTCGTCATCTCCGCCCTCATCGCCAAGATCCATTCGGTGGAGTGGACTCCCTCGATCCTGGCCACCGACCTGATCGACACCGGGATGCACGCCAACTGGTACGGCCCCCCGAAGAACTGGCTCACCCAGCTCGGCCTGTGGCTGTACGACGCGCACGCCCTCACCGGCATCCCGCGAACCCTTCCTGACCATCACAACGTGCCTTACTCCCTCACCGAGGAGTTCGTCACCATCTACCGGATGCACCCCCTGATCCCGGACGACTTCCAGATCGCCGACCACACCTCCGGCCTGCGGCTGGAAGACCTGACGCTGGGTGACATCCAGGGCGCCGCCACCGAGGCGGTCATCCGCAGGACGGGCCTGGCGAACTCGCTCTACTCGTTCGGCATCGCCCACCCGGGGGCGGTCACCCTGCACAACTACCCGCGCGGACTCCAGGCGTTCGAGCGGGGTGGCGAGATGATCGACCTGTCCGTCGTCGACCTCGTACGCGACCGGCGCCGCGGCATCCCCCGCTACAACGACTTCCGCGCGGGGCTGCACAAGCCGCGCCTGCGGCGGTTCGAGGAGTTGACGTCCCAGCCCGAGACGCTGGCGCGGCTCAAGGACGTCTACCGCACCGTCGACGAGATCGACACGATGGTCGGCCTCTTCTCCGAGAATCCGCCCGCGGGCTTCGGCTTCAGCGAAACCGCCTTCCGCGTGTTCCTCCTCATGGCCAGCCGGCGACTCCAGAGCGACCGCTTTCTCACGGTCGACTTCAGACCGGAGATCTACACACCGCTGGGGATGGACTGGATCGAACGCAACGGCATGACCAGCGTCATCCTCCGCCACTGCCCCGAACTCACGGCCTCCCTACCCCGAACGACCAGCGCCTTCACCCCCTGGCGCCTGACCTCCCGCACGCCGCTCTGACACCCGCCCCCCGGCACGCCGCTCTGACAGCGGAAACCATCCCGCCCCGGCGTCCGGCGAACCATCGAGCAGAACCCCGATCTTGGCCGTCCCTACCTGAGAAACCGGCGGACACCCGCCACGCTCACCAGATCATGGGAGGAACCGGCGGACACCGGCCATGCGCTTACCGGATCATGGTCGGATGAGAATGCTCGTGTGCGCGGCGACGGCCGTGTCGGCGCTCTGCCTGACCATCGCCGCATGCGGCACACACGCCACCGCTCCCCGGGCGTCCTCCCCCGGTCCACCCACACCCCACCGCCCCACCCTCACCCCACCACCCGACACCAACCCACCACCGACAGTGACCACCCCCACGGCAACGGCCGGCACCAACCCACCACCGACGGCGACGACTCCCATGGCACCGGCCGGCACAGGCAGCCCGCGGGCCGCCCCGCCCACCCCGTCGGCTCGGCCCAGCTTGACGATCTTGATGCAGCGGAGGGGAACGGCGATCGACGCGCCCAACCCCGGCACGGGGCCGGGTGACCCCCGGCTCGCGGCGGCGCTGCTCACGGCCTTCGGGCCGGCACGAGAATCGCGCGAGCTGCCGGGAGCCGCGGTCGCACTGCCCATCATCGACCGCCTGTCGATGTTCCTCCCAATGCGCGTGACCAGCAGCCCCATCTACGGTCCGTCGGTCTGCGACGGACTGACTGCGGGCCTGTGGAGGGCCGTCCTGCGCGACTTCGACATCCCAGGCGTCCAACTCGCCGTCACCCGGCTGACCACCCCCGGCCGCCCTTCGTCCGCGGTCCAGAAACCCGACGCCGAGTCACTGTTCCGGCAACTGCGAAGCGACGGCCCTGACGCCCCCAACCGGCCGCCTCAGAACCGGCGCGAACCCGACCTTCCGGCGGGTGACCATCTCACCTTCAGCGAAACCGTCATCGCCGGACCCGCGCCGATGCTCGACAGGCTGGCGGATCCCGGCGTGATGGCGTCATGTGGACAGCTGACGGGCGACGCCGGCGCATCCGCATCCGCATCCGGAGCCGTCAGGCCGATCCCCGTACCACCCCTCGGCGACCGCTCCTGGGCCTTCATGATCACCGGCAGCGGCAAGACGCCGATCTGGCAGTGGGTGGAGCTGGTCCGCACCCCCCGCCACCTCATCGAGATCCGCATCCCCGTCCAATCCCCGGCCCCCCACACCGACCCCGCGGCCCTCCTCCCCCAAATAGCCACCGTCGCCCACACCAAAATCCGAACCACCCTCGGATGACCGATGGGGAGGCGATCCGGAGGCGTCGGCTCGATAGCGTGTGTGGATGGCGAAGGTCTTGGTCACCGGGATGTCGGGCACCGGCAAGTCGACCGCGCTGCGTCTGCTGGGGCTGCGGGGATACCGCACCGTGGACACCGACACCGACCAGTGGAGTCACTGGGGGACGCTGCCTGACGGGTCGTCCGACTGGGTGTGGCGGGAGGACGCCGTCGGCGCGCTGCTGACGGCCGGGCCGGATGACGGCGGGCTCTTCGTGGCCGGCTGCAAGTCCAACCAGGGCCGGTTCTATCCGCTGTTCGACCATATCGTGCTGCTCAGCGCGCCCGCCGATGTCCTGATGGCCAGGATCGCCGAACGGACCGACAACCCCTACGGGAAGCGGAACGAGGAGCGAGAGCGGATCCTGCACCACCTTGCCGTCGTCGAGCCGCTGCTGCGCGCGACGGCGACCACCGAGATCGACGCCCGCGCCCCCATCGCAGAGGTCGTCGACCACCTCGCACACCTCGCCGGCACCCCGGCGCCGCCACCCCTCTGAACGACGGTCCAGCTCGAAGAACCGAGAAGACCCCGGTCGAATCATCGCTCGACGTCGCGCCGGCGGCCTGGTGTGCCGGCGGCCGCCGCGCGTTCGGCGGCGTAGGTGCGCAGGAGGTCGTGCAGGCCATAGCGGCCGGGGGCGTGTTCCTCGATGACGTGGGCGGCGGCCAGGCGGCGCAGCAGGCGTGCCGCCGAGGCGACGTCGGCGCCGATCAGCGTGGCCGCTTCTCTCGCGGTGAAGTGCGCGCACGGAAGCAGGGGCAGCCGGCGGAAGAGACGGCGGGCGTCCTCGGTGAGCGTCGCGTACGAGGCGTCGAAGGCCCCCCTGACCCCGCTCCACCTCCAGGCCGTCGAGCCTGTCGGCGGCCAGGGCGGCGGCGTAAGCGGCGATTCCGGTGTGCGGGCGGGCGGCGAGGTTGGCGGCGGCGATGCGCAGCGCGAGCGGGAGGTTGCCGCACAGCGCGGCCAGTTCCGCCGTCGCCTCCGGGTGCGCGGTGGCCCGTTCGGCGAGCAGGTTGGCCAGCAGGTCCCGGGCCTCGCGGTCGGAAAAAACACCGAGGTCCATCCAGCGCGCGCCGTCCCGGGCGACCAACCCGGTCAGCCGTTCCCGGCTGGTGACCAGCGCCACACAGCCTGGACTGCCGGGCAGGAGTGGACGCACCTGCCCGGCGTCGCGGGCGTCGTCCAACAGCACCAGCAGCCGTTTGCCGTCCAGGAGGCTGCGGTACAGCGCGCTCGCCTCGTCCACGTCGGAAGGCACCCACTCCGCGCCCAGCGCCCGTAGAAGCCTGGCCAGGGCGTCGATCGAGAGCACCGGACGGCCCGGGCCGTACCCGTGCAAGTTCACGTAAAGCTGCCCGTCGGGGAACCGGCCGCGTACCCGGTGGGCCCAGCGCGTGGCCAGCGCGGTCTTCCCCACCCCCGCGAGGCCGGCCAGCGCGGCGACCACCGCGCGCCCGTCGGCGGCGCTCAGCAGGGCGTCCATGCGCGCGAGCTGTTCGGCACGGCCGGTGAACCCGGCCACGTCCGGCGGCAACTGCGCCGGGGGCCGCGATTCCGCCGGGGTCTCCACCGTGTCCCCCGCGAGGATGACGCGCTGCAGCTCGCGCAGCCGCGCGCCCGGCTCCACGCCGAGGTCGGCCCGCAGCACCTGGCGCGCCCGCCGGTAGGTCTCCAGCGCCTCGGCCCGCCGTCCGCACCGCGCCAGAGCCGTCATCAGCAGCTCCCACCGCCGCTCGCGCAACGGACTCTGCTCGGCCAGCCGCCGCAACTCCTCCACCACCTCGCCGTGCTGCCCGAGGCCGAGCAGCGCGCCCATGTGGTCCTCCACCGCGCCGAGACGCAGGTTCTCCTGATGCCGCACCCACGCCGCCAGCACCGGCGTCTCCGGCAGGTCCGCCAGCGCGGGCCCCGGCCCTTGCCACAGCCTCAGCGCCTGCGCCAGCCGGGTCGCCCCCGGTTCGAGGCGTCCCCGGCGCAGCTCACGGCGCCCGGACGCGAGCGACCGCTCGAACACGCCGGCATCGATGTCCCCGTCCCCGGCGGCCAGTTCGTATCCACGTCCCCGTGTCAGCAGCATGTCGCCGCCGAGCCGGCGCCGCAGGCGCATGACGTAGGCCGCCACGGTGTTGGCCGCCGTCCGCGGCGGCCGCTCGCCCCACAGGGCGTCGGCGAGCTGGTCGGTGCCGACGGTGCGCCCGGCGTTCACGAGAAGCACCGCCAGCCGTCCGGTCCCTGAGCGAGGCGGTCACCTCGCTCGACGGCCGGGACACCCTCCGGCTCACACATCTGTTCCTGACGGGACTGGCCGCGGCCACCGCCCTGGGCGGCGCGGCGGACGAGGCGCGAACCTGGATGGACCGCGCCGACCTCACCGGCAACGGGGCCAACCGGCTCTTCGCCCCGTGGACCGTCCTCGGCAACGCCTGGACGCTGGCGGCGGAGGGCCGCCTCACCGACGCGGTGAGCGCCGCCCGGTACGCGGCCGACCTCGCCCGCGGCATCGGGCTCCCCTGCGTCGAGGCGACGGCCCGCTATGACGTGCTCCGCCTCGGCGGAGAGGGCGAATGTCGCCGGCTCGACGACCTCGGCACCGTTCTCGGCACACCGCTGAGCCACACGCTGGCCCAGGCCGCCCGCGGGCTCAGACACCAGGACGGCGAGGCGCTCTCGCATGCCACCGGCGCCCTCGCCCGACTCGGCCACCACCTGCTCGCCGCCGAGACCGCGACATGCGCGGTCCGCGCCTATCGCCGTGCCGGCCTGCCCGGCAGGGCCGCGCTGGCGCTGGAGCGGCCTCCGCACTGCGCTCGCGATGCCCGGGCGCCGTCACCCCGTTGCTCGGTCACGAGCGACTCACCGCCGTCCTCACCCGACGGGAGCGCGAGGTGGCCCTCCTCACCGCACGTCTCAGCAGCCGGGCCATCGCCGAGCGTCTCGGACTGTCGGTGGCGACGGTGAACAACAACCTAGCCCGGGTGTACGGCAAGCTCGGCATCGGCAACCGCTCCGAACTCGCCGCCCTTCTCGACGCCGTCCCCCCGCGCCGCACCGACGCCTGACCCCTCGCCGGCGCCCACGACCGCCTCGGGGAGCGGTCAGAACGCGACCTCCCCCACCGCCTCGAACTGTCAGCACGGGCCACCGCGCGGCTTGACAGGCAGCCATCTGGCTGCCTAAGTTAAAGGCAGCCGAAAGGCTGCATATCAAGCGGCGACCTGGGTACGGGGGCGGGCATGGACGAGGTGTTCAAGGCGCTGGCCGATCCGAGCCGGCGCGCGTTGCTGGACTCGCTGAACGCGCGCAACGGGCAGACGCTGCGTGAGCTGTGCGCAGGACTCGACATGGCCAGGCAGTCCGTCAGCAAGCACCTGGCGGTGCTGGAGGAGGCCGGGCTGGTCGCCACCGTGCGACGGGGCCGGGAGAAGCTGCACTACCTCAACGCCGCGCCCGTGCACGAGATCGCCCACCGGTGGATCAGCCGCTACGACCAGGCCAGGGTCCAAGTCCTGGCCGACCTGAAACTCGCCCTGGAGGAGACCCCGATGGACGCGCCGACCTTCGTCTACACCACCTACATCCGCACCACCCCGCAGAAGCTCTGGCAGGCGCTGACCGAGCCCGCCTTCACCCGCCGCTACTGGGCCACGGAGCTCACCACCGACTGGTCCGTCGGCTCGCCGATGACCTGGGACAACCACGGCGTGCTGATCACCGACCCAGAGCAGGTCGTGCTGGAGGCCGACCCCTACAGCCGGCTCTCCTACACCTGGCACGCCATCACCCCCGAGCTCGCCAAGCGCTTCGGCTGGGACGAGGAGATGCTCACCCGGCTGTCCGGCGAGGCCCGCTCGAAGGTCACCTTCACGATCGAGGAGGAGGCCGCGCAGGTCGTGAAGCTCACCGTCGTACACGACGGCTTCGAGCCCGAATCCAGCATGGCCGAGATGGTCAGCCACGGCTGGCCGAACGTGGTGGCGAGCCTGAAGACGCTGCTGGAAACCGGCGAACCACTCCCGGCCGACGCGTGACCCGGGCTTGGAAGCCCCCATCTCCGTGCTCCGGCTAGTGCGCTTTGTCCACGAGAGTTCGCCGGGTGGGGCACCGTAAGGCGACGCCGGCATCGCCGTACCACGACTCGCCGGCCCGGCGCCGGTCACACCCAGCGCACACACCGGACGGAACGGCACCCGGTGAAGGTACATGATCACCGCATCAGACGCGGACCCGGTCCCGGAACTTCCCCAGGACCGGGTTCTCGCCGTTCACGGGCCTATTTGAGAAGCCGGGCGGCCATGACCATTCGTTGCATTCTGCTGGCGCCTCCGTAGATTCAGGCCCCTCTAAGTCGTTAACCTTCAGCCGGTGACGCCCTCAGCCGGGGAGCAACAGTGCGGTCAGACATCACCCTGGATGAGATGGCCGCGGAACTGGCCCAGTTTGCCGACCTCACCAGGATCACTCCCCTGTCGGAGTCCGAGGTCCAGGCGCTTGAGGACGTGATCGGCGCGCCGCTGCCCGCAGAGTTTCGGGCGTTCCTGCTGCGATTCGGCCGAGGAGTCCCTCCAGGTCGCCTGCTCGACTTGGGTCGCGTCGTGGAAGAGATCCGACTGGAGCGCGAGGACTTCGACGAGGAACCCGCTGCCGCCGCCTACCCGTGGGAACCCTTCCCTGTGACCCGCGACGACGTACTGCGGTTGCCACACCTCGCCGCCGACGGAGAAGATCCCATATTGCTGATGGACAAGCCGGCGCCCGGGACCATGTTCCTGTGCAGCCACGGGTGCTCGTGGATCAGCATGATGGCCATGAACGGCGAGTACGCCGGCACTGTGTGGCTCACCCAAATGGGATGGGCCGAGGACATGTACTGGTGGCCGTCCGCGCCCTGGACCGACATCCGGCCAACGGGCCTCATGCACGCGGGCTGGAGCGAACCGGTGCCGTTCTTGGACTGGTACATACGCTGGACACGGCGGCTCGCCAATCGCCATCGGTCTTCCCATCAGTCCGATCCCATGGCGTGACCTGGGACAGTACGATCATTGCCTGGACAAGCCCCGACATGTGTTGATCGGGATCACCGGCTCAACCTGGACGGCCTCCAGAGCCACAGTCCCTCCATGGCCAAAGAAGTCCTTAACACGGGTGGGTGCGGCCATCAGGGCTACGCGCGTAGGCGGCTCTGGGGGTCGTAGCAACGAGGCCATGCTCGTGCGCGGGCCGGGCGGCGAAGGTTGATGCCTCGTCTGCTCTGGGCCATTGGATGGAGAGATGGATGACTCCTCCTCGCGCCTCGTCGATCAGCGGTCCGGTCGACCATGGGCTGTCTTCACCCTGGTCTGTCGTGATGTCAGGCCATCTCGCTCAGACGACGAACACATGCCGAAACGCTGGTAAGCGGGTTGATACCTGGAGTATGGTCTGTTGTATGGCGACTAAGAAAGTAACGGTGACGATCCCCGAGGAACTCCTCGATGAGATCCGCGCGGAAGCGGCGGAGCGGGGCCTGTCGGCGTACGTCGCCGAGGCACTGCGCTTCAAGCGCGACCGAGACCGGTTGCTGGAGCTGGTGAACTGGCTGGAGGAGGAGTATGGCCCGGTCAGCGAGGAAGAGCGCGCGGCGGCGATAGACGAACTGAACGATCTCGACGCCGAACACGAGCGCCGCCGCACATCAGAGAAGAGACGCTCAGGAGAGGCCGCGTGAGCAAGCGCGGCGACCAGCACGGGCAGCCGCTGCGAATCTTCGTTCTCGACTGCGAGGCTTTGTCCCTGGCAGTGCGAGGCGACCGAAAGATGATCGCCTGGCTCGACCTCGCAGCCCGAGGGCAGGCGGAGGTGGTGACATCTCCGATGACGGTGGTCGAGGCGTACGACGGCAGGATCACCGAGCAACGCTGGGATTGGGTGCTGTCTCGGCTCAACGTCGCCGACATCGGGAAGGACGAAGCGCGCCAGGCACGCCGGCTCCTGGCAGAGGCACGGCTGCACGGCCACAAGTACGCGATCGACGCCGTGCTCGCCGTCATCGCGCGACAGCAGCAGGGGCAGGTCACCGTCTTCACCTCGGACGTGGACGACATGGAGAAGCTGGTCCCGAACACGATCGTCATCAAGAAGATATGACCTCTAGTGCTGCTCTCATCAAGACGAGAGGCACTTCCTGAGTTCGGCAACCCGCTGTCGATGATCCAGGCCGGCCGCACTCCGGACGCCGAGCACTGGCAGCGTACAGGGTTGCGGCTGTGCAGCGTCGCGGTCAAACGAGGAACGAGCCACACGGCGGGCTTTGCCGGTGGGCGATCACGTATCGAGCCCTGGTGACTCTAGTCGCGGGGGTAGGCGTCCTCCAGGTTCGTCCGGAGGGAGGCCGCGTCTTCGATGAGTTTGAGCACCGGCTTGTCGTTCTCGTGGAAGGTGAGGGTGTAGTGGGAGAACGCGGGTGGGGAGGTGGTGTGGCGGCTGCTCTCGTACGTCATGATGGCGTCGGTCCATTCCTGTTCGGACATGGTGAGCACGTCGCCGAACCAGGTGGTCTCGTCGATGACGTCGACGCTCACGGTCGTCCACCCGGGCAGCACGAGCCGCACCCCCGGATACAGCCGGTGGCCGGGCCCGTCGGGGCGACCCAGGCCGGAGGCTACGACGATTCGGGTGACGGCCTGGTCGTCCAGGTTGGTGCCGCCGACCGGGTCGCGGACGAAGATGCTGGTGCGGGCGTCCAGGTCCAGGTTGGCGACCACGAACGCGGCGTAGTCTGCGACGCCTTCGCAGCCGTCGGCCATGGCCGTCAGCCGGTGGTAGACCGTGGCGAGGTTGTCGGCAGGGCCGGCCACCGTGTACGCCCGCTCCACGGGCGCGTGCCGCCAGCGGACCCGGCGTCGGGGCGCGGCGCGGCCGTCGCGGGGTGAGCACAGGTAGTGGCCGAGCAGTTCGTCCCAGCGGACCCACTTGCGATTCTCGCCGGCGTCGGCGACCCACTCGGGGTCGCTCCAGCGGCAGAGCGTGTCGACGATGAACCAGTCCACGTGCCGGGCGCAGCTGAACATATGGTCGAAGACCGGTTCGGTCGGCTGGTCCTTGGCCAGCAGCGAGTGGCAGCCGACCCGGTGGGCTCGGAAGATCTCCTGTAGTTCGGTGAGGAGCACGTAGTTGAGGCGGATGGCCATATCCTTGCCCACCAGCTCGGCGGCGATCTTGAGCCAGGTCTTGGCCAGGGTGGAGCCGGCGTCCGCCAGCAGCGGCTTGAGCAGGTACGCGATGGGGTTCTCGGCGAACTCCAGGATCGACTTGACGGCCTTGTAGATCGTCCATTCCACTTTGAGGATCTTGACCGTCCTGATCAGCCCGAGCACGGCGGGGACCAGGGCGTCGCGGATCAGGTCGCGGTGGAGCAGGGAGAGCACCGGGTCCCGCTTGACGTATTCGGTGAGGGTCTCGGCGGTGACGGCCTCGCCGCGTGCCTTGGCCTGGTCGGCGTACTCGAACAGGCGGTTGAACGCCCGGCGCACGCGGGCCTCGTGGCTGTCGGGCGCGTCCAGGGGTTTGAGCTGGAGCAGGTCCAGCAGGTCCTCGACCGTCTCGCCGGCGTACACCTCCAGGAATTTCCGGATCGTCACCTCCACCACGCTGCGGTATGGGCGGCGCTCCCACTCCTGCAGTTTGGGCCGTAGCACCTCCTCGCCTAGGTGCAGCAGCGAGTTGAGCGTGTCCCAGCCGTCGAAGTAGCCGGTGACCACGGCGTCCTCCGGCAGGCCGTCGCCAGCGGAGGGATGGTAGAGGTCAGGGGAGTAGCGTTGCAGCCGCCGCGCCACCTTGAGCATCGCCTTCCGCTCGTCAACCGGCTCCCCGACCCGCCGCGTCGAGCGTTCGCGCAGGGCTGTCAGCATGCCCTCCACGCCGAGGGTGGCGAACACCGCGTGCTCGGTGAAGGTGGAGTGGGCGAAGAAGTCCTCCACGCCGTGCAGGGTGTGGCCGAGGCGGGCCAGCCACAGGTCACGCTCCTGGCTGGGCAGGGTGCGCGTCGCCGTCAGGTCCTTGCTCGCCCAGTGCAGGTCGATGTCGGCCAGGCGGCCGGCCAGGACGAGGCGGTCGTCGACCAGGTAGTCGTACAGGTGCGGGTCGGCGCCGGACCGGGTGCGGGCCACGGCATACAGGCGGTCGCGCTGGTGGGCGTGGGCGGGACCCCACTGGACTACGCACGGCTCACCGTAGGAGACCGAGCACAGCGGGCGGTCGAGATGTTCGTGCGGGAAGTATTGGCGGCACAGTTCCTGAAATATGCCCATATAGGACTCGTACGGCATGACCAGGCCGTCGGGGTTGCTCTCGGGGACGGCGAACCGCAGATAACCCGCCGCCTGGACCACTTTGAGCAAGTTCTCGCCCAGGGTGGATTCGAGGGAGAGCTCCTCGGCGATGGCCTTGGCCGCCGCCTCCAGCAGCTCCCGGATCTGTTCGCGGAGCATCGCCCCGAACTCGTCCATCAGGCCGGGCTCGGGTTGGACGGCGCGGCCCGGCGCGGGATGCTCGTCGATCGCGCTCATCAGAGTCGACATCAGGCGGGCGGCGATCCGGCCGGGGGCGGTGCCGCGCGCCTCCTCCAGCAGGTCCCTGGCCAGCTGCTGGAACAGCGTCGAACCCGGGTCGTTGACCTGGCTCAGGTCCGCCAGCCAGTTGCCCAGGAACAGGGCGTTGAGGTTGACGCTGATCGCCTTGTCGGCGTAGGCGCGTTCCAGCCGGGCGTACGTGGCCTGCCGGAGCACCTCGTGGTGGCCATGCGTGTCCATCGGGCTAGAACCGGGGCAGCTCGGCGGTCGGCTGGAGGTAGACCAGCGAGGTGGGCACCACCACGTCCCACGGGTCGCCGTACGGGGTCGCGCCGTTCAGGTCGTCCTGCTGGTCGCGCAGTTCCTCGTGCACGGCCACGTAGAGGGGGTCGTCGATGCTGGGAGTGGGGCCGCCGCTCCACGGCTGGCGGGTGCGCAGGTAGTGCATGGCCGCCGACTCGAAGCCCGGCCGGGCCGCCACCAGCACCCGGACCGCCCCCGCTTGGAGGAACCGGGCGAACAGCGGATCCTCCTCGTCGTAGTACCGCTGCGCGTCGAACCACTTCTCCGGCAGCCTGCCCCAGAAGTACGGATACAGCACGTAGGTGATCTGCTGCCACTCGAAGGCCTGCTCCAGGAACTGGATGACCTTGCCCTCCTCGACGGCGTCGGCCACGTCGACCGCCGGCACGTCGATCGGCGTGTCCGCGGTGGTGACCTTCTCCCCGATCGCGGTCGTGGTGACCGTCACCGTGGTGTTCGGATCGGGATGGGTGGTGGTGACCGTCTCCACCTCTGTCCTGGTGACCGCCGCCTGCTCGATCTTCTCCGGGCGCGTCTTCATCGCGTCGAACGCGATGTCGTCGCTGGCCTGCGAGTCGAACTGCAGGGCGATCATGGCCAGGCAGCTCTTCTTCAGCTCGGTACGGATGATCTCCTGGTTGACCCGCGCGTTGCGGCCCCTGATCACCACGCCCTGGCTGACGTTGAACCCGGCCAGCCGATCCCGGTACTCCTCAAGCTCGGCCCGGTAGGCGGCGTCCGCCCGCGCCCAAGCGTCCATGATCGCGTTGTACACGTCGATCTGCCAGGCCCGGCGGAGCCGGTCGGTCGCCTTCATGTGCAGGGCCACGCTCACCTCGAACGCGACCACTCGGTAGGCCAGAACCGACACACCGACCGCACCCGTCAGCGGCGGGTCGAAGTCCAGCGTCGTGTCGGCGAACTCCTGGTGAGTCTCCCAGGCGCCGGATTCCGGATGCTGCGCCTTGGCGGTCTTACCGCCGACGGAAACGAAGACACCCCAGTCCTTGCCCATCAGCTCGTTGCGGACGCCCTCGTATGCGCCGGAGATCACGACCTTCTCCACCGCGTACCCATCGGGGATGTTGAAGCGCTTCTCGTGCGCGGTGGCGGTCTTGTCGCCGAGGTCGGTGCCGACGAAGGGCTCGCTCACGGACGTGCCCGGGGCCGGCTCCGGGCCTATGCTACCGAGCTGGAAGATCCCGGCGTAGGTGTCGACGGTGGCCTTGGTGATCTGGCTGATCACCAGGTTGGGCCGGGCGGGCGGCTGCGGCAGCTCGGGCGGCCCGTCCGGGCGGCGGTTGCGGTCGAACGCCTGCAGGATGAACGCGGCCGGCTCCGGCAGGACGAACTCGAACATCAAGCGTTTGCCGTAGTTGAAGACCTGGGCTTCGTACCGTTTGTCCAGCCAGCGGTAGATGCCGGAGACGTGGCCCGTGCCCTGAGCGTTGTTGATCTCGTGCACGTTGGTCTCCTCGACCTCGTGCGTACGCCGGGTGATGCGCTCCTCCTTGACGCGCTTCTGGATGCGCGACAGAGACCGGTCGATGACGTCCTTGGCGAAGTTGTTGGAACTGCGCCGGGAGTCGGAGGTGGAAAGGCTGTAGGAGACGCCCGCGCTGGCCGACACCTCCACCGCCCCGTACCGGCCGCTCATCTGGCCGGACATCTCCACATTCAGGTCATTCTGGATGGTCGACTCGGTCTCGGACTTCAGCTCGAAACGGTCGGTGCTCTGCAGCTCCTTGGTGGTGTCCTCGGTGGTCTCCGAAGTCAGGCTCAGCGTGTCCTCGGTGCGGTCCAGCACGCGATGGGTGCGCTTGCGCACCTCCCCCTTGAGAGCGGTCTCCACGTGAGCGATCTCGCCCGGCTCGTACGCGCGCAGGAACTGCTTGACCACGAGCAGGTCGCCGATGCCGACCGGCTGCACTGTGTTGAACGGCCGGTAGTAGCCGACCAGGAGGGCGAACATCGGGTGCACCACGGGGGAGGCGGACAGCACCTGCTGGAACTGGGCCAGCTTGGTGATCCGGACCGCGCCGGCGGGCAGCGGCGGCAGCGTCTGGCCCACCTTCTGGCCCAGGTGCACGCCGCGTACGGCCTGCAGGACACGGATGGAGGTAAACCAGGGTTCCAGGTTGAGGGAGCGGACCTGTTTGGCGACGTAGGCGCGGTAGAGGGCGTCGAACGCCTCGGCCAGGTCGGTTTCGAGGGCGCCGGTGGCGTAGCCGGCCAGTGCAAGTTTGGGGTCGATGCGGGTGAGGCCATCCTGGATGGCGGCGTGCACGTCGTCCATCGTCTGGGGCACACGGCGCAGGACCTGGGTGACCAGGTTGCGGACCCGGCGGGCGGATTCGGTGGGCGGGTTGGGGGATTTGAGGGCGAACGCCTGGGCGATCTCGCGATTCTTGGCGGGGATGTCGGCCACGGAGGCGATGGTCGGGAGGGCGTTCTTGACGGCGGTGTGGATGTCGGCGCCGGTGGGGCTGCCGGAGAAGTCGCCGGCGTCGGTGTCAGGGTTGGGCTGCGGGTATCGCTGCACGTTCTTCAGGCGTGCGTCCTTGATGTAGCGGAGGGGTGTCTGGGTGGTGTCGGGTTCATCGGGGGAACGTAATGCGACGAACTTAAACAGGTCGACGGCCGGCTCCGTCATCAAGGCCCCCTGATCTCCGCCTACAGCCTTCGCCGATATATCGGCCGCCATCTCGTCGGCGTATCAGGTCCACACGTATCGTTATGAAAGACTATCTGGCCGTCAGGAGAAGACGTCTTCAACCTCGCTGTCGCCGATGAGGTGATCAAGCGCAGTCCCGCCGAGTCACCCGTCGTCCAGGTGCCCGAACGGGCTGCCGAGGAGATCATCACCTAGTCAGACGAAAGGGTCAGCGCGGTGATCGACGCTCACCCTCCGCTGTTCCACATCAACATCCGGCTGGAGGAGCACAAGCTGTTCCTGCTGGTGATGATCGGCGGCACCTACCTGATCGAGCTATTTACACGGAAGAGCAGGCAGAAGCCGCCTTGGGGTTCTATCTGGCCGGCAGGCCAGGCGGCTTTGTGGTGCATATGAACGTGTGCGAGGAGAACTTGCGGGCCGTGCGGGAGGTGACGTTAAAGGTCCTGACGACCGCGGGAGTGGACATCGAGATGGCCGAGTCGGCTCGGCTGGTCGCGTCGGAGCTGATCGGCAATGCCGTGCGGGCATGCGGGCATTGGGCGCCGGTCAAGGACGTCTTCGCCCGCCACGTCACCGCCGCACTCGCCGTCGGCGACGTCGTCGCCTTCGCCATGGCCGGCGCGTACGCCTGGAACATCTCCCACCACGACTTCCTCATGAACCCGAAGCCCGAGTTCACTACTTGAGCTGAGGGCCGAGAACCTTCGCGGAGTTGGCGAGACGGGCCGCGCTGAGCGACCTGATGACGCCGAGCCGGGCACGATCGCGGTCGATGACCCGCTGCTGGGCCTCGACGTAGACCGTGCGGCGGTCTCGGCCCGGCACTGCGCGTCCGCGACCGCCGTGTCGATCTCGGCCCGCGTGCCGCGTGGCTTGTCCGAATCCGCCCTTCAGGCGCTCACGTCGACCCCGACGCGAACCGTGGCCTGGTCCGTCTCCGTGGTGCGGACCGTGAGAACGGCCTGCCAGCGCCCCGGGAACGGCAGGTTCAGCTGGCCGATGTAGTGCCCGCCGGCGCCCTGGAGCTGCACGGGGATCGGCCCGAGGTCCCGATCTGTGAGGGTCATGGCGGCGTGCACCTCCGGCACGTTGAGCGGCGCGCCGTTCGGGTCGAGCACCGACAGGTGCAGCTGCGCCGGCCCCACCTTGGGCGGATATACCACGAGCAGCACCGCACCGCGCGCGGTGGGGCCGGAGCCGGCCGAGAACGGCACGGGTGTGGGCACGGCCGGCACCGGCGCCGCTCGATTCGCGGGCGCCGCCGTATTCGCGGGCGCGGCCGTCGAGCTCTGCCCGGCGTACGCCGATCGGGCCGGCTCCATGGCGACCAACGCGGTGGACAGGCCGAGCACGACGGCGCCCACCGTCATCTCGGCCAGCAGCCGCCGGTAGAACGCGTAGAGCTGGTGCGGGTCAGGGCCGCCGCTGCGCCGGTGGCCGCCCGCGCCGTAGTGGCGGGCGACCCATCCGCGGGCGACGGCGCCGAACGCGACCAGCACGATCACGAGGGCGACCTTCGCCAGCAGAACCAGGCCGTACGCGGTGGCGAACAGCGTCGGCGGCGACCCGACCTGCCGCCATGCCTGGAACAGGCCGGTGGCGGCCATGAGCGCCACGCACACCAGCGCGGTCTGCGAGAACCGGGGCACCGCCACGCGCAGGGTGACGGTGTCGCGGGTCGGCACGTGCGTCATGGCGAGCGCGACGAGACCCCCGAGCCAGACCGAGCCGGCGACGAGGTGCACGACGTCGACCGGCACGGCGAACCCGCCGGCCTCGCCCGTCACGCTGTGGTTCGCGACGCTCCAGGTCGTGGCGAGCGCCGCGGCGGCCGCGAGCACCGCCGCCGCGGCCGTCCATCGCGTGCGGCGGTCCGGCGCGTCCGGGTAGCGGTTCAGCAGCCAGACGAGCGCGGGCGCCGCGGCGAGCAGCAGAGCGACGCGAATCCCGAGGGCACGGCCCAGGTCGGTGTCCCACGTCGTGGACAGCAGCCGCGGGTCGAAGACGCCCGCCACATCGCTGTCGGCCACGTACGGCCCGTACAACAGGCCGGAGACGATCGCGGCGGCGAGGCCGGCGCCCCAGCCGGCCCACAACGCCCGCCGGACCGGCCGTCGCCGCGCACCGGCCGGCCAGCACCACACCAGGTAGAACGCGGTGCCGAGCAGCACGGCGAACCCTGCGAACGCGGCCCACCGGGCGGCGCCGTACGCCGTCGCGGCATTGCCGGAACGATCGTCGGCGGGCGTGACGTCGGCCGGCCGGCTGCCCGGCGTACCGACGGTGAACGTGTAGGCACCCTGCACCGGGTGGCTGTCGGAGGACACCACCCGCCACGAGACGGTGTAGACGCCGTCGGCGAGTTTCCCGTTCAGCGGGGCCTCCACCGACGTGTCGTCGCCCACGCGGTGAACCGGTGCGCCGATGCCGATGCGGGCGCCGTCTGGGCCGAACAGCCGCACGCCGTCCGGCGGCACGGTCACCGGGTCGGTGAACTGCAGCAGCAGCGTCCGAGGGGAGTCCTGGTAGATCTGGCCGTTGGCCGGCACGGATTCGACCAGTTCCGCGTGCGCCCAGGCAGGGCTCGCCACCACGAGGGACACGACGGTGGCGAGCCCTGCGAGGAGGACGGCGAGCCCCGCGCCGCGCGTCCTGGTGCGGGTCATGGCGAGAGCCGCGCGGCGGTGTCCGCCTCCGCGAGCGGAGCGGAGGCCGGCACCGGGGTGCGCCGGCGCAGCCCGGTCGCGACCGCCGTCAGCAGCGCGAGGGCGCCGAGCGCGAGGCCGGCCCAGCCGAGCAGGCGAGCGACGCCGTCGCCGGTGGGGGTGGAGGTGGGGGCGGCCGCGGCGGGCGCGTTGGCCTGCGCGTCCGCCGGCTTGACATCGATCACCGGCGCCGGGTGTTCGGGCCGTGGCGCGCCGGCCTCCGGGATGTCGATCCAGCGGACGACCTCACCGTCGCTGTAGGTCTGCAGCGCCTTGAACACGAGCCGGCCGGGCGTGGTGGGCAGCGGACCGAGGGACACCTCGAAGAGCTGGAACTCGCCGGGCTTGATGGCGCCGCCCTCCCACACGATGCCCGTGACGGCCTTGCCGGCGGCCTCGTCGTCGGACCCGGCGGACGCGGCGTTCGGCAGTTGCCGGGTGGCGACAGTGGCCGTCCAGCCCGGGACGGGGCGCAGGGAGGCGCTGGTGAGCTGGGCGTTCTCCGGGAAGACGACCTCGACGCGGGTCGTTTTCGTGTCCGGGCGCTCGGTGGGCACCTTGAACGCGAACGTGCCGTAGCCGCCGGGGGTGGCGACCGAGGGGGAAACGGTGACGTGAGCCCACGCCGGCAAGGCGGGGGCGAGCAGGACGGCGACGCCGGCGACGAGCATCGCGGTGACGGCACGGACGAGCTTCATGCGCGGACTCCTTGCGCGTATCGGTATGTGGAGCCCGTGCCGGCCAGGTGCGCTCACGGCTGACCGGCACGGGTTCGGAAGCGGGTTCAGCCGGCGATTACGCCGTTACATTGACGACCGTCACGAGGCCGATCATGCCGTTGGGTCCCTCGGAGTGGGAGAAGATGTGGCAGTGCAGCAACCACTTCCCGGGCTCCTTGGGCTGGAACACGATGTCGTACGTCTGTCCGACGCCGACGTTGAGCGTGTCCACGGTGTACGGTGAGGCGAGCTTGTTGCCGTCCTGGGCCACGACCTGGAACGGCACCCCGTGCAGGTGCATCGGGTGGATCATCTCGGGGCCCGTGCCGATCAGCCGGACGTGGACCTTCTGGTTGACCGCCGCCGTCAGCGGCACGGTCGCCGGGTACGACTTGCCGTTGAAGGTGAACCCGTTGGAACCGTCGCCGATCTCGATGGTGTAGTGCTTGTCGGCGGCGATGTCGCCCAGCGTCGGGGTCACCAGGAGCGCGCCGTAGAGGCCCCGGCCGACCTGGCCGCCACCCATGTGCGAGTGGTACCAGTGCGTACCGGTCGACTTGGCGGTCCACTCGTACGTGTAGGTCTGGCCGGGCAGGACGTGCGGCTGGGTGATGTCGGGTACGCCGTCCTGCGCGTTCGGCAGTTGCATGCCGTGCCAGTGCACAGCCGTGTGCTCCGGCAGGTCGTTCTGCACGATGACCCGCACCTGGTCGCCCTCGTTGACCTTGATGGTGGGGCCGGGCACTATGCCGTTGAACGTGTACGCCTGTTTCACCACCCCGGGTGAGACCTCCCAGTCGGTCTGCGACATGCACAGCTTGAACACCTTGACGGAGCCGACCAGGTTGTAGGCGGCCAGCCGGGTGCCATCGCCCTGGGCGGCGCCGAGGGCCGGGTTGTCGCAGGGCGCGGAGCCGGGCGGCGGCGTCGTCGTCGGAGTGACGCTCGGGCTCGGGCTCGTGCCCGGGCTGCCACTCGGCGACGGGCTCGCGCTCGGTGAGCCGGACGGCGACGGGCTCGCGCTCGGTGACTTGGACGGCGACGGCGACGGCGGTGCCGTTCCGGCGTTGATGATGCCGGTCATGTACGGGTGGAAACTGCAGTAGTAGTTGTACGTGCCGGCGGTGGTGACGGTGACCATGAAGCTCGCCCCGGGCGGCAGGTCCGGGGACGTGAAGTCGCCGCGGATGGAGTGGACGGTACCGTCCGTCTCCTGGTTGACGAACGTGACCGTGTCGCCGGGCGCCAGGTTGAGCACGTCCGGCGTGAACGCGAAGTTCTTGATCGCGATCGTGTGGTTCGCCGCCTGCGCGGCCTTCGGCGCGAACACTGCCGCGCCGGAGACCAGGATCGAGAGCGCGATCATGCCGATCAGCATCAGCCGCCGTACCGGTGGCGAGGCGTTGGAGAGGGCGCGCCGGAGGGCCGCGAAGGGCTCCGGCGCGGTCGTATCAGACATGGGTGTACTTCCTCGTCTACTGTGGGATGCACGCGCCCACGTGTCGGCGGCCGAATGGACCGGCGTGGGTGGTGCGCGATTGGGGGCCCTGGTCTGGGGGAGGGACCGTCCGCTTTACGGTCCCTCCCCCGCAGTGCGGGCCCGCGGTTACTCGCAGGCCCCCGGGTTGATGGGGTTGAGCTGGGCACACGTGAGCTGGTTCGCCATCTCCGGCGTGGCGTTCTGCACCCAGCCGTTGTAGACGATCGGGTAGGGGAGCACGCCCTGCCCGCCCATGCCGCTGTAGCCGGTGACGACGTCATCCACGGCGGTGCCCGCGGTCGAGTCGAGAACCATCTTGCCGACGATCGTGGAGTCGGCGGGGTTGCCGTCGCCGTTGGGGTCGGGGTCGATCACGGCGAGGGTGTTGGCGAACTTGCTCGACGCGTAGGCGTAGTAGCCGCCGCCGCGCTTGGCACCGAAGTTGATGCCGTGACAGCCGGAGTCGCACGGCAGGTACTTGATGACCTTGTCGGTCTTGGTGTCGATGACGGCGATGTTGCTCGTGAGCGTGTTCGCCACGAGCACCACGTTGCCGTCAGGGCTGACCGGGATCTGGATCGGCAGGCCGCCGAACCCCCCGGTGGTCGCCCCGGTCACCATGTCGTAGTTCGCCCACAAATCGATGGCCTTGTAGCCGACGTTCGTGCCGCTGTCGCTGTGGCACGTCGGCCCGTCCAGCGAGATGCACGAGACGCTCTGGCCGAGGAAGTTGGCCACGTAGTACTTCGAGGAGTCCGGCATCATACCGGTCGCGATGGGCAGTTGCTCGGTCTGCGCCTCCTGGATCGAGCCCGACGGCACGTCGACGATCGTCGAGTTGTTGTGGTTGACGTTCGGCGTGACCATGGTGTGCCCGTCGGCGCTCATCCAGTGCGCGTGCGGGTGGGCCGGTGTCTGGCCGGGACCCTGCACCAGGATGCGTCTGTCGATCTGCGTGGCACCCGGACTCAGTTCGACCACCGCGTTGCCGGCGTTGATGGCGACGTGGAGCTGGTCGGTGTCGGTCCGGGTCATCACATGGGATGGGTCCGGGCCGACCTGGATGGTTCGCACGAACTTACCCGTGGTCCGGTCGAACACGGTCAGGCGGTCGGAGAACCATTCCGTCTGATAGATGTACTTTCCATCGCGGTCCGACCACATATTGTGCGGGTTGTTGAGGTTGATCTGTGGGAGCGCCACCTTCCGGTCCACGGTCCAGCCCTGCACGTCGACCTTGGTCGCCGCACCGGACTTGACCTTGCCGGCGTACTTCTCCATCTGGGTGTCGACCCAGAGCTCACCGACGCCGGGCACGCTCGGCCGCTGGGTCAGCGCGGGCAGCGTGACGCCCTCGGTGAACTTGCTGTTGTAGTACGCGTCGAGGCTCGGGATGAGCACCGGCTGCTCGTTCGCGTCGTACTGCAGGATCGGCGCGGGCGGGTAGTAGGGGTTCCAGTTCTTGGTCTGCGTGTTGCTGAAGACCTGCCAGTTGTCGGGCGTGGTGATCCGGAAGAACTTCTGCACGAGCTCCTGCACCACGTCGGCCGAGCTGGGCACGACGATGCCGCCCTTGACGTTGACGTTGAGCTTCTTGCCGAAGTCCAGGCCGGGCGTGAGCGGGTCGTCCACGACCACAGCGCCGAGCATGTACGGGTGGATCTTGCAGGCCCACGCGTACAGGCCCGGTTCGGTCAGGTTGGCCTCGACGTTGCCGATGAACGCACTGTTCTGGTCGATCGGCGGCGCGCCGACCGGCCAGATCAGGCTGGTCACCGAGTGGGCCGAGGCGGCCGCCGGTGCCGCCACCGCGAACTTCCCCTTCGGCGCGAGGCTCAGGTCCGTGGGCGCCAGCGCGGCGACCTCGTTGAGCGTGCGCATCAGGTCGAGCCCCACGGGCAGGCTGCCGAGCGGGACGGCGCTGCTGTCCGGCACGGTCAACAGCTGCTGGTTGAGCTGGTTGATCTGCGTCTTGGCACGCTGGATCGTCGGGTTCAGGAATCCGAGCAGGCCGCCCGCCGCGTCGACCGCCGAGTTGAGCTGGTCGAGATTGAGCAGGCTGTTGACGTTCACGCCGAGGCTGCCGATCAGTGGTGCGTCGCCGTTGAGCAGCGGCAGGTTGAGCAGGCCGCCGCCGAGATCGCCGTTGAGCAGCGTGTCGGTGTCCAGCGGCAGCGACGCGAGCTTGGTCCGCGGCGTCACGGCGACGCCGAGCGACCGCGTGCCGAACAGCGTCGCACCGGTGTCGAACCACGCACCCTGGTTGTCGGTGAGCGTGAATTGCACCGGCGTTCCTACACCGATCGGAAGCGCCTGGGCTGGGGAAGGATTGACCCCAATTGTTACGAAAACCAGGATCGGGGTCAGCAGCCAGGCCATTCGTCGTCGATTGGCCCGGCGTCTGGCGGCGAGAATGCCGCGGGGGGGAGAATGCATGCACTCCTCCTCTAGTGGGGTGAGATCGATGACGCCAGCCGGATGTTTCACGCGCGGCTGGGCGCAGTTAACTCGCCGTGAACCGGCGCTCACGCGCAACACGGTTACGAACACCTCAACGTGGCGCGGCGGGGTCCGTGAATCGGGTTGGTTCGGCACCAAGCTCAGGTCGAACTACCGAGAGCGGCATTTGCGCCGCTCAGGCATGCTGATGGTCAAATACAAACGGCCGTACAACAGCCGCAACAAACCCGAAACAATCCGCGTCACGTGGCCCAGGGGTTAGGGGGCACCGATTACTCCATTGCCGGCGACGGGACGCACGGCGTGACACAGACCGGCACCCTTCACGACTCATGAGACGCCAAAGGCCGCGTGGGAGAAGGACCGCGCTGAGCTGGAAGACGAGCGTGATGTTCTCAAGCGCTCAGTGATCTTGTGGGTGAAAGAGGCGATGGGCCGGTGAGCTCGGGGAACAGCCGCGGGCATTCGGTCGTCGAGCCGGGCGCGATCGGGCCTGGGGTCGGCGCGTAGTAGGCCTCGCACGGGGTGCCGAGCGGCGCGTTCGTGTTGTTGTCGCGTTAGGAGTGCCAGATATTCGAAGATCGCGTTGCCGAGCTCGATCCGGATGTTCCAGCGCGTCCAGGACAGCTTGGCCCGTTTGTCGGTGATCTCGGGGCACGCCGGCTCGCAACACGGATCGTTGACCCCTCAACAATGATGTGTTAGAAATACATCTATCGCCTGCACGTCACGCCCGCCTTTGCGAGACGACAGGTCAAGAGCATCAAGCGATCCGACGTAAAAGCGTGGATTAGTGATCTGAGCCAGCGATTCGGTACGCCGACCGTACAAACCGGTTTCCTCGTCCTTCAGGGCATTCTCGATATGGCCGTGGCCGACGCGGCACTCAAGAAGAGTCCCGCGAAATCTTCCATCGTCCAGGTACCCAGGAGAGCGGCCGAAGAGGTCGAGGCGTGGGCTGACACGCGCGTGAGCGCTGTGCTCGATGCACATCCCGACCTCTTCCAGCTCCTTCCGATCATTGCCGCCGCCTGCGGTCTCCGGCACCGCGCGCGGCGTCCCACGGAACAGGGACGGAACAGGCGCGCTCCTAAGATCATCCGCTGATACGGCGAACCCGGTCCCGGAGCTTCCCCGGGACCGGGTTCTCACTGTTCAGATGGTTACTTGAGGAGTTGGCGGGCCATGACCATTCTTTGGATCTGGTTGGTGCCCTCGTAGATCTGCGTGATCTTGGCGTCGCGCATCATGCGTTCTACGGGGTAGTCGCGGGTGTAGCCGTAGCCGCCGAGGAGTTGGACGGCGTCGGTGGTGATCTCCATGGCGGCGTCGGAGGCGGCGCACTTGGCCGCGCTGGAGAAGAAGGTCAGGTCGGGGACCTTCTCGCCGCGCATGGCGGCCTCGGACTTGGCGGCCGCGGCGTAGGTGAGCTGGCGGGCGGCCTCCAGCTTCATGGCCATGTCGGCGATCATGAACTGGAGTCCCTGGAACTCGGCGATGGGCTTGCCGAACTGTTTGCGCTGCTTGACGTACCCGATGGCGTAGTCGAGCGCGCCCTGGGCGATGCCGAGGGCCTGCGCGGCGATGGTGACGCGGGTGTGGTCGAGCGTGGCGAGGGCCGTCTTGAAGCCGGTGCCCTCCTCGCCGATCATGCGGTCGGCCGGGATGCGCGTGTTCTCGAAGATGACCTGGCGGGTGGGCGAGCCCTTGATGCCGAGCTTCTTCTCCTTCGCCCCGAACGAGACCCCCTCGTCGGACTTCTCCACGACGAACGCCGAGATGCCCCGCGCCCCGGCGTCCGGGTCGGTCACCGCCATGACCGTGTAGAACTCCGACACGCCCGCGTTGGTGATCCACATCTTGGTGCCGTTGAGCACGTAGTGGTCGCCGTCCCGGACGGCCCGCGTCTTCATCGCCGCCGCGTCGGAGCCGGCCTCGGGCTCGGACAGGGCGTAGGAGAACATGCCCTCACCGCGCGCGACGGGGGCGAGGTAGCGCTGTTTGAGCTCCTCGGACGCCGACAGCAGCAGCGGCACGGTGCCGAGCTTGTTGACGGCCGGGATCAGGGAGGAGGACGCGCAGGCGCGCGCGACCTCCTCGATGACGATCACGGCCGCGAGCGCGTCGGCGCCTGCCCCGCCATACTGCTCAGGGATGTGCACCGCGTGCAGGTCCGCGGATACCAGGGCCTTGTAGGCGTCCCACGGAAACTCGCCGGCCTCGTCGACCGTGGCGGCGTGCGGGGCGATCTTCTCGTCGGCGAGGGCCCGGACGCTCTCGCGCAGCATCACGTGCTCTTCGCCGGGCGCGTAGAGAGGGAAGCTCATGGACAAATACTAGGACGTCCAACAATACGGCGTCCTACTGAGGGGTATATGAGAGGCACCTCTCCGGAGAAATGTCCGGTTTGTACTGTTGCTGCGGGTGGGGGCCCGGTAACATGCCTCGGCAACGTTACGGTAAAGATTGGGTCGACAGCGATACACGGAAGGAGCACGCTCGTGTCCTATCGCCTGACGGTCCTAGGGACCGGATACTTGGGTGCCACGCACGCGGCGTGCATGGCCGCGCTGGGCTTCGAAGTGCTCGGCCTGGACGCGGATCCGGACAAGGTCGCCCGCCTTCAGGCCGGGCAACTGCCCATCCACGAGCCCGGCCTGCAGGACCTGCTGCAACAGGGGCTCGCGTCCGGGCGGCTGCGCTTCACCACCTCCTACCAGGAGGCCGCCGAGTTCGGCGACGTGCACTTCATCTGCGTCGGCACGCCCCAGAAGAAGGGCGAGTACGCCGCGGACGTCTCCTACCTCGACGCGGTGGTAGAGTCCCTCGCGCCGCACCTGACCCGCGACTGCCTGGTCGTCGGCAAGTCGACCGTGCCGGTCGGCACCGCCCAGCGCCTCGCCGACAAGCTCGTCCGGCTGTCGCCCGCCGGGGACGCCGTCGAGCTGGCCTGGAACCCCGAGTTCCTCCGCGAGGGCTTCGCCGTCCGCGACACCATGCACCCTGACCGCATCGTGCTCGGCGTGGTCTCCGAAAAGGCCGAAAAGGTGATGCGGGAGGTCTACGAGCCGATGCTGTCGGAGGGCACGCCTCTGATCATCACCGACTACCCGACCGCCGAGTTGGTCAAGGTGGCGGCCAACGCGTTCCTGGCCACCAAGATCTCCTTCATCAACGCGATGGCCGAGGTCTGCGAGGCCGCGCACGCCGACGTCAAGGACCTGTCGCTGGCCCTGTCGTTCGACGAGCGCATCGGGGGCCGGTTTCTCAACCCCGGCCTCGGCTTCGGCGGCGGCTGCCTGCCCAAGGACATCAGGGCGTTCATGGCCCGCGCGGGCGAGCTGGGCGCCGACCAGGCGCTCACGTTCCTGCGCGAGGTGGACGCCATCAACATGCGCCGCCGCGCCCGCATGGTCGACCTGGCCCGCGAGCTGGCGGGCGGGTCGTTCCGCGGCTGCACGGTCGCGGTGCTCGGCGCGGCCTTCAAGCCGAACTCCGACGACATCCGCGACTCGCCCGCGCTGGACGTCGCCGTGAAGATCCGCGAGCAGGGCGGCGCGGTCACGGTGTACGACCCTGTGGCGCTGGAGAACGCCCGCCGCGCGCATCCGGCACTCGGGTTCGGCTCCTCGGCGCTGGAGGCCGCCCGGGACGCGCACGTCGTGCTGCTGCTGACCGAGTGGCAGGAGTTCATCGACCTCGACCCCGACGAGCTCGGCGAGGTCGTGGCCGCCCGCAAGATCGTGGACGGCCGCAACGCCCTGGACGCCGAAACGTGGCGCGCCTCCGGCTGGCACTACCGCGCTCTCGGCCGTCCATAGGGCTTCGCGGATTATCTGTCGGGCCGGTCCGCCCCGGGCGGCCCGGCGGCGGGCCGGGCCGAGCCAGGGGCGGCGGTCTAGCGGTCGCCCTCCGCGAGGGTGGCGGCCTCGGCGCGCAGGCGTTCGCCCTTGGCGTGGGCCTGGTCTCTGAGCGACACCTGGAACTCCAGCATCTTCGCCCGCAGCCCCTCGTCGGCGGCGGCGAGGATGCGGACGGCGAGCAGCCCGGCGTTGCGGGCGCCGCCGATCGCCACGGTGGCCACCGGCACGCCGGCGGGCATCTGCACGATGGACAGCAAGGAGTCCATGCCGTCGAGGTACTTCAGCGGCACCGGCACGCCGATCACCGGCAGCGGGGTCACCGACGCGAGCATGCCCGGCAGGTGGGCGGCTCCGCCGGCGCCGGCGATGACGACCTTCAGCCCGCGCTCGGCCGCCCGCTCGCCGTAGGAGATCATCTCTTGCGGCATGCGGTGGGCCGAGACCACGTCGGCCTCGAACGGGACGCCGAACTCGCCGAGCGCCTCGGCGGCGAGCCGCATCACCGGCCAGTCGGAGTCGCTGCCCATCACGATGCCGACCACGGGTGCGCCCGCCATCAGACGTACTCTCCGGTGGCCAGGTGGACGGCGGCGTGCCGTGCGCGGGCGCGCACCTCGTCCAGGTCGGTGCCGAACGCGGTGACGTGCCCGATCTTGCGGCCGGGCCGGACCTCCTTGCCGTAGAAGTGGATTTTCACCCCAGGGTCGTGCGCCATCACGTGCTCGTAGCGGCCGAAGACGCCGGGGTCGGCGCCGCCGAGGACGTTGGCCATGACGACGACGGGCGCCGCGAGGGACGGCGAGCCGAGCGGCAGGTCGAGCACGGCCCGCAGGTGCTGCTCGAACTGCGAGGTGCGGGCCCCCTCGATGGTCCAGTGGCCGCTGTTGTGCGGCCGCATGGCCAGCTCGTTGACCACCACCTTGCCGCCGGGGAGCTGGAACATCTCGACGGCGAGCAGGCCGGTCACGCCCAGCTCGTTGGCGATCTTCAAGGCGATGTGCTGCGCCTGGGCGGCGGCCTCCGGATCGAGGCCGGGCGCCGGCGCGATCACCTCGACGCAGATGCCGTCCTGCTGGACGGTCTCGACGACCGGGTAGCTGACGCCCTGCCCGTGCGGGGAGCGCGCCACCAGCACGGCCAGCTCGCGCTCGAACGGCACGAACGCCTCGGCCATGACCTCGGTACCGCTGCCCAGCACCGCCGCGACCTCCTCCGCCGAGGAGCACACCCACACGCCGCGGCCGTCGTAGCCGCCGCGCACGGCCTTGAGCACGACCGGCCAGCCGTGCTCCTTGCCGAACGCCTCCAGGTCGTCGGCCGAGGAGACCCGCGTCCAGGCGGGGCAGGGGACGCCGATCGCGGCGAGGCGCTCGCGCATCACGGCCTTGTCCTGCGCGTGCACCAGGGCCGCCGCCCCAGGGTGAACGGCGTGCCCTGCGGCGGCGAGGGCCTCGATGTGGCCGGTCGGCACGTGCTCGTGGTCGAAGGTGATCGCGTCGCAGCCGTCGGCGAACGCGCGCAGCACCTCAAGGTCGCGGTAGTCGCCGAGCCGGGTGTCGGCGATCACCCGCGCGGCGCTCTCGTCGAAGGAGTTCGCCAGGACGCGCAGCTCGACGCCCAGGGCGATGGCGGCCTGCTGGGTCATCCGCGCGAGCTGCCCCGCGCCGACCATGCCGACGACTGGCCCGATGTGAGGGGTTTCCCTCCTGGTCACAACACTGGTCACAAGCCCAAACCCTATCCGTGGCGGCCGAGTGGCCGTTCTGCCGCCCATGTCCCGGCGTCCCGGACGGGGTCCGCCCCATGTCTCAGGGGTCCGGACGGGTCCGCCATGTCCCGGCGGCTCGTACGGGCGCCCGCGGGCGCCGGCCGGGACGGGTACCGCGGTGGCCGGACGGGGAGTGACCGTCGCGGACGCGACCGGTCACCGGTCAGCGGGTGATGTCGGCGAGTCCCCGGGACATGGCCACGGTCTTCAGCTTCCCGTCAGAGGCGACCTTGGTGGCGAGCGAGACGATCTCGGTGACGTGGATGACGGCGCGGCCGGCGCCGCCGGTGAAGGCGCGCACGGCGCCGGCGCCGAACAGCGGGTGGGCCAGCTTGCGGGAGCGCGCCTTCTGCGTGTAGACGATCTTGACGGCATGGAAGACCAGCGCGCCGCCGCCGTCGCCCACTTCGAGCGCCCTGGTGTCGGCCGGCACGAGCTGGATGTCGTAGCTCAGCCGGTCGGGACGCACGGTGGCCGGCTTCTTGACCAGCTCGGTCAGCAGGTCCTTCATCGGGTCGCCTGAGGCGAACCGCACGCCGCTGAGCCCGAAGCGGTCGGAGAGGAACGCCAGGTGCTTCTGCGGCGCGAGCCTGGCGCGCACCCCGTCCTCGGGGTCGTCAGTGGGGACGGCGCGGGTGATCTCGTCGGCGTCCAGGTCTGGCACGTTCCCGAGCAGGCGGACCGGGCCGTACGCCAGCCGCCAGCGGTCCTCCTCGTAGGCGAACACGAAGTAGGACGGCTGCGGCTTGCGGGCCAGCGCGGCGAACCAGGGCCGCTCCTCGGGAGGGTCGGGCAGGAAGTACTCGACATCGCCGTACGCCACGGGCGCGGGAACCGGGCGGCCGTTCCGGGTGGCCTCGCAGGCCCGGCCGCCCAGTTCGTTCGCGGCGGAGGTGGTCAGGAACAGCACCTTGGCGCAGTCGCGCTTCTTGCGCGCGTCATCGAGTTCCTTGAGCACCTCGAACGCCGCGGCGGCCTCGCTCTCCGCGACCGTGCGGGCGGTCGGGGTGTCGGCCGCGGGCTCCGGCGTCGGGGAAGCCTCGCCTCCGCTCTGCGCGCCACAACCGCTCAGCAGGGCGACGCTGATTCCCAGAGCGACCAGTCGGCGCAGCACGCTGCGAGCCACCTCTCCATGGCACACCTTTGTGATCTGCGGCGCAGCCTAGCGCACCACCTCAGTTACTAGCCGTGAAAGTACGGATATTTCAGCAAATAGTCCTTATGGTGAGGTTGGCGGGGGAGACGCGATGCGGCCGGCACACAGGTAACCTGATGAGGCTCCCGGACACCTAGGAAGGACCGTTGTGCAGTTCATCCGTCGTCTGTATGACCAGTTCTCCTCGCTCATCCGCGAGCTCGCCAAGTTCGGCATCGTCGGCGCGGTCGCCTTCGCCGTCGACTGGGGATCCACCAACTTCCTGCGGTACATCGTCGAGCTCGGTCCGCTGACCTCGAAGACCTTCGCCACCGTGGCGGCCGCCACCCTGGCCTACCTGGCCAACCGCTACTGGACCTGGCGCCACCGCGAGCAGACCGGCCTGGCCAGGGAGTATTTCCTGTTCTTCGTGCTCAACGGCATCGGCCTGCTGATCTCTCTGCTGATCATCGGATTCGTCGAATACACCCTCAAAATGACCGATCCGCTGAGCTACAACATCTCCTTCTTCATCGGCACGGCCCTCGGCACGCTGTTCCGGTTCTGGTCGTACAAGAAATGGGTGTTCCTGCCGCCGGGGCTTCCCCCCGTCGACCCGCACACCGGGCTCCCGGAGGCCGAGCAGACCACGCCGCAGCAGGCCACCCCGCAGCAGGCCACGCCTCAGCAGGCCGCCCCGCAGCCGGGCGTGCGCGGCGCCGACGGTGCCCGGTCCCCGCAGGGCATCCCCGGCACGCAGCTTCCCCCCGGTGTCAACGGCGCCGAGACCAGCGCCAACGGCAACTCTCCCGGCATTACGCCGGTCCGCTGACCACACGGTGACGGGCGGTCTCGCAGGCGGTGTCGCAGGCGGGCCGCAGGAACAGCGCGAACACCGCCGGGCGCATGCGCACCAGCTCCAGGCGGCCGCCGTCGGAAGCGGTGAGGGCGCGGGCCAGCGTCAGCCCGAGGCCCGTGCCCCCGCCGCCGCTGACGTTGCGGTCGAAGACGCGGACGCGCAGGTGATCGGGGATGCCCGGCCCCTGGTCGGCCACCTCGATCACGATGGACCTGTCGGAGCTGCCCGTGGTGATCGTCACCTGCCCGTCGCCGTGCTCCAGCGAGTTCTCCAGCAACGTCGAGACGACCTGGCTCAGCCCGCCCTTGCTGACCAGGGCGCGCAGGTCGCGGTCGCCGGCCAGGCGGAGCGTCCTTCTCGCCCGGCGGAAGGCGGGCTCCCACTCGGTGACCTGCTGGCGCAGCACCTCGTCCACCGAGATCGCCTCCGCCTGGGCGTGGCGCTGCCTGCGGGCGGCGGCGAGCAGCTCGTCGATGACCGCGGTGAGCCGCTCGGCCTGGACGATCGCCGCCTCGCCCTCCTCGCGCACGATGGCGGGCTGGTCGGCCGCGGCCACGATCTCCTCCAGGCGCATGGTGAGCCCGGTGAGCGGCGTGCGAAGCTGATGGGAGGCGTCGGTGGCGAACTCCCGCTCGCGGCTCAGCAGGTCGGCGATGCGGGTGGCGCTGCGGTCGAGCACCTCGGCGACCCGGTCGAGTTCGGGTATGCCGTAGCGATGCCTGCTCGGCCGGGCCTCTCCTGAGCCCAGCCGCTCCGCGATCCTCGCCAGATCCAGGAGCGGCAGGGTGAGCCGGCGTGACTGCACGACGGCGAGAGACACGGCGACGGCCAGCGCCAGCCCGGCGAGGGCCACGATGAGCATGAGCCATCCCCGGACATTACGCTCGACCTGGGCGCGGTCTCGCGTTATCCGGACATAGACCCCGCTCTCCGAGTGGGTCTCCTCGGTCATCTGCCGGCCGGACGGCGGCTCGGCTCCGACGATGACGGTCGGGCTGTTGCGGATGAAGATCTGGACGTACCTGCTGGGGTACTGCCGCTGCAACTCGTCGGGATCGATCGGCCGATCCTCGATGCGGGCGTATTCCACCTGGCTGAGCAGCAGCGTGGCCTGTGCCCGGAGCTGCTGGACCGCCTCGTCGTTGATGAGGCGGGTGACCACCAGACCGAGCGGGACCCCCAGGAGCAGAACCGCGATGGCCGCGACCACCAGGGTCGAGGACAGCAACCTACGGCGCATCTAGCTATGGGCTATTCGCGCTCGAACCGGAAACCGACCCCGCGGACCGTGGTGATGTAGCGCGGCTTGGCGGCGTCGTCCCCCAGCTTGCGCCGCAGCCACGAGATGTGCATGTCGAGAGTCTTGGTCGAACCCCACCAGTTGGTGTCCCACACCTCGCGCATGATCTGCTCGCGCGTGACGACCTTGCCGGCGTCGCGGACGAGCACGCGAAGGAGGTCGAACTCCTTGGTGGTCAGGTGCAGCTCCTTGTCTCCCATCCAGGCGCGGCGCGAGTCGGCGTCGATGCGCACGCCCTGGACCACGGGGGTCTCGGACGTGCCGCGCCGCAGGAGCGCCCGCACCCGGGCGAGCAGTTCGGCAAGCCGGAACGGCTTGGTCACGTAGTCATCGGCACCGGCGTCGAGCCCCACCACGGTGTCGACCTCGTCGACACGAGCGGTCAGGATGAGCACGGGCGTGCCGTGCCCTTCGGCGCGGATGCGGCGGGCGACCTCCAGGCCGTCCATTTCCGGTAGGCCCAAATCGAGCACGATGAGGTCGACGCCCCCGGACAGAGCCCTTTCCAGGGCCTGCGGGCCATCGGGGCTCACCTCCACCTGGTAGCCCTCTCGGCGCAGCGCGCGCGCCAGGGGCTCGGAGATCGAGGTGTCATCCTCGGCGAGAAGTACGCAGGTCATAAAGCGATCGTAGGACCTTAGGCGATCGTTTCCCGGGTACAGCGCGCGGTTTGACTCGTCGTTGACCCACCAATTGACCTGGGCAAAGACTCAGAAACTCGGACGACCCCACCCGCATTACCTCCTACCCCGATGGCCCCGGGAGTACGCTCACGAACCTCGTCGAGAACGGCGAGAACACGGCGCGGCGTGTCGCGGCTACCGGCCGGAACCAGCCGGCGAAGACACGCGGACGGGTCCGCGGCGGGACCGAAATCCGGGGCGGAGGGCGAGTGGGGCGTCCCGCGGGTCAGGAGGTGGAGCCGCCCGGCACGTCCAGGTAGCGCTGGAGGTAGAAGCCCTCGCCGAGGGTCTCCAGCAGCTGCAGCTCGGTCTCCAGGTAGTCGATGTGGTGTTCCTCGTCCTGGAGGATGTCCTCGAAGATCCGGGCGGAGACGACGTCGCCGCGCTCGCGCATGAGCTGGACGCCCGGCCGCAGCCGCCGGACCACCTCGATCTCCAGCTCCAGGTCGGCGGCCAGCTGCTCTTTGACGGTCTGCCCGATGTGCAGCGTGCCGAGTTTCTGGTAGTTCGGGAGGCCTTCGAGGAACAGGATGCGGTCGGTGAGCACCTCGGCGTGCCGCATCTCGTCGATCGACTCGGCTCTGGTGACGGCGGCGAGCTTGGTGTAGCCCCAGTGCTCCTGCATCTTGGCGTGCAGGAAGTACTGGTTGATGGCGGTGAGCTCGGACGTCAGCTGCTCATTCAGCAGAGCGATGATCTCTTTGTCCCCCTGCACGGGCAACCTCCCAATTACGCGGTCGCGACCAGTTCCTCCGCTCTCTTCAGCATCGCACATATCTTTCGCACGCATGTCGCGCAGTCCGCGCCCGCGCCCGTGGTGTCGCGGATCTGTCGCGCGCTCCTGGCGCCCGAGGCGATGCAGTCGTGCACGTCGCTCTCGGTCACGGCCCGGCAGATGCATACATACATGCGGGGTACGCCCTTCACGTCAATGTAGGTAAGGCATACCTAAGGTAACTCACATAGGTAAGGCTTGCCTATGTGAACTGTGCAACAACTACCGGGCCTTCACCCGGTCATGCCGCGCCTTGGCGCCTCGCCGCACCGCCGTGCCGTACCCCGCCACGCCCGTGACCTGCGTCAATGCCCTCGGGCGATCCACTGTTGAAGATCGGGCGCTTCGGCCCCGATGCTCGTGGAATCTCCGTGCCCGGTGTGCACCACCGTCTCGGGCGGCAGCACCAGCAACCGGTCGCGGATGCTGCCGATGATCGTGTCGAACGACGAGTACGAACGCCCGGTCGCCCCCGGCCCGCCGGAGAACAGGGTGTCCCCGGTGAACACCGCGCCCAGTTCGGGCGCGTACAGGCACACCGCGCCCGGGGCGTGGCCGGGAGTGTGCAGCACGTGCAGCGCGGCCCCCGCCACCTCGATGACGTCGCCGTCCTTGAGCGGCCGGTACTCGCGCTCGGTGCCGTAGACCATCTCCCACAGGACGGCGTCCGCCGGATGCAGCAGGATCGGCGCGCCGGTCGCGTCGGCCAGCGCCCCGGCCGCGTTGATGTGGTCGTTGTGCGCGTGGGTGCAGACGATGGCCTTCAGCAGCCGGTCGCCGACCGCCTGCCGGATGGCCTCGGCGTCGTGCGCGGCGTCGATCACGACGACCTCGTGGTCGTCGCCGACCAGCCACACGTTGTTGTCGACGTCCCAGCTGCCGCCGTCCAGCGTGAACTTCCCCGAAGTGACGATCTTGCCGATGGTCATCGCGAACCCTCCCCTCGTGTCGCGGCCCGCCGCGCGAGGCAGCGCGCCGGGGTCACAGGACCACGACCGAGCGGAGCACCTCGCCGCGGTGCATCTTGGCGAAGGCGTCCTCGACCTGGTCCAGTTCGATCGTCTCGGACACGAAGCCGTCGAGGTTCAGCCGCCCCTGCAGATAGAGGTCGATCAGCATGGGGAAGTCGCGGCTCGGCAGGCAGTCGCCGTACCAGGAGGACTTCAGCGAGCCGCCCCGGCCGAAGACGTCCAGCAGCGGCAGCTCCAGCATCATGTCGGGCGTCGGCACGCCGACCAGCACGACGGTGCCCGCCAGGTCGCGGGCGTAGAAGGCCTGCTTGTAGGTCTCGGGACGGCCGACGGCCTCGATCACCACGTCGGCCCCGTGCCCGCCGGTCAGCTCGCGGATCGCCTCGACGGCGTCGGTGGTCGAGGAGTTGACCACGTGCGTCGCGCCGAACTGGCCGGCCAGGTCGAGCTTGCGGTCGTCCACGTCCACCGCGATGATCCTCGCCGCGCCCGCGAGCGACGACCCGAGGATGGCCGCGTTGCCCACGCCGCCGCAGCCGATGACGGCCACCGAGTCGCCGCGCGAGACGCCGCCGGTGTTGATCGCCGCGCCCAGGCCGGCCATCACCCCGCAGCCGAGCAGACCGGCCACCGCGGGACGGGCGTCGGGGTCGACCTTCGTGCACTGCCCGGCCGCGACCAGCGTCTTGGCGGCGAACGCCCCGATGCCGAGGGCCGGGGTGAGCGGCGTGCCGTCGGCGAGGGTCATCTTCTGGGCGGCGTTGTGGGTGGCGAAGCAGTACCACGGACGGCCCCGCAGGCAGGCGCGGCAGTTGCCGCAGACGGCCCGCCAGTTGAGGATCACGTAGTCGCCGGGGACGACGCTCGTCACGCCGGGGCCGACGGCCTCCACCACACCGGCGGCCTCGTGACCGAGCAGGAAGGGGAAGTCGTCGTTGATGCCGCCCTCGCGGTAGTGCAGGTCGGTGTGGCACACTCCGCACGCCTGCACGTTGACGACCGCCTCGCCCGGCCCGGGGTCGGGGACGATGACCGTCCGCAGCGTCACTGCCTCGCCCTTGCCACCGGCGATCACGCCCTGGACTTCGTACGGCATGGTGCGTCTCTCCCTCTATCGGCCTGCACAACGTATATCGGCCCTCATCGGCGTTGACAACGTTGACGTCCCGCCCGGTTCAGGACCGGCGCAGCACGTAAGGCTGGATCATGCCGAGGCCGCGGGCGGGCCTGCGCCGGATGCGCTGGACCAGCAGGCCGGGGGCGCCCTCGACGCCCTCGGCGAGGCCCGGGTCCACCAGGACGGTGCAGGGCCGGGCGATGGCGGTGAGCCGCGCCGCGAGGTTCACCGTGGTGCCGAACACGTCGCCCATGGCCGGCAGGACGGGCCCGTACGTCAGCCCGACGCGCACCTCCCTGCCGTCCTCGCGGAGCACGTCCACCAGGTCGAGGGCGATGCGCGCCGCCGTCTCGGCCGTGGGGGCGGTGAACAGCACCTCGTCCCCGAGGGTCTTGACCAGCCGGGCGCCGTGCCCGGCGACCACGTCGGAGGTCCTGGCCTCGAAGTTCTCCACCAGCTCGGCCAGCCCCTGCTCGTCCAGTTCGCGCGACACCTGGGTGAACGACACCAGGTCGGCGAACCCGACGGCGAGGCTGGGCCGGCCCGGCGCGCTCTCGGCGTTGACGTCTGCCATCGCCAGCAGGCGGGTTCCCGCGGCGGCGAGCTGCGCGCGCCACACGTGCACCAGCAGGCGCTCGAAGTCGGGCAGCAGCCGCCGCGTCACCTCGACCGCGCCCGCCAGCTCCTCGTCCCCGGGCGGCTCCGCCGGGTCGAGCATCGCGCCGATCATGATCTCGGACTGCCACTGCGCGAGCCTGGCCGTGGTCTGCCCCAGCGCGCGGGCCATCCGCACGACGGTCTCCTCGCCGATCATCTCGCCGCCGAGCATGCCGGACACGCGGCGCAGCGCCTCCACGTCGGCGTCGGTGAAGGCCACGACGTCGTCGGCGGGGGTGGCGAAGCCGAGCGCCCGCCAGATGCGCTGGGCCAGCTCGGGCGGGACACCGGCCAGGCTCGCCACCTCGTCACGGGTATGGCGAGGCGTCGAGCCCACGAACAGCCGCTCGATCTCTTCCGCCGTGGGACGGCGCACGGTGTCGGTCTCACGCACCTTCAGGAGGTTACGCCACCTTCTGGGCATGTCTCACCGGCCGTCGATGTCCCCGTCGGCGGCGTCCTCCACCAGCCGGAACAGCTCCGACCGGACCGACTGGATCTTGGGAATGTCCCTGAGGTTGATCTCGCCCTTGTCCGAGGCCGACTCCACCACGAGCGTCCCGCAGCCGAGCATCCGCTCGACGAAGCTCTGGTCGGAGCTCACGCTGTTGACCTTGGCCAGCGGGATGTCGTCGTCGGACTTGCTCAGGATGCCGGTGCTGATGTTGAACCGGTGCGTGGTGAGCGTGTACGACGTCGTCTTCCACCGCAGGTACGGGATGAACGACCACAGCGTGAGCGCGACCACCGAGACGACGGCCACCGCGATCCACGCGTAGCCCGCGTACTCGTAGTCGGTGGGAATGAGCAGGAACGCCGCGCTGGAGGCGGCGACGACGAACAGAAGCGCGATGAACGGCAGCACCAGGCGCTTCCAGTGCGGGTGGAAGGAGTGGACGACCCGCTCCCCCGTCGTCAGATGATGTTCAGGGAGACCCATGGGGCAAATCGTGGCACGCCGACCGGCCCCACGTCTGTAAACGACGCGGTACGGCGCGGTCGGCGCGGCGAACCGCAACCACCAGGCGGCGCGGCGAACCGCGGTCCACCGGTCGGCACGGCGGACCTCAGCCCACCGGTCGGCGCGGCGAGCCGCGGACCGCGGGCGGGCTCAGCCCTTGGCGGCGCGCACGTGGACCACGTCGCCCACGCTGAGGGAGTGGTCGGCGCCGTCCGCGCGCACGATCAGGTGGCCCGAGGCGTCCACGCCCGTGGCGGTCCCCTCCAGCACGCGCTCGCCGGGCAGGTCCACCCGGACCTCCTTGCCCACGGTCGCGCTCGCCGCGAGGTACGCGGCGCGCAGCCCGCTGGCGTCGGCGTCGCCGCCGGCCGCCACCCAGTCGCGGTAGTGCGTCTCGACCTCCCGCAGCACGGCCCTGATCAGCGGATCACGGTCGGCGCACTCGGCGTCCTCCATGACCAGCGAGGTGGCGGTCGCCACGGGCAGTTCCTCGGGCCGCAGCGAGACGTTGAGGCCCATGCCGACGATGACGGCGTCCCCCACCCGCTCGGCCAGGATGCCCGCGAGCTTGCGCTCGCCGATGAGCAGGTCGTTCGGCCACTTCAGCCGGACGTCCACCTCGGCGAGACGGCGCACGGCCGAGGCGGCGGCCAGCGCCACCAGCAGCGTCACCCAGCCCTGCCTGGCCGGCGGGACGGCGGGCCGCAGCAGCATCGAGAAGGTCAGCCCGGAACGAGCCGGGGCCGTCCACACCCGGCCGAGCCGGCCCCGGCCGGCGTCCTGGAACTCGGCGATCAGCACGGCGCCCTCGCGCGCGCCGTCGCGCGCGTCCCGCGCCAGGTCGGCGTTCGTGGAGCCGGTGGCGTCGACGACGGCGAGCCGCGACCACAGGCTCCCCGGACGGACGACCGCCCTGGTCAGCGCCGCCTCGGACAGAGGCGGCCGTTCGAGATCTGTGTACGGCGAATCGGGCACCCCTCCATCTTCCTCCCTCCCGCCGCCGCACGTCCCACCGCCCGCGGGACTACGGCCCCGCGACGGGGTACGCCCTCATCACCGGGGCGCGCCGATCGGCCCCGGCCGCGCCTGCGAGGGCCGCTGGTTCGTCAGATCCGGGGGAAAAGGCGATGCTATGGAATAAGCCGCGCGAACGGCCGGCGGCAAGCACGAGAAACGGGTGAACGTCCGGTGAGCAAGCGTCTGGACCCTCGTAACTGGGCGAGCTGGAAGCCTTTCGGCCTCGGCGAGCGCAAGCCCAACAACTATCTGGAGCTGTGGAAGGCGTTCCGGTCGGTGAAGGGCAACCGGCGCTACGCCTGGCGCATCCTCACCCAGGGCACCTGCGACGGCTGTGCCCTGGGCACCCGCGGCATGCGCGACTGGACCATGGACGAGATCCACCTGTGCAACATCCGGCTGCGCCTGCTCAAGCTGAACACCATGCCGCCGCTGGACCCCGCGCGGCTCACCGACGTCTCGGGGCTCGCCGGGATGCGCAGCGCCGAGCTGCGCGACCTCGGCCGGCTGCCCTACCCGATGCTGCGCCGCGGCGGAGAGCCCGGCTTCACCCGCGTGAGCTGGGACGAGGCGCTCGACCTTGCCGCCTCCCACCTGCACGCCGGGTCGCGGCTCGGCGCCTACCTCACCAGCCGGGGCGTGCCGAACGAGAACTACTTCGCCGCGCAGAAGGCCGTGCGGGCGCTCGGCACCAACTCCATCGACAACGCCGCGCGCATCTGCCACTCGCCCTCGACGGTGGCGCTGAAGCAGAGCATCGGGGCGGCGGCCACCACCTGCTCCTACACCGACTGGATCGGCTCGGACCTCATCGTCTTCATCGGGTCGAACCCCTCCAACAACCAGCCGGTCGCCATGAAGTACCTGTACCACGCCAAGAAGGCCGGCACCCGCGTCGCGATGGTCAACTCCTACCGCGAGCCCGGCATGCAGAACTACTGGGTGCCCTCCAACGCCGAGTCCGCGCTGTTCGGCACGAAGATCACCGACTACTTCTTCGGGGTGAACGTCGGCGGCGACATCGGGTTCCTCAACGGCGTGCTCAAGCACCTCGTCGAGAACGACTGGCTGGACAAGGCGTTCATCGACGCGCACACCGCCGGTTTCGAGGAGGCCCGGCGGTCGGTGGCCGCCCAGTCATGGGAGTCGCTGGAGGCGCTCAGCGGCGCGACGCGGGAGCAGATGTACGAGCTGGCCAAGCTGCTCGGCGAGGCGAAGTCGGCGGTGCTGGTGTGGTCGATGGGCATCACCCAGCACACCTACGGGGAGGACAACGTCCGCTCCATCGTCAACCTCGCCCTGGCCAGGGGGTTCGTCGGGCGCGACAACTGCGGTCTGATGCCGATCCGCGGGCACAGCGGCGTCCAGGGCGGCGCCGAGATGGGCGCCTACGCCACCGGGCTGCCCGGCGGCCTGCCGGTCACCCCCGAGAATGCCGCCAGGTTCACCGAGCGGTGGGGCTTCGAGGTGCCGACGGCGCCGGGGCTCACCGCCACCGACATGATCGACGCGGCGCACGCCGGCGAGCTGGACGTCCTGATCTCCTCCGGCGGCAACTTCCTTGAAGTGCTGCCCGACCCGGGGTACTGCCGCGAGGCGCTCGCCCGCCTGCCGCTGCGGGTGCACATCGACATCGTGCTGTCCAGCCAGATGCTCGTCGAGGCGCAGGGCGACGTGTTGCTGCTGCCGGCGCAGACGCGGTACGAGATGGCCGGCGGGGTGACCGAGACCTCCACCGAGCGCCGCGTCATCTTCTCCCCCGAGGTCGAAGGACCCCGCGTCGGCGAGGCCTGGCCCGAGTGGAAGATCTTCACCGAGCTCGCGGCCCGCGCGCGGCCCGAGCTGGCGGACAGCGTCCGCTATCCGGGCGGCACGCCGCAGATCCGCCGGGAGATCGAGGACGCCGTGCCGTTCTACGCCGGCATCGCCGCGCTGGCGAACTTCGGGGACAACGTGCAGTACGGCGGGCGGCACCTATGCCCCGGCGGCCGGTTCCCCACCGCCGACGGCCTCGGGCGCTTCTCGCCCGTCGCGCTGCCCGAGCTGGAGCGCCCCGACGGCTCGTTCATGGTGGCCACGCGGCGCGGCAAGCAGTTCAACAGCATGGTCCACGAGCGCCGCGACGGCTTCAACGGCGCCACCCGCGAGGCCGTGCTGATCAGCCCGTACGACGCCGACCGGCTCGGCCTGCCCGACGGCGCCGAGGTCGAGCTGCTCGGCGCCGCCGGACGGTTCACCGGCCGGGTGCTGCGCGCGCCGCTGACCCCGGGCAACCTGCAGATCCACTGGCCGGAGGGCAACGTCCTGCTGGACGTCTCGCGCCGCTCCCCCGATGCCCGCATTCCCGACTACAACGCCGTCGTCACCCTGCGGAAGACCACCTCATGACCACCGGCGAACTGCCGCAGGGACGGCTGACCGACACCGTCGGGCGCGTGCGCCCCGGGCCCACGAGCAGGGTGCGGGTGCGCGAGGTGTCCGGCGCGGCCGTACGCGACCGGCGCGACGACCTGGCGACCGAGGAGCCGCTGGAGATCCGCGTCGCCGCGGGCGGCGACACCCGGACTCTGGCGATCACCATGCGCACGCCCGGCGCGGACTTCGAGCTGGCGGCCGGCTTCCTGTCGGGCGAGGGCATCGCGGGGCCGGACGACATCGCCTCGATCGCCTACTGCACCGACGAGGACCTGCCGCCGGAGGCCAGGTACAACACCGTCACCGTGCACCTGCGCGGCCAGGGGCTGCCCGAGCTGCCCACGATGCACCGGCATTTCATGACATCAAGCGCCTGCGGCGTCTGCGGCACCTCCAGCCTCGACGCCCTCCACGCCCGCCACGCCGCCCTGCCCAACGCCGACAAAGCCGGCCCCGGCACCCTGCGCGGGCCGGCGCTGCCGCCGGTCCCCGCCGAAGTCCTCTACGGGCTGCCCGAGCGGCTGCGCCAGGCCCAGGGGATCTTCGGCAAGACCGGCGGCCTGCACGCGGCCGGCCTGTTCACGGCCGACGGGTCGCTGCTCGCCGTGCGCGAGGACGTCGGCCGGCACAACGCCGTGGACAAGCTCGTCGGCTGGGCGCTGCTGTCCGGGCGCCTGCCCCTCTCGGCGAACCTCCTACTGGTCAGCGGCCGGACCAGCTACGAGATCATGCAGAAGGCCCTGGCCGCGGGCATTTCCATGGTCTGCGGCGTCTCAGCGCCCTCCTCCCTGGCCGTCGACCTGGCCAGAGACTTCGGCATGACCCTCGTCGGCTTCCTCCGCGGCGAACGCTTCAACATCTACTCCACCCCCGCCCGCGTGACCATCGACCTCATGTGACGCCCATTCGGCTCCTCACCACCGCCATGGCCGACAGAGGAGCGACACTTACAGTGAAAGAGTTTTTACGTTCAGCGCATGATCGCATTGCAGCGAAGCTACGTTTGCCATAGGGAGTTGCGTACACTGACATCATTACTCCCCGCCGTCCTCCGGGACTGGCGGGGCTTTTTATGGAGACAACGTGATCGAGCGCGTCGCCGTCTTCTTTGACTATCAGGCGGACAACGGTGTAGCACTGCAGGACACGGCGAGCTACATTGGTGACATGAAGACCATCACGCAGCGGGAGTTCCGCAACAACTCCGCAGCCGTCATGGATGCCGTGGAGGCGGGCGAGACCTACCACATCACTCGCAATGGCGTGGAGGTCGCCGAGCTGCGCCCCGTGGCACGCAGAAGGCGCCTGACCGCCGAAGAACTGGTCGCCCGCCATCGCCGGCTGCCGCACGTGGATCACGGACGCATGCGCCGGGAAGCCGACGAGTTCTTCGGCACGGAAGACCGTGTCGGCGACGATGACGACCCTTGGGCGAACAACCATGCTGGATCGTGAAAAGTCGGGAGTGCTGGACACCTGCACCTATATCGATCTTGATGTGATCGATCCGGCACAATTGCCCACACTCCCCGAGATCACCGCGATCACTCTCGCCGAGCTCCAGCAGGGGGTAGCGATGGCCAAGGACGCCGGGACCAGAGCCGCACGCATGGAGAAGCTCGGTGCCGCCGTCACCGACTTCGCGCCGTTGCCCTTCGACGGGGACGCCGCCGCCCGATACGGGACGCTCGTGGCCCTCACCATCGCCGCCGACCGCGATCCTCGCCCCCGGAAGATGGACCTCATGATCGCGGCCGTGGCATCCGCCCGAGGCATCCCCCTCTACACGCGCAACGGCGCCGACTTCAAGGGCCTGGAGAACGTGCTGACCGTCGTATCCGTGTGAGCTTCCGGCGAAGGCCGACCCGGGAGGCGGGGTCAGCCGGTGTTCTGGAGGCCGGCGGCTACGCCGTTGACGCTGAGGAGGAGGAGGGTCTCCAGGCGTTCGCGCTCGGCCTCTGAGAGGGCGTCCTCGGCGCGGAGGGCGGCGAGGGCGCGCAGTTGCAGGTGTGACAGCGCGTCCACGTAGGGGTCGCGCAACTGGACGGCGCGAGACAGCACCCGCCTGTTCTCCAGCAGCCGGGAGTGGCCGGTCACGGCGAGCACCAGCTTGCGGGTGAGGTCGTACTCGGCGAGCACCTGGTCGGCGAAGTCCGGCCGGCCGCCGAGCGCGAGGTAGCGGGCGGCGATCTGCCGGTCGGTCTTGGCCAGTGACATCTCGGCGTTGTCCATCAGCGAGGCGAACAGCGGCCACTCGCGGTAGGCCCGGCGCAGTTCCTCCAGCCCGGGGCCGGGTTCGCCCGCCTCGCCGGTCTCGCCCGGCGGCACGGCTGCGTCGCGGACGGGCTCTCGCGTGCCCGAGGCGTCGCCGGCCTGGGCGCCGGGGGCGGCTTCGGCGGCGGCGCCGGTGCGGGTGGCGGCGAGCAGGCCGCTGCCGAGGCCGTACCAGCCGGGCAGGTTGACGCGGGTCTGCGCCCAGGCGAACACCCACGGGATGGCGCGCAGGTCGTCCAGGGACCGGGGGGCGCCGAGGCCGCGCCGGGCGGGACGGGAGCCGAGGCGCAGCGAGCCGATCTCCTCCAGCGGGCTGACCAGGCCGAACCACTCGGGGAACCCGGGCGCCTCGGTCAGCGAACGGTACGCCCGTTCGGAGGCGGAGGCGACCCGTTCGGCCAGCAGCCGGTAGCGTGCGGCGGCCTCGGCCGTGCGGGACTCCACCGAGGGCGTCGAGGCGAGCAGCACGGCGTTGGTCACCTGCTCGATGTGCCGCAGGGCGATCGCCGGGTGGCCGTACCTGGCGAAGATCACCTCACCCTGCTCGGTGACCTTGAACCGGCCCGCGACCGAGCCGGGGGCCTGGGCCAGGACGGCCCGGTTGGCCGGGCCGCCGCCGCGGCCGAGGGCGCCGCCGCGGCCGTGGAACAGCGTCAGCCGCACGTCGTTGGCCACGGCCCACGCGGCCAGCTCGGCCTGCGCGTCGTACAGCTTGAGCGTCGCGGCGGCCGGCCCGAGCTCCTTGGCGGAGTCGGAGTAGCCGAGCATGACCTCCAGGCGCCGGCCGTTGGCCTCCAGACGCCGGTGCACGGCGGGCAGGCTCAGCATGCCGGTGAGCACGTCGGCCGAGTTCGCCAGGTCCTCCCCGGACTCGAACAGCGGCACGACGTCCAGCACGGGGGCGCGGCTGCCGAGCGCGTGCTCGGCCAGCCGGTAGACGGCGGCGATGTCGTCCGCCGACCGGGTGAACGACACGACGTAGCGGGAGCAGGCCCGGGTGCCGAAGCGCTCCTGGATCCAGGCGATCATGCGGATGGTGGCCAGGACCTCCTCGGTGCGCTCGGAGGTGGCGCCGGTCTCGACCTCCCGCAGGGCCGCGGCGTGCACCTGGGAGTGCTGGCGGACCTCCAGCTCGGCCAGGTGGAACCCGAAGGTCTCCACCTGCCAGATCAGATGCTGGACCTCCCCGTACGCCTGCCGCGTGGCGCCGGCCTCCACCAGGGAGGACCGGCAAAGGCGCAGGTCTTCGAGCAGGTCGTCGGGTGAGCGGTAGGCCAGGTCGATGTCACGGCGGCGCGTCGCGGCGATCTTGGCGGCCACGTACAGCAGCCACTGGCGGTGCGCCTCGTGCGGGGAGCGCTTGGCGAGCTCGGCGACCAGTTCGGGGTGGTCGTCCGCCGCCGCGGTCAGCGCCTCGCGCAGCTCCTTGCTGGGCGGGCTGTCGTCGTCCCACACGGTGAGGGTGCGGCCGATGCGGGTGGCGGCGTTCTCAAGGGCGGTGAGCACGTGCTCGGCCTGGATGAGCACGGCCTCCCTGGTGACCCGGGCGGTCACGTTCGGGTTGCCGTCGCGGTCGCCGCCGATCCAGCTGCCGTAACGGATGAAGGCCCTGGCCAGCGGCTCGCGTCTGCCGGTGCCGTCGGCGAGCGCGGCGTCCAGCGAGCGGTAGATGCGCGGCACGGTGCGGAACAGGGTCTCGTCGAACGCCGCCATCGCCGTGCGGACCTCGTCGAGCGGGTCGAGCTTGGTGTGCCGGAGCTGGGCCGTGCGCCACAGCAGGTCGATCTCCTCCAGCAGGCGGCGGTGCGCCTCCCGCCGCTCGTGCGCCCCGCGGTCGGGCGCGTTGTACTCGGCGAGCTGGGCGCTGATGCGCTGGATCGCGGTGGCGACCGCGCGGCGGCGCGCCTCGGTGGGGTGCGCGGTGAGCACCGGCCGGAACTCCAGCTCGGCGATGAGCCGCGCGAGCTCGTCATCGCCGAGGTCCTGCTTGAGCTCGCCGACGGCCTGGGCGAGCGACTCGGGCAGCGTCGCCTCGCCGGTGTCCCTGGAACGCAGGATGCGGATGCGGTAGTGCTCCTCGGCGAGGTTGACCAGGTGGAAGTAGCACGTGAACGCGCGGGCGATCTGCACGCTGCGGTCGACGGGCCACTCGGCGACCATCGCGGCCACCTCGTCGATGGACAGCTCGCGCCTGCGGGCGGCGATCACGGCCTTGCGCAGCCGCTCGACATCGGCCAGCAGGTCGGGCCCGCCGTCCTCGGCGATGACGCGGCCCAGCAGTTCACCCAGCATGCGCACATCGGCGCGCAGCTCGTCGGGCATCTCGGAGACGGCGCTGTGCCGTTCGACGGAGGAACGCTCTGCCTGCTGTGATGCGTTGGCGGCCATACCACGAAGGGTATCCAGTGACCCGGACGCGCTGGATACCAGTCTCATCCATTGGACTAGACCACTGGTCAGCCGCCGTTCGGCCGCCGAAACCCCCCCGGGGGGAACCGCGACGGCGGCGCTGAGATCAGGAAGCAGGAGACGGCCGCTCGGGAGCCCGGGAGACGGCCGCCCGGAGGTCAGGAGGCCCGGGAGACGGCGGCGAGGAGGTCGGGGAAGCGGGCGTACCCGATGGTCGCGGCCAGCCGCCGGCCGCCCAGGGCGATCGCCAGCCCGTACGGCACGGCCAGCACCGACACCCAGGTCAGCCCGAGCAGCACCGGCACCACCACGGGCGCCGCCAGCACGCTCGTGCCGAGCATGGCGCCGAACGACCCGGCGAAGGCGATGCCGCCCTGTCCGGGAGCGGCGTTGCTGAAGGCGTTGATCCGCTCGGGGTAGGCGTAGGGCAGGACCACGCTGGTCACGGCGCCCACGCCGAGCGCGATCTGCAGCAGGCCGAGCGAGGCGAGCAGCGCCGGGACCGCCGAGACCGGCCGCCCGGCGACCACCGCACCGGCGATCGACAGCAGGACGAGCAGCGGGGCCGCGGCCAGCGAGACGGCCAGGTGCCGTCCCGCGAAGTCGGTGCGCAGGTCGCGCTGTGAGGAGTACACGATCGCGTTCATCCACAGGGCGCGGCCGTCGATGCCGAAGGCGTTGGCGCTCTGCAGCCCGATCATGAGCGCTCCGATGCACGCGGGGAGGACGCTCAGTGACGGATTCGCCGCGCCGGTCGGGCCGCCGCTCAGCGTGAACGTCAGCACGCCGGCCACCCCGACGGCGGCCATCCATCCCATGCGCCCTCGCGGCTCGCGGCGCAGGTACTTCAGCTCCTTGGCGACGACGGCGCCGAGCGGGCCCGCCGGGAGCAGGCCGTCGAAGCGGCTGCGGCGCACCGACCCGGCCTCGGTGGAGGAGTCCGACGTGACCATCGTCCTGCGCAGCACCGCGATCCACACGTCGCCGAGCACGAGCACCACCACGCCGACGGCCGCGATCTCGGCCAGCCCGACGAGCCCGCCGTCGGCGATGGCGTGGGCGGCCATCGCGGGCGGCCCCCAGCGCACCACGCCGGCCGCGCCGGCCAGCAGCTCGCGCGGCGCGCCGCCGATGCCGCTGTTGAGCAGGAGGTTCGGCAGCTGGGTCAGCAGGATGACGAAGACGACGCCGACGGCGAGCAGGTCACGGCCCCGCCGGGTGCGCAGGACGCGCGACAGCCCCGTCGTGACGGCCCGGGAGGCGACCAGGCAGAACGCGAGCTGGACGACGACCGCCAATAGGCCGATGAGCACCCCGGAGACGCCCCGCGCGAGGCCGACGACGGCGCCGAGGAGCGTGCACAGGGTGGCCAGCGGCCACGGGCCGGTGGCCGAGGCGGCGAACATGCCGGCGGCCATCTGCCGGGCGGTCAGCGGGAACAGCGCCAGCCGCGCCGGGTCGAGCGTCTCGTCCACCCCGAAGGCGAGCAGCGGGCCGGTCACCCAGATCAGCGCGAGCAGGGTGAACACCACCATGCCCGCGTCCACGGCGACGTCGGGCGGCGCGAACCTCAGCAGGCTGGTCAGCGCCAGGCCGGCGCACGCCGCCACCGCCGCGCCGATGAGCGTGGCCACGAACCCGATCTGCCGCATGGTGTCGCCGCGCAGGTTGCCGGCGACCAGCCGCAGCTTCAGCCGGACGAAGAGCCACGCCATGTGGACCCCTCCTCGGAGCCGAGCCACGACAGGCCTTCCTCGCCGTTGCCCCTGGCGCCGACCAGGTGGAGCAGGGCCTCGTTCAGAGTCTGGCCGCCGCGGACCTCGTCCAGCGGGCCCTGGGCGACGATGCGGCCGAGGTTCATCACCGACACCCAGTCGCACAGCCGCTCGACCAGTTCCATCACGTGGCTGGAGAACACGACCGTGGACCCCGAGGAGGTGTAGCGCCGCAGGACCTCCACCAGCGTGTTCGCGCTGATCGGGTCGACCCCTTCGAACGGCTCGTCCAGGAAGAGCACCGCCGGGTTGTGCAGCAGCGCGGCCGCCAGGCCGATCTTCTTGCGCATGCCCGTGGAGTAGTCGACGACGAGCTTGTCGGCCGAGCCCGCCAGGTCCATGACGTTGAGCAGTTCTTCGGCGCGCCGGGCGACCTCGTCCTTCGGGATGCCCCTGAGCTGGCCGTTGTACATGAGCAGCTCGCGTCCCGAGAGCCGTTCGAACAGCCGCAGCCCTTCGGGGAGCACGCCGATGTGAGCCTTGATCGCGACCGGGTCGCGCCACACGTCCACCCCGCCGACCTCGGCGGAGCCCGCGTCGGGCACGAGCAGCCCGGTGATCATGCTGAGCGTCGTGGTCTTGCCCGCGCCGTTCGGGCCGACCAGGCCGGCGAAGCTGCCGCGCGGTACCACGAGATCGACCCCGGCCACGGCCACCTGGTGCCCGAACCGCTTGTACAGCCCTCGTGTGCGGACCGCCTCGACGCGTCCGGCGGGGTCAGCGGACGCGGGGGCGCCGTCCCCGGCGGGGAAGTGGGTCATGCCGTCACTCTAACCGCGCGAAACCCCGCTTGAGCGGTGTCGTTCGACCGGTGCCGCCTGACCGGTGCCGCGACGGGGAGGACTAACCTACGGGCATGAGCGCTGACCCGATTCCACACCTCGATGGAGTGGACCTGCACACCACCGCGGGAAAGATCGCCGACCTGGAGCGACGCCTCGACGAGGCCGCCCACGCTGGGTCGGCCCGCGCGGTGGAGAAGCAGCACGCCAAGGGCAAGATGACCGCGCGCGAGCGCCTGGTCGCCTTCCTCGACGAGGGCTCCTTCGTGGAATTCGACGAGCTCGCCCGCCACCGGGCGTCCGCTTTCGGCATGGAGGCCGAGCGTCCGTACGGCGACGGGGTGGTGACCGGGTACGGCACCGTGGCGGGCCGTCCCGTGGCGGTCTTCGCCCAGGACTTCACGGTGTTCGGCGGCTCGCTCGGCGAGGTCTTCGGCGAGAAGATCGTCAAGGTGATGGACCACGCGCTGAAGACCGGCTGCCCGGTCGTCGGCATCAACGACTCCGGCGGCGCCCGCATCCAGGAGGGCGTGGTCGCGCTCGGCCTGTACGCCGAGATCTTCAAGCGCAACGTGCACGCCTCCGGGGTGATCCCTCAGATCTCGCTCATCATGGGGCCGTGCGCCGGCGGCGCGGTGTACTCCCCCGCGCTGACCGACTTCGTGCTCATGGTGCGCGAGAAGTCGCACATGTTCATCACCGGGCCCGACGTCATCAAGACGGTGACCGGCGAGGAGGTCACCTTCGAGGAACTCGGCGGCGCGCACACCCACAACTCCAGGTCGGGGGTCGCCCACTACGAGGCGGCCGACGAGAACGACTGCCTGGAGTTCGCCCGGACGCTGCTGTCGTACCTGCCGTCCAACAACATGGACGACGCGCCGGTGTTCGACTCCCCCGCCGACCTCACCGTCACCGACGCCGACCGCGAGCTCGACGCGCTGATCCCCGACTCGGCGAACCAGCCGTACGACATGCACCAGGTGATCGAGCACGTGCTGGACGACGGCGAGTTTCTGGAGATTCACGCCGGTTTCGCGCCGAACATCCTTGTCGGGTTCGGACGGGTCGAAGGGCAGTCGGTCGGGGTGGTGGCCAACCAGCCGATGAGCTACGCGGGCACGCTGGACATCGCCGCCTCGGAAAAGGCGGCGCGATTCGTCCGCACCTGCGATGCCTTTAATATCCCCGTCCTGACTTTTGTCGACGTACCTGGGTTCCTGCCGGGTACCGACCAGGAATGGAACGGCATCATCCGGCGCGGCGCCAAGCTGCTCTACGCCTACGCCGAGGCCACCGTGCCGCTGGTGACGGTGATCACGCGCAAGGCGTACGGCGGCGCGTACGACGTCATGGGGTCCAAGCACCTCGGCGCCGACATCAACCTCGCGTGGCCGACGGCGCAGATCGCGGTCATGGGGGCGCAGGGCGCGGTGAACATCCTCTACCGGCGCGAGCTGGCCGGGGCCGACGACCCGGAGGCCGAGCGCGCGCGTCTGATCACGCAGTACGAGGACACCCTGGCCAATCCTTACCTGGCGGCCGAGCGCGGGTACGTCGACGCGGTGATCAGGCCGGCCGACACCCGGGTCCGCATCGTCAGGGCGCTGCGCGCGCTGCGCAACAAGCGCCAGACCCTGCCGCCGAAGAAGCACGGCAACATCCCCCTGTAGGAGGCGTCCATGGATCAGCCCTATCTGAGGATCATTCGCGGAGACGCCACTCCGGAGGAGGTGGCCGCGCTCGTCATCGCTGTCGCCACAAGAGCCGCAAAACCCTCCCAGCCCGTCCGAAGCCGCGAATCATGGCGTAACCCAGCGCATCAGATGAGAAGGGCGTTCCTCACGGGGCCAGGAGCGTGGCGGGCAAGCTCACGGCCTCATTAGATCTTTGGAAGTGGGTGTCAAGCGCGCTGAGAGTTGGGACTATCTAGAAATGGGGGAATATAGTCAGCCGATCATCGCCTAGGACCGAGGCCTGGAGGAGAGCATGGCAATCCCGGACCTCACACCGCATCCCGTGGCGGCGAAATACGCCGTCCTCGTGGACGTCGGCTATCTCTACGCTGCGGCGGGCGAGGTCATCCTGGGGGCCAAGGAGCGCAAGGAATACCGCGTAGCGGCCGACGAGCTCATCCAGGCCCTCAAGAAGCACGCCATGGAGCGCATCCCCGGCGAGCTGCTGCGGGTCTACTGGTACGACGCCGCCCGCGACCGGGTGCCGACGGTCGACCAGCGGGTGATCGCCCAGCTGCCCTGGGTCAAGGTGCGCCTGGGCAACCTCAACGCCCGCGGCCAGCAGAAGGGCGTGGACGCGCAGATCCGCAGCGACCTTGAGGCTCTCGCCCGCCACCATGCCGTCAGCGACACCGTGCTGATCGCCGGCGACGAGGACATGGTGCCCGCCGTGGAGGCCGCCCAGACGTTCGGTGTGCGCATCCACCTGTGGGGAGTGGAGCCGCCGTACGGCACCAACCAGGCCGAGCGCCTGGTCTGGGAGTCCGACACGGTGGAGGAACTGACCGCCGAGTTCCTGCGGCCGTACTTCAACCGCGCCGCCCAGGTCGTGCCCGCCGCCGCGCCGTCGCCGCCCTCGCCCGCCCAGGTGTTCGCCGGGCGCACCGCGATGACCAAGCCCGTCAAGCAACCCGGCCAGGTCACCAAGCTCGGGCCGAGCCGCCCGAGGGTCGAGGAGGTCGGCGAGCACGTCGCGCAGAAGTGGATCCTCACCCGGGGCCGCGACAACATCCGCGACCTGCTGCCAGGGCCGCTCCTGCCCACGGTCATCGACACCGAGCTGCTCATCGAGGCCGAGAAGGAACTTGGCCACTCACTGCGCCCCTACCCCGAGGCGCGGGTGTGGCTCCGCGACGGCTTCTGGGCCCGCGTCTACCGGGAGTTCGACCTCGGAGTGGGCATCTCCACCAAGTGACCACCCGGTGCCGAGGACACCTTCACGCGAACAACATCCTCGGCACCGGGTACACCCACGGCGGCGCCGGACGAGCCGCGCCTGCGCCGCCTCCCCGCCGGTCGCCCGGCGGACGGCGGACGGCGGACGGCGGACGGCGCCGTTCAGGACTGGGCCGTCGTGGTGTCGCCGAGCGACTCCAGCAGGTCGCGCAGCGCGTCCGCGAGCTCGTCGCGGCGATCTCGGGTCAGCGCCGACAACACCCGGTTCTCGGTCTCGATGTGGTCGGGCAGCACCCGGTCGATCAGGGCGCGGCCCTCGTCGGTGAGCGTCACGTGGACGCCGCGCCCGTCGGACTCACTCGGAGTGCGGGTCACCAGGCCGCGCGACTCCAGCCGGTCGAGCCGCTGGGTGATCGCCCCGGACGTGACCATGGAGGAGCGCATCAGCCCGGCGGGCGTCAGCCGATGCGGCGGGTCGTTGCGGCGCAGCGTGGCCAGCACGTCGAAGGACGCCGCGTCGAGCCCGTGCACGGCGAACGTACGGCCCAGCTCGGCGTTGATCAGCCGGTACAGCCGCGACAGCCTTCCGATCACCGCCATCGGCGAGACGTCCAGGTCGGGACGCTGCGCGGCCCACTGCTTCAGCACGAGGTCGACATGGTCCGCCACGCGTCCACCCTACCGATGTCTTAGCGGTGAGGTAAATGACTGGCGAAATAGCTTAGCGGTGAGGTACTTTGTCTTAGTGCTAAGCAATCGCCTGGGAATCCTGTCGCTGACCGCGCTGACTCCGGCCATCTGGGGGACCACCTACCTCGTCACCACAGAACTGCTGCCACCCGGCCGCCCGCTCCTGGCCGCGCTGATCCGCGCCCTGCCCGCCGGGCTGCTGCTCGTCGGCGTCACCCGCCGCCTGCCGCAGGGGATCTGGTGGTGGCGCGCCCTGGTGCTGGGAGCGCTGAACATCGGGGTGTTCTTCGCGCTGCTGTTCATCGCCGCGTACCGGCTGCCGGGCGGGGTCGCCGCCACCGTCGGCGCCATCCAGCCCCTGTTCGTCGCACTGCTGGCCACCGGGCTGCTGGGTGAACGCCTGACCCCGCGCGTCCTGCTGGCCGCCGTCGCGGGCGTGGCCGGGGTCTCCCTGCTCGTCCTGCGGGCCGACGCCAGGCTGGACGCGCTGGGCATCGCCGCCGCGCTCGGCGGGGCCGCCGTGATGGCGACCGGCGTCGTGCTCAGCAAGCGGTGGCGGTCGCCCGCGCCGCTGCTGGCCACCACCGGCTGGCAGCTCGTCGCGGGCGGCCTGGTGCTGCTCCCCGTCACCCTCCTCGTCGAGGGGCCGCCGCCGGCCACCCTGACCGGCCAGAACATCGCCGGCTACGCCTACCTCACCCTCATCGGCTCCGCCCTCGCCTACACCCTGTGGTTCAGGGGGCTGAGGTCGCTGCCGGCGACCAAGGTCACCTTCCTCGGGCTGCTCAGCCCCGTGGTCGCCACCGCGCTCGGCTGGCTCGCGCTCGGCCAGGAGCTCACCGCCGCCCAGCTGCTCGGCGCGGTCGTCGCGCTGGCCGCCCTCGTCGTGGCCCAGCGCCCGTCCAGCCCGTCCAGCCCGCACGCGCCCGCTCCCGCCGGCGCCCCGCGTCCTGGCCGGAAGGCCGTCCTGGCCATGCGCGTCAGCCGCCTGCGCGGCCGCCGGAGCGGGCCCCGTACGCAGTGCCACCGCCCGGCGACCGCCCCCGGCGCACGCGTGCGACCCGCGCCACAACCGGGTCCGAATACCGCCGGTCCCGCACCACAGCCGGGTCCGATTTCCGCCGGTCCCTCGTCACGAGCAGGGCATAGCCTCGATCTGTGACCCCACACCAGACCCTCGACTTCGACTCCTGTTACCGGGCGGCGAGCGCCAGGGACACCAGGTTCGACGGGCGGTTCTACACGGCCGTCACCTCCACCGGCATCTACTGCCGGCCCGTCTGCCCGGCTCGCACCCCCGCCCGGCGCAACGTCCGCTTCTACCGGCACGCCGCGGCGGCCGAGGCGGCCGGGTTCCGGCCGTGCCGGCGATGCCGTCCCGAGCTCAGCCCCGGCGACCCCGGCTGGGACGTCCCCGCCGACCTCGTGGCGCGGGCCCTCCGGCTGATCGACGACGGCGTGGCCGACGAGCACGGCGTGGCCGGGCTGGCCCGGCGGCTGCACGTGACAGAACGCCACCTGCTGCGCCTGTTCACCGCCCAGCTGGGCGCCGGTCCGCTGGCGGTGGCGCGGACCCGGCGCCTGCTGCTGGCCAAGCAGTTGCTGACCGAGACGTCACTGCCGATCACCGACGTCGCCTTCGCCGCGGGGTTCGGGAGCGTGCGCCAGTTCAACGCCACCATGAAGGAGGCGTACGGCTTCGCGCCCGGCGAGCTGCGCACCCCCTCGGGGCCCGTCGCCGCCCGCCGCGCGACCGCGGGATCACGGCCCGGCGCCCCCGGCACACCGGCCGCGGGACCACGGCCCGGCGCCGCCGGCACACCGGCCGCCCTCACACTGCGGCTGAGCCACCGCGCTCCCTACGACGCCGAGACGCTGCTCGGCTTCCTGGCCGCGCGGGCCATCCCGGGAGTCGAGGCGGCGAGCCAGGACGGTTACCGCCGCGCGGTGCCCGGCGGGGTGATCAGGCTCACCCCGGCCGACGGGCACGTCAGCCTGTCGGTGACCCTCGACGACACGCGCCACCTGGCGAAGATCGTCTCGCGCTGCCGCCGGCTGCTGGACCTGGACGCCGACCCGGCTGCGATCACCGACGCGCTGGGCGCGACCACGCTGCGGCCGCTGGTCTCCGCGAGGCCGGGGCTGCGGGTGCCTGGCGCGTTCGACGGCTTCGAGCTGGCGGTGCGCGCGGTGGTGGGCCAGCAGATCTCCGTGGCCGGGGCCCGCACCCTGCTCGGCCGCATCGCCGCCCGCGCGGGCGTCCCCGCGAGACCCGCCGAGCCGTCGCGGCCCGCCGATCCCGCCCGTTCCTCCGGGTCCGTCGATGGCGTCGCCTCGGACGGCGCCGATGAGCCTTACCTGCTGTTCCCGGACGCGGAGCGGCTGGCGGAGGCCGACCTGTCCGGGCTCGGGCTCACCGGCCGCAGGATCGCGACGCTCAAGGCGCTCGCCGAGCGGGCGGCGTCCGGCGAGCTGGACCTGGACGCCGGCGCCGACCCGGCCGAGGCCGCGGGCCGGCTGCTGGCGATCCCCGGCATCGGCCCGTGGACCACGGGCTACATCGTCATGCGGGCACTGCGCGACCCCGACGCCTGGCCCGCGGGCGATCTCGGCCTTCGGCGCGCCATGCGCGCGCTCGGCATCCCCGACGAGGACGCTGAGCGATGGCGGCCCTGGCGGGCGTACGCCGCCATGCATCTGTGGACTTCGGAGTGACTCCCCGCACGGACGCCCGTGACACACGCAGCTACACACAAGGAGATGTCATGACCTCGACCATCGACGCTCAGGTGATGCCGACGCCGACCGGGGCGCTGTCGCTGCTGGCGCACGACGGCGTGCTGGTGGCGGCCGGGTTCACCGCCGACCCCGGTGAGATGCGCGCGCGCCTGCCCGCCACGCTCAAGGAGCTCCCGCTCCGGACGGTGCGGGACCTGGGCAAGCCCGCCCAGGCCGCGCGCGACTACCTGGACGGCGACCTGTTCGCCCTGGACGGCGTGGAGGTGGACCAGCCCGGCTCCCCGACCCGGCAGCGCCTGCTGGCCGCGCTGCGCGCGGTGCCCGCGGGCACGACGGTGAGGTACGCCGAACTGGCCGAGCGCGCCGGGCTGCCGAGGACGGCGGCGCGGGCCGCCGGATCGGCCTGCGCGCAGAACCTCATCGCGCCCTTCGTCCCCTGCCATCGGGTGCTGCCCGCCGCCGGCGGCTTCGGCGGCTACTACTACGGCAGCCCCGTCAAGCGCTGGCTCCTCACCCACGAACAGGCCATCTGAGCCCCCCGTCCCTCGTCGTCCCGGCCGCCCGCGGGCATGGCGGGCACCCGCCAAGGCGGGGACGCCGTGGAGTGGCCGAGCCGGGCTATGGGGTCGCGCGGCGAAGGGCTTGGTCGCGAACCTCCTGAGGGAGGGCGTGGGCGGCGGCCAGCCGGGGCAGCAACCCGGGTTCGCGGGTCAGCGCGCGGAAGGTGAGGGCGACGGTGACGTCATGGCCCGGCCGGTACACGACCTCGATCGGGTCGGCGGCGCGGATCTCCCCCGGCTCGACCACCCGCAGGTACGTCCCGGGGACCGCCGCCTCGGTGAAGCGCTTGATCCACCCTTCGCGCGCCAGCCACCCCTGGAACGTCCCGCAGGGGATGCGCGGGACGGAGACCTCCAGCACCACGCGAGGCCCGACGCGCCAGCGCTCGCCGATCAGTGCGCCGTTCACGTCGAGGCCCGCGGTGGTGAGGTTCTCGCCGAAGACGCCGTTGGTCAGCTTCCTGGCCAGCTCGTCCTCCCAGCGGTCGAGATCCTCGCGGGCGTAGGCGTACACGGCCTGGTCGAACCCGCCGTGATGGTCGACGTCGTAGACGCGGTCCCCGGCGAGGCCGACGGCGCCGGTGCCCCTGGGCCCGGGATCGAGCACGGCGACCGGGCCCTCGACCGGCCTCTTGTCGATGCCCGTCGCGCCGATCCCCTTCCACGGGTTGGGCCGCGGCTCGCCGACATTGACCGACAGCAGTCTCATGCCGATGACGGTACGAGACCGCGGCCCGCCGGGACGATCGGTTTTCCGGTGAGAGATGACTACGCGGCGCTGGACGTCGCTACGGAGACTCAGGCGCCGGCCGTGTGGCGCCAGAAGTCGCGCATCACGGGCGGCGGGGTCGGCCCGGTCATCGCCACCTGGGTGAGCAGGATGGCGACCGTGCCGGTGGACGGAATGATGTGCGCCGCCGTGCCGGTGCCGCCGACCCAGCCGTAGCGGCCGGGGACGTTCCAGGGGTCGACGGCCGCGACGTCGACCGAGCCGCCGAACCCCCAGCCCTGCCCCTCCAAGAACAGCCTGCTCGCGTCCCGCTGCGCCGGGGTCAGCTGGTCGGTGGTCATCCGCCGCACCGACTCGCGGGACAGCAGCTCGCGTCCGCCGACCGAGCCCTCGGCGAGCAGCATCCGGGCGAAGGCGAGCCAGTCGTCGGCGGTCGAGACCAGCCCTCCCGCGCCGGACGGGAACGCGGGCGGGCTGCTCCACTGCTCGCCGAGGGGGTCGAGCCGCTCCAGGCCGCCCGCCGGGCCGGGCCGGTAGTAGGCGGCGAGCCGGTCGAGCTTGCCGGGCGGCACCTCGAACCCGGTGTCGGCCATGCCGAGCGGCTCGAACAGCCGCTCGGCGAGGAACTCGGGCAACGGCCGCCCGGAAACCCTGGCGACCAGCACGCCCTGGATGTCGGAGCAGGTGTTGTACAGCCAGACGTCCCCCGGCTGGTGCAGCAGCGGGATGCCGCCCAGCGTCGCCATCCACTCGTCCGGCGCCGCGACGAGCTGCGGCTGCGGCGGCCCCTGCTTGAGCAGCGCGAACAACGGCGCGACCGCCGGCAGCGAGAAGTCGGACGGGAAGCCGTAGCCGGCGCGGAAGGTGAGCAGATCTTCCACGGTGATCGGCCGGACGGCCGGGACCACGTCGTCGACCGGAGCGTCCGGCGTCCGCACGACGGCCGGTGAGGCCAGCTCGGGCAGCCACTTCGCGACCGGGTCGTCCAGCGCGACGCGGCCGTCGTCGACCAGCGTCATGACCGCCGCGGCGACGATGGGCTTGGTGATCGAGGCGATGCGGAAGATCGTGTCCCTGGTCATCGGCGAGGTGCCTTCGACGTCGGCGGAGCCGACGGCCTCCACCTCGACCCGGTCGCCCCGGGCCACCAGGCCCACCGCTCCCGGCACGGTTCCGTCGGCGGTGCGGGTCTGCAGAACGCCACGCAATGTCGTCATCGGTCCACCCTCTCAAGTACCGCGGTCGCGGGGTAAGACCATCGGCGAACCGTGAGATCGCCGCCCGCCGGGCGGCACGGCCGCGGTCAGGAGTCGCCGGAGCCGTCGCGGACGGTGGTCTGGACCTCGCCCACGGGGACGTCCCGGGTCGCCGTGGCCTGCACCGGCTGGAAGGCGAAGCCGACGTCGCCGCCGCCCGCGACCGGCCAGACGGTGGTCACGGACATGACGTACACCTTGCGCGGCTGGTCGACGGAGGCGCGCAGGTAGCGCACGCCGCAGCGGAAGGCTCCGCCCTTCTGATAGGGGTGGCCGGTCGCGCCGCAGTCCTGCTTCACCTCGGCCCGCCCGGCGGGGGCGCCCGACTTGATCTCGACGCGCGACAGGGTGGCGGTCACGGTGGCGGACATGACCCCCGGGATCTCGGCCGTCACCGAGCGTGTGGTCTCTCCCGTCCCTTCCAGCCACACCCAGGTGGGAAGGTTCACGTAGCTCTTGACGTCCGGGCTGAGCACGATGCGCGGCTCCGGGACGGTCAGCGCGGCCCGGGCGAGCTGGTAGAGCTCCGCGAGGGTGATGCCGCCCGGCGGGGTGCCTCCCTCGGGCACCCAGACGGCTCCTTCGAGCCCGGTCCAGCACGAGAGCCCGTCGGGGTCGGCGGCGTTGTACGCGGGCACCCACCAGCGGCCGTTCTCGCCGACCTTGTCCTTGTACTGCTTGAGGAACCTGTCGTAGTCCTGCTCGGTGCCGTCCGGGTGGGTGTGGAACCAGAACTGCCTGACGTCCTGGTCCTGCTGCCGGTCGAGCATGGAGTCGGCGTCGTCCCCCGGCTCGTACCAGCAGGGACGCTTGACGCGGTAGCCGTCGCTCTTGGCGCCGAGCCCGTTGCCGCTCAGCACGATCTTGGAGTTGCGCAGGACGACGCCGCTCGTCCGGTCGTTCTGGTACCCCTCGCCCATCGGCCCGCCGGGATCGGAGACCGGCGCCGTGACCACGGTGGCGGCCAGGACGTACGACAGCAGTGATCTCATCGGCGGCACTCCTTCGCACGCTGATGGGGGTAGGACGCGTGCATGTAGGTCCTGATCCGCCAGTCTCCGTCGTCGCCCTTGCGCACGGCGGCGACCTGCAGGTACAGGGCCGCGGGCGGCCGGGTCCACGCCGGTTGGCGGGCGAGGGGCCGGCCGCTGCCGGCGTCGGTCACCCGCACGCCCGACTCGTCGACGCAGGCGTCGACCTCGGCGCCGCGCCCGGTGACCGAGGCGACGCGGAGGGCGTACAGCTTGGCCGTCCCGGTGGCGGACTCCTCACGGTCCACGAAGCCGCGCACCCAGGTGTAGGCGTCGCGGCTCGCCTGGTCTTCGACGCCGGCGAGGTAGGTGTCGTCCTCGCCCTGGCTGGCGACGGCCTTCCACGAGCCGACGTAGCCGTCGGTGAACGCCTGGACCATGGCCTGCTGCTCGGCGTCGAGCCCGGCGGGCCACTCGATCGACACGGTCAGGCCCGGGGTGACCTGCACGGTCTGCGCCCACGGCGTCGACAGCGCGCCGGGAACGGGTGTCCGGTCGCCGGCGGAGGACGGCCCGGTGGCGGCGCCGGACGGCGCGCCGCCGCCCGGGGTGAACGGACGCTCGGCGCCGACGTCCGCGCAACCGGCTCCCAGCAGGTAGCTCCCGCCCAGGGTGACGGCGGCCAGGGCGGCGCGCATCCGCATGCCGCCGACGCTAACCACGCGCCGGACGGCCGGACCACCGTTATGCGCGTATCGGCATGAGTCACGCGAACCCCGCCCGCCTCCGGTCAAACGACCAACCACCGCGACCTCTGCTCTCTCATCTCGACTCACCTCAATCCGGTCCGGACCCGCGACCCGGTGACCGGTGACCGGTGACCGCACGACCGCGTCCTGCATCCTGCGGCCCGCGGCCGCGGCCTCAGGGCCTGTCCGTCAGGCCGACGGCATCGAGTGCAGCCGCCAGCTCGGCAGCAGCTCGTCGATCAGCGCCTCGGTCTCCGGGGCCATGCCGCCCCCGTAGGGATGGGAGGAGGCCCGGCGGTGCAGCCCGTCCACGACCGCGCGCAGTTTGAGCGGGTCGCCCGTGGCGTGCGCGGCCCGGAGCAGGTCGCGCCAGAGCCCCTCGTCGTCGGCGGCGAGCAGCAGCCCGGCCCGCACCGCGGCCACGGCGGCCTCGGGGTCGCCGTGGGCCAGCCGCACCTCGCACAGCCGGTGCGCCGCGTCGGCCACGCTCGCCGTCACCTCGTACTCCAGCTCGTCGGCCGCCAGCCAGGCGTACCGTCCGCGGGGCCTGCCGTTGAGCAGCGGGCCCCGGACCAGGCCCAGGGCCTTGTCCAGCAGCACGGCCCGCGCGCCGGGGTCGTTGTGGGAACGGCGGACGAGCTCGCGGAACAGCTGCCAGTCGGATCGCACCTCGGGGCCGAGCCGCAGCCGGCCGGTGTCGTCGGTGCGCAGGTTCGGCCGGCCCTCGCTGTCGGTGCCCAGCCAGTCGGCCACCCGGGCGATCGTCGCGTCCCGGACGACGGCCTGCACCCCGCGCGGCCACAGGATGCCGCCGAGCACGACGGGGTGCACGCCGGCGGGGTGGGTGGCCAGGTAGACGACCAGCTCGCACGCCAGCTCGGCCCTGCCCTCCTCCAGCGGCGGCACCGGCCCGATCTCGATCGGGCCGAGGATGCGCACGTTGACCGACGGCGTGGTGGTGAACTCGCGCGGCGCCTCCTCCTCGCGCACCGGCTCGCCCTCCTGGCGCTCGGCGGTGCGGAACAGCTCGATGACCGCGTCGTAGTGCCGGCGGGGCAGGAGCTGGGCGGCGACCGTGACGCCGAGCGCCGCGATCTTGGCCTTGCCGTCCTCTGTGACCTCCCAGTTCCAGGTGGCGTTCGGCATGTCCCCGGCGATGACGTACCCGGCGGCCATGCGGGCTCCGGCGCGGCCGAGCAGGGCCAGGCGGCGGGCCTCCTCGGGGTCCGGCGCGATCGCCGACAGCAGGTAGTGCGGTGGCCACGCGGGGTCGGCGGCCCGCCCGTGGATGCGGCCGGTGAGCACCTGGGCGCCGGCGGCCGTCTCCTCCGCCCTGGCCTCCAGTTCGGGCAGCACCTCGGCCAGGCTGCCCGCGACCCGGACCCGGTGCGGGGCGATCATGGCGAGGTCGGCGCCGAAGCCGACGAGCGTGATGCGCATCTGGTCGGACCAGCGGTTGGTGGCCAGCTCGACGGCGAGCGCGGCCAGGGCGTCGCGCACCCGGTGCCCGGTGACCGCGATCACCCCCTGCGCGGACTCCAGGTCGATCAGGACGCGGCCGGTCTCGGTGACCCCGAGCGAGACCAGGCCCGGGTAGGGCGCGGGCACGTCCGCGAGGGCGTGGTCGTCGATGGCCCGGCCCTCGTGGGCGAGCAGCCGCCAGGTGCGGCCGCCGTCGTGCGACTCCCACGGCGCGGGCGCGTCCGGCTCCGGCGGGTGGATCCACAGGTCCAGCCCCCGGGCGGACAGGTGGACGGCGTAGATGGTCGGCGGCACGCGGCCCTGCTCGGCGAGCAGCTTGCCGAGCAGGCGGAGCCCGTTGTCGAGCATGCGGCTGCCGGGGGCGTCGGAGCCGAGGCGCAGCGCGACCTCCGCGCCGGCGGCGTCGCCGCGCGGCCGGGGGATGCGGTAGCCGAAGGCGCGGTGCCAGAGCTGCTCTCGCCTGCGCCTGCCGAGCGCGGCGAGCAGCCCGGCCGCGGCCAGCGAGCCGCCGGCGAGGTACTCGAGGAGGTCAAGGCCGCCGCCGTGGTCGCGGGTCTCGGGCGTCTCGGCCGCCGGCGTGGCGGCCGTCCTCGGCGCCTTGGCCGAGACGGGGGGCACCTTGGTCGGCGGCGGAAGGTGGTAGGTGCGTTCGGGCAGGCCGGCCGGTGGCAGGCCCACTCCGGTGCGGCCCCGCTTCGCCGTCTCGCCGGCGCCGTCGCTGCCGGTCCCGTCGGCGCCCTCGCGCTTCCCGGCCTCCTCGGCGCCGGCCGCCCCCGACTCTCCACCGCCCTTGGTCCCGACACCGCCCTTGGTCCCGACACCGCCCTCGGCCCGGACGCCGCCTTCGGTCCCAACACCGCCATCGGCCCGGTCACCGCCATCGGCCCGCACACCGCCATCGGTCGCGACGCCGCCATCGGTGCCGACACCGGTGGGCTTCGCCGTCCGGTCGGCCCGGCCGATTCCGGAGTGCCGGCGCGCCTCCTCCGCCGTCCCCGTGCCGCGCCCGCCGAGCCCGGTCACGCCGGTGCCCCGGTCGGCCCCGGCGCGCTCGTGCGTGGCGGCCTTGCCGTCCGCGTCGCCGGCGGACGACAGGAACTGGGTGTGACCGTCCAGCCCGGCCGGCTCGCCCGGGTGCCTCTTGAGAGTGGTCTCCCGCGGTTCGTCCACCGGGACGACATGGACGTTCCTGGCGTCGTCCGGCATGTCGAGCACCCAGCCGGGGCGGATCAGGTCGGCCATCCGCAGGCGGGTGCCATCGGGCTGCGGCTTGTGCTGGTTGAGGCGGTAGATCTCCGGGTACCTGCGCCCGTCCCCCAGGCACTTGTCGGCGATCTCCCACAGGCTCTCGTGGTGGCGGCCGTGCGGCGGCTGGACCACGTAGACCTTCTTGACCTGGCGGACCTCCTCCAGCGCGGACCCCGCCGCGTGCCCGGCCTCCTCCTGCATGGGGATGGTCAGGGCCGCCGCCACCACCGAGGGACGGGCGGGCGGCGGGGCGGAGCCGATGCCGGCGATCGGGATCGCGGCGGCGGACACGGTGAACAGCATCAGGGCGGTGGAGACCAGCCGGTTCGCCAGCGCCTGCGGCCCGCCCGACAGCGGGACGCGCGCGGGCATGCCGATGCGGCGGATGCCGGAGTAGACCTCCACGACCACGCAGATGACCAGCTGGAACCAGGTGAGCCACACCAGCAGGACCAGGATGGCGACGGCCGTGGACGTGCTGATCTGCCGGGTCAGCAGGTCGCCGTTGAGCAGGTCGGCGGGCAGCGGCGGGCCGGCCAGGCGGAGCAGGGCGTAGGGGACGCCGCCCATGAGGGCGGCCAGCGCGACGAGCGCGGCGATGCCGGCGACCACGTCGCCGAACGTCCGCCGGGGCCTGATGCGCTGGACCGGCGCCGCGGCCTGCCGGTACGGCGGCCGGGCCGGGGGTGTGCGTGACGCGGTCATGCTATCCCTCCTGGTCGCCGGGGTCGGGGCCCGCGGTGGCGGTGCCGGACATGTCGGAACCGGCGAACCCGAACGCCGCGAGGAACATGGCGTCCCATCGGGCGCTCACCGCGACGGTCACCGCGGCCTGTCCGGCGGCGACCGCGCACCGCGTGAGCTTGATCTCGTCACCGTCGTGCGCGTCGACGATCTCGCGGGCGCGGCCGCAGACGGCGCGCTCGTCGCCGATCAGGCGGACCTGGCCGGTGCTGCGGAGGTTCTCGACGTCGATCTGGTCGGCGGCCGCCCGTGCCGCCTGCTCGGCGACGTCGGACGCCCGCAGCCGCGCGTTGATCGCCGCGCCGCCGTCCACCAGCAGCCCGGCCAGCAGGAAGACCACCACCGAGAAGATCACCACGAACACCGACATGGACCCGCGGTCTCCCGGTGCGCGGCGGGCCCGGGTCATTCCACCCTCCTGAACTGCTCCAGCGGCACCACCGAGTCGCCCTTCATCCGCCTGGCCGCGCCGAACCCGAGGAAGTCGAGCTTGAGCTCGCAGCTCACGCTCGCGCGCACGGTGCCGCCCTCGCGCCAGTCGGTGCCGGTGAGGCTGACCGCGGCGGCGCACTGCCCGTCCAGCGCCGACCGGGCGGCGTCGCGGGCCGCGCGCTCCGCCGCGGCCCGCGTGCGCTGGACGGACGCGGCGCGCGCGGCGTCCCTGGCCGCGCCGTTGACCTCGCCCTGCGCCTCGACGACGCGGCCCGCGCCGACCAGGAACATCAGGAACAGCAGGAAGACCGGGGCCAGCATCACCGTCTCGACCGCCATCGACCCCTGGTCGCGCCCGCGCCGGGACGGGCTCGCCGGTGCTTCGGTCACCACGTGCGGCCGCACCGGTTCGCGCCTCCCGCCGGCCCGCGTGACGGGACGCCGCGCGCGGTGACGGTCACGGTGGCGCCCTCGTCGATCGCTGGGCGCGCGGTCACGGCTTCGGTCACGGCTTTCCGCCGGTGCCGCCACCCCCGCCGCCGAAGTTGCTCTGGATCTCGGCCTGCTTCTGCGTGACCAGTGTCCTGATCAGCGTGGCCAGGCCGAGGGCCACGCCGGCGATGATGGCGGTGATGATCACCCATTCGACGGCGGAGGCGCCGCGGGAGGGAGCGGTCCTGGCGCGGTCGAGGCGCACGTGGAGTACGGCGATCAGATAGGTGAACCACGGTGGTGTGAACATCTACGACCCCAACATCTTCATCGCTGCCGGATAACTCAGGAAGATCACGAAGCCGGCGCAGAGCAGGAGCTGGGCGACCAGCATGGACTGTGAACGCTCCCCCGCCTGGCCCTCGACCTCGGCCAGCTCGCGCCGGCGCATGGTCGCGGCCCGCGCGGTGAGCGAGGCGCGGACCTTGGCGCCGTCGTCGGCGACCAGGCCGAGCGCCGCGGACAGGTCGCGCAGCTCGTCGACGTTGATCTCGTCGCCGAGGCGGCCGAGCGCCTGCCAGGGGGTGATGCCGATGATCCTGGCGTTGGCCAGCGCCTCACGGATGCGGGCCATCGCCCAGTTGCGCGAGTCGCCGCCCTCGCCGACCGACACCGCCATCAGCAGGGCCTCGGGCACGCCCCTGCCGCCGGCGAGGTTCATGGCGACCAGGTCGAGGAAGGCTCCGACGGCGTGCCGGAAGTCGCGGCGGCGCACGGCGGCGTCCCTGCGGATCTGCAGGTCGGGGAGGAAGAAGAAGACGACGGCCACGATCAGCGCCGCCCACAGCGGCACCTGGAGCGGGACGCCGAGCTCCATCAGGGCCAGCCAGCCGGCCAAGATCGGGAACGCGAGCAGACCGGACACCGCGAGCAGCATCTTGGTCGCCAGGTAGCCCTCGAAGGACCTGCCGAGCAGCGCGAGGTCGGCCCGGGTCGAGCGCACCTCCCAGCCCCGCGCCGCGTACAGCCGCGCGAGCCGCGCGCCGACCTCGCGGCGCAGGGCGCTGACCTCCTCGTCGGGGTTGACCAGGCGCAGCCGCGTCGCGTCGTCGAACTCGCGGGCCGAGTCGAGCGCGAGCAGGCGGGACACCAGCCCCGGCCTCGGCGGGAAGAGGGCCCTGATCAGCAGGAAGACTCCCAGGCCGAACAGGGCGCCCGCGAGCGTGTTCTCAACCATGGACGCTCACACCCCCTGCCACCGGTTCGCGCTCCAGCGGGGCGCCGGTCGCCGGCCCGAGGAGCCGGGCGGGCTTGTCGAACCTCGCGAGCCGCCGCATCCACGCGAAGCCCGCGCCGAACAGCCCGGCGACGATCACCAGGACGGCCTGGCCGAGCAGGGAGTCGTACTCGGCGACGTAGGACGGGTTGAAGATCACCAGGGCGGCCGCGAAGGCGACGGCCGTGCCGACGACGATCTGCACGCTGCGGCGCGTCGACCGGCGCTCGGCCTCGACGCGGCGGCGCATGTCCAGCTCTTCGCGCGCGGACACCGCGAGCGCGCCGAGCACCTCGCGCAGGCCGGGACCGCGCAGCTTGGCGTTGAGGATGAGCGCGGCGATCACCAGGTCGGCGGACGGGTCGTCCAGCTCGTCGGCGAACAGGCGCAGCGCGTCGGGCAGCGGCATCCGGGTGTGCAGGCGGTCGACCATCGCGCGCAGGTGGGGCCGCAGCGTGGGCGCCGCCGCCCTGATCGAGGAGGGGATCGCCTGCTCGAGGCCGGCCGCGCCCGCGATGGTGTCCCTGAGCGACTCGGTCCAGGCGGCGAGCCCTTCCAGGCGGCTCATGGCCGCCCGTTCCTCGGCGGCCCCGCCGGTCAGGCCGCGCCAGGCCAGCACGAGCAGGACGGCCCCGGCCGCCATGACGGGCCACCGCGTGACGACCAGCACCAGGCCGCCGGTGATGCCCGCGACGGCCGACCGCGTGGACAGCCGGCGCACCAGCTCGCGGCGCCTGGCCGACCGGTCGGGCGTCGCCGGCGCCGGGCGCAGCCCGTAGATGGCCAGGCCGAGCAGGAACAGGCCGCCGCCGACGGCCGCGCCCGCGAGGATCGTCAGTGGGTCGAACAGCCCGGCCGGCATCACGACCACGCTCCCATGGTGGGGTCGTAGCCGTGCTCGGCCAGGTCGTCGACGCAGGCGATCGGCGCGTGCGGGACGGCGTACCCGTCGGGCCCCGGGGCGAAGACCTCCGAGGACAGCACGCGCCCGTCGACGCCGGCGACCTCGCGGACGCTGGCGACGTACCGCCGCAGCCGGCCGCCCCGGTGGTAGTCGTTGCGCTTCTCGATGAAGATCACAAAGTCGATGGCGCCCGCGATCAGCATGTGCGTCGCCTCGATCGGCAGGCGCTCCTCGGCCTGGAGCGCGTAGGTGGAGATGCGGTTGAAGACCTCCATCGAGGAGTTGGCGTGGATGGTCGACAGCGACCCGTCGTTGCCCTGGGTCATGGCGTTCAGCATCGTGACGATCTCGTCGCCCAGGACCTCGCCGACGATCACCCGGCTCGGGTTCATGCGGAGCGAGCGCCGCACCAGCTCGGCCATCGTGATCTCGCCCTGCCCCTCGGAGTTCGGCAGGCGGTGCTCGAAGGCGACGACGTTGGGGTGCAGCTCGGGGAACTGGTCGAGCCCGAGCTCCAGCGCCCGCTCGACCGTGATCAGGCGCTCGTGCGGCGGGATCTCGTTGGCCAGCGCCCGCAGCAGCGTGGTCTTCCCCGCGTTCGTCGAACCGGCGATCATGATGTTCTTCCTGGCCGCGACGGCCGCCGACAGGAACCGCCCCAGTTCGGGGGTCAGCGTGCCGTTGCCGACCAGGTCGCTGAGGAAGACCTTGCCCAGGCGGGCGCGGCGGATCGACACCGCCGGCCGCACCGTGACGTCCATGACGGCCGACAGGCGGGAGCCGTCGGGAAGCCGCAGGTCGAGCTGGGGGTTGGCGGTGTCGAACGCGCGGCTGGACAGGCCGCTGTAGGCGGCGAGGATCTGGATCAGCTCGATGAGCTCCTCGTCGGAGTCGGCCACCGGGTCGTGCACGATCTCCTGGCCGTCGGCGTACCCGACGAACACCCGGTCGCAGCCGTTGACGTCGATGTTCTCGACCTCGGGGTCGTCCAGCAGCGGCTGGAGCCGGCCCACGCCGAACAGCGCGGCGTGGATGCCCGCCGCCAGGGCCTCCTCCTCATCGGCCGTCGGGGGCGTGCGCCCGGAGCCGATCTCGTTGCGGGCGTGCTCTTCGAGCACCTGGGAGATCAGCGCGCGCGCGAACTGGCGCTCGTCCTCGCCCGACATCGGGGTCAGGCCGCTCGCCTGGTCCAGCCGCCGCTGGTGCGCCAGCCGGTCGCCGACCTCCTGCCGGAACCGCTTGACCAGCGTGTGATCTATGCTCATCCGGCTCGGTCCCCCGATCTTGGACGGGGCAGGTCGGCGACGGGGTCGGCGGCGCGGACGGGGGCGACGCGGGCGGCGAGACGGCTTGCCAGCTCGCGGGCCGTGCGGATCAGCAGGGAGCGGTCCAGGCGCCCGCCCCACTGGCCCCTCAGCAGCTCGGCGCCCTTGGGGTCGTACGCCAGGCCGGCCACGAACGCGACGTCCCTGCTGGTGGCGGCGACGATGCGGCGTACCTCGTCGATGGAGGCGCGGTAGGAGCGGGGGTCTGCGATGACGACCACGCCGACCTGGCCGCCGATGAGCGCCAGCCGCTCGCGCAGGTGGGCCACGTGGTCGAGGCTCGGCCGGGTGAACAGCAGCGTGACCTCCGCCTCTGCGATGAGGTCGGCCATCTGCGGGTGGGCGCCGAGCCGGCCGCAGTCGGCCAGGACGTCGGCTCCGGGCAGCGCGGACAGGGCCCGGCCGAGCGGCCCCCACAGCCAGGTGAGCCCGGCGGCCTGCTCGCCGTGGGTGAGGCCGGTCAGCACGTCCAGCCCGCCGACGAGTTTCTGGGTGTGCTCGTGCACCTGCTCGGGGTGCAGGCCGCGGCGGGCGGTCGCGCCGAGGCTGAGCAGGCCGCGGGCGGGGTTGAGCACGCCGCCGTCCGCGCCGGGGAGGCGGTAGACCAGGTCGCCGCCGGAGGGGTCGCATTCGGCGAGCAGCACCGGCCGCGGCCAGACCGCGCCGAGCGCAGTCGCGGCGGTGGTGACCCCGGGCGCCCCCTTGTCGGCGGCGAGCGCGATGAGTGCCACCTCAGCCCGCTCCGGCGAGCTTGCCCAGGGCGATCTCGCCGCTCGACGAGTACATGGCGATCGTCGGGGACACCGTCGCGTCCACGATGATGGACACCAGGCCCGAGTTGCCGCCCTCGCCGTCGCCGACGCTCTCGACCAGCGCGCTCGGGGCGAGCACCTTGCCCTGCGCGGTGCCGCGGCCCGAGCCGGGGACGTACACCACCTGGACGTGGTCGCCGGCCCGCAGGCCGAGCGGCACCTGGCCCGCCTTGAGCGCGAGGCCCACGGTGACCTTGCCGGGGCCCACCTGCTCGCTGTCTCTGCTGGTCATCGGCTCGGTGAGCAGGGTGCCCGGCAGGAGGGTGACCCGGGCGAACGTCGTCGCGACCTCGTCGCGATGGACCCAGGAGACATATGGCACGCCGGTGTCGGCGATCTGGACCTCTTCCATCGCGTCGGCGGCGATCGGCTGGCCGGGACCGATCTGCCGGCTGATCTGGATGGCCGACACGCGGTCGCCGCTGCGCATGACCAGCAGCGTGGTGCCCAGTGCCCCGCCGAGGACCAGCAGCAGCGCCAGGGCGGCCAGGGCGGGTTTGCGCTCGCGGGGCGGCACGGGAAGCTTTCGGGAGGCCGGCCCGGACAGCGTGCCCGGCGACCCCGGACGCTCCGCGCTCAGGGACGCGCGGCCGTCGCGGTCGGATTTCTCGCTGATCCTCATGGGTGGGGGGCTCCCGAATCAGGGACCGGGCCGGCACCCTCACCATGCGCTGACACCGACCAGCGCGGGGCCGATCGAGATGAACCGCATGACCACGGTGCGGGACGGCATGGTCACGGATATGGAGGACGGGGGGTTGCTGGGTTATGTGCCGGAAATGTCATGCCATTGTGTGCAGCTTGCACCAAGTGCAGGGACAGAAACCGGACCCATGCTTATCCACTATGGATCGGCTGTCAACGGGAGCGTCAAGAATCGCAATGCCCCCGCGACCCCGATGGCGTCGATATTTCGGTTGATAATCACCTTTGTATCGCCGGTATCGAGAGTCACACTTACCACTCTGGTTTCCCCAACGGACCGGTATCTTAACCGCCCGTTGCCCGCCTTTCACCTTCCGGGCCCGGCGGGGTCTCCTCCTCAGCCGGCCGGGTCTCCTCGTCGATCCAGCGCAGGTAGGCCCCGAGACCGCCTTCGACGGGCAGGCAGATGATCTCCGGGGTCTCGTACGGATGCGCCCGCCGGATGTGCTCGGTCAGCTCACCGGAGCGCTCGCGGGTGGTCTTGACGAGCAGCAGGTACTCCTCGGCCGTCTCCACCCGGCCTTTCCACCGGTAGACGCTGATGACAGGCCCGACTATCTGCGCGCAGGCGGCGAGCCGGGCGCCGACCGCCGACGCGGCCAGCTCGCCGGCCTTGACACGGTCGTCGATCGCCACCTGTACCTGGACGTACTGCGACATGAAGGCTCCCTCACGCTTACCCGGACCATCTACCACAAGAGGATGTACACAGCGTTATCCACAGCGCCAGGCGGTTATCCCCCGGCCCGCCGCCGCCCGGATCATAACCAGATATCCGTTTTAAGACTGGAAATCACGCCACAAGGCCATCTAGTTATCCACAGGTTGAGTCGTTGTCCACAGGTTCACCCACAAGACCTGTGGGCAACTCGTGATGCAGAATCTCCTCGGCGCCGCGACTCGCGAGCATGGCGGGAAGCGGGTCACCCACGACGAGCACCGGCTTCACTACTACAGCGGCGGCGACAACCCGGCGAGCACCACGGCCGGGCGAGAAAGAGTCGGGCGGCGAGTGGTACGCCGCCGGCCTGACGGCGAGAAAGTGCGGAAGCAGCAAGACGGGCACCCGCGGGTCTGGTTGACGTAAACCTCCGGACCGGCGGAACTCCCGTCGCTACGTTGAGGCGCGGAAGCCGGACCCGGAGGAGACGTCGCATGCGGATCATGCTTACCGTGGTCTCAGAGCACGGCCACCGTGACGTCGTCGTCGACGGCGACGACGAGACCACGGTCGCCGGGCTCGCCACCGCGCTGGACGGTTCGCCCGCCGAGCGCCACGGCAACGTCGTGCGGCTGCCGCGGGCCCGCGCGCCGTACGGGCTGGGCGGCCAGGCCCGCCCGAGGGCGGTGCCCGAGGCGCCGTCGCTGTGGGTGGATGGCAGACGGCTGGCCCCGGACGCGCCGGTCACGGCCGCGCTGCGGGACGGCGACCTGGTCACGCTCGACCAGCGCGCCGCGGGGTCCACCCTCCTGGCCGAACCGGGCGGCGTGGTCGAGGTCAGGGTGGTGGGCGGTCCCGCCGCCGGGTCGGTGCACCGGCTGGGCCTCGGCGTCCACGTCATCGGATCCGACCCTTCCTGCGCCGTGCGCGTCGAGGACCACCACCTGGCGGCGGAGGCCGCGGAGGTGCGGGTCACCCCCGAGGAGGTCCTGGTCAGGCCGGTGTACACCTCCGGCGGCAAGGCCGCGTCCACGCGGTCGAGACGGGCGCGGCGCGCCGCCGGGAAGCGCGCGCGCGGCCGGGCGTCCCAGGGCAGGGGCGGCCCCGGCGCGGGTCCGGCGCGCGGCGCCGAGATCATCGGCGACCTGACGCGCGGCGCCGCGCACACCGTCCCGAGGCTCGCGGGCGAGCCGGTGGACGCGCCGCGGCCGTGGCCCGAGGGGGCGCCGCTCGCCTGCGGCAACTCCGTCCTGGTGCTGCGGGCCACCGAGCCGGCCGACGCGCACCTGGACGCCCTGCCGGACGGCGGCCTGGCCTACAACCGGCCCCCCCGCCTGCGCCCCGCCGAGCGGCGCCGCCGCTTCGAGGCGCCCGCAGAGCCCGGCCGCGGCGAAGGAGCGCGCCTGCAACTGCTGGCGGCCTGCCTGCCGGCCGTCCTCGGGCTCACGCTGGCGCTGGTCCTGCAGGTCTGGTTCTACCTACTGATCGCCCTCATGACCCCGATGATCATGATCGGCCAGTGGATCAGCGACCGCCGGCACGGCCGCAAGAAGCACCGGCAGGCCGTGAGGGCGTACAAGGAGCGCCTGGCCGCCTTCGAGACCGCCGTCGAGAAGGCCAGGGCCGTCAACGAGGTCGAGCGCCGCGCCGCCTCCCCCGACCCGGCCGAGCTGCTGCTCACCGCGACCGGCCCCCGCAGGAGGCTGTGGGAGCGCAGGAGCCACGACGCCGACGCGCTGCGCCTGCGCATCGGGCTGGCCGACCTGCCCGCCGAGATCGATTTCGTGCCCGAGCGCGGAGCGCCGCCCGACTTGCCGATGCCCGAGCCGCCGCTGTCGGGGGCCGTGCCGGTCTCCCTGGCCATGCGCCGCCTCGGCGTGGCCGGCGTCACCGGGGCGCGCGAGGTCGCGCTCGGGCTCACCCGGTCGCTGGCCGGCGCGGCCGTCACCCTGCACAGCCCCCGCGACCTCGCCGTGGTCGTGCTGTCCGCCAACGCCGACGGGGCCGCCCAGTGGGGCTGGACGCGCTGGCTGCCGCACTGCGCGCCCCGGGACGCCGACTGCGTCGCGCTGATCGGCGCCGACCCCGAGGCGGCGGCGCAGCGGGTCGCCGAGCTGGCCGCGCTGATCGCCGAACGCCTCGGCGACGACGACTCCCACGGCCCCGGTTCGCACGGCCTGGGCGCGCTGACCTCGGCCAAGGGGTGGGGACGGTCCTCCCTGACGGAGGAGGAACCGCTGTACGCGTCCTACGACGACCGTCCGTACGACGTGCTGGTGATCCTGGACGGCGCCCAGGTGCTGCGCACCCTGCCCGGCATGCCGCAGGTCCTGCGCCAGGGCCCGCGCGCCGGGGTGTACACGATCGCGATCGACGAGGACCAGCGGCTGCTGCCCGAGGAGTGCGCGACCGTCGTCGAGTGCGGCGCCGACGGCTTCGTCCGGCTGCGCGGCGGCGGGCTGGAGGCCATCGGCGAGATCCTCGCCGACCAGGTCTCCCCCTCCTGGTGCGACCGCCTCGCCCGCTCGCTGTCCCCGCTGCGCGACGTCAGCAGGGACGACTCGGCGGCCGTGCTGCCCGGCTCCGTCCGCCTGCTCGAACTGCTGGAACTGACTCCGTCCGGCCGGGCGATCGCGGCCCGGTGGCGGGCGGGCGGCCGCACGACCGAGGTGCCGATCGGCGTCGGGGCCGACGGGCCGTTCAGCGTCGACCTGCGCACCGACGGCCCGCACGCGCTCGTCGCGGGCACCACAGGAGCGGGCAAGTCGGAGCTGCTCCAGACGCTGATCTGCTCGCTGGCCGTGGCCAACCGCCCGGACGAGATGACCTTCGTGCTGATCGACTACAAGGGCGGCGCGGCGTTCAAGGAGTGCGTGCGCCTGCCGCACACGGTGGGCATGGTCAGCGACCTGGACGAGCATCTGACCCAGCGGGCGCTGGCCTCGCTGGCCGCCGAGATCCGCCGGCGCGAACGCCTGCTGCTCGCCGCGGGCGCCAAGGACATCGACGACTACCACGAACTCAGAGACCACCCCACCCACCCCCCGGCTCCGACGACACCAGGCGGGCCGGCGTCGGGCGGCCTCGCTCGGGAGACGGGCGGCGGCGGCGCGCCTGGCGTGTCCTCCACCGGCCTGCGGCCGCTTCCGCGCCTGCTGCTCATCATCGACGAGTTCGCGGCCATGGTGTCGGAGCTGCCGGACTTCATGGACGGCCTGGTCGACATCGCCCGGCGCGGCCGATCGCTGGGCATCCACCTCATCCTCGCCACGCAGCGGCCAGGTGGCGTGGTCACCGCCGACATCCAGGCCAACACCTCGCTGCGCATCGCGCTGCGCGTCACCGAGCCCTCCGAGTCGGCCGACGTCATCGCGGGCCCCGAGGCCGCGCACATCTCCAAGTCCACGCCCGGCCGGTGCTACGTGCGTTCCGGCGTCGGCGCGGCGCAGGCCGTGCAGACGGCCCGGGTCGGCGGCAGGGTGCCGCGGGCCGCGCGGCGCGGCGGCGCGCCCAAGGTCGTGGAGGTCGGCTGGCGCGATCTCGGGCATCCGCTCCGCTCCGCCCCGGAGGCCGGCCCGTCCGGCCGGCCGTCCGCCGCCGAGTCCGGGGCCGCGAGCGACCTCGCCGACCTGGTGGACGCCGTCGTCGACGCCACCCGGATGCTCGGCATCAAGGAGCAGCCCAGCCCGTGGCTGCCGCCGCTCCCCGACAAGGTCCTGCTCGAACCGCCCGCCCGCCGCGGCGGCGAGACCGGCGGCAACGGTGAGGAGGGTGAGGTGCCGCCGCTGCCGTTCGGCGTCACCGACCTGCCCTGGGTGCAGGACCGCAGGACGCTCGTGCTCGACCCCGCCCACGGCGGCCACCTGCTGATCGCCGGCACGGCCCGCACCGGGCGTTCCACGGCCCTGCGCACCCTCGCCGGCGCCATCGCGACGCACGCCTCCCCGCTCGACCTGCACCTGCACGCCATCGACTGCGGGTCGGGCTCGCTGCTGCCCCTGGTCGCGCTGCCGCACTGCGGCGCGGTGGTCACCCGCGACCAGCTCGACCGGGTCGAGCGCCTGCTCACGCGGCTGCGCGAGGAGGTCGGCCGCAGGCAGCAACTCCTCGCCGAGGCCGGGTACGCCTCCCTGGCCGAGGCCAGGGCCGCCGTCCGGCGCTCCGCGCACGCCGACCCCGCGCTGCGGATGCCGTGGCTGGTGCTGATGCTCGACCGGTGGGAGGGCTTCACCGCCGCCTTCGAGGGCTACGACTACGGGCGGCTGCTCGACTCGCTGATGCAGCTGCTCCGCGAGGGACCGGCCGTCGGACTGCGCGCCGTGGTCACCGCCGACCGGTCGGGCCTGCTCGGCCAGATCTCGACCCTGTTCGAGGACCGCCTGATCATGCGGCTGGCCGACCCGGCGGACTACGGCCTGGCCGGTCTGCCCCCGCGCGGCATCCCGTCCTTCCTGCCGCCCGGACGCGCGCTGTCGATCGGCGAGCAGGGCGTCGTCGAGAGCCAGATCGCCCTGTTGTGCGATGACGCGTCCACCCCGGCCCAGGTCGCGGCGCTGCAAGCCCTCGCGCGCACGTCCGCCGAGGGCTCGCCCGAGCCCGCCGCGCCGCTGCGGGTGGACGCGCTGCCCATGCGCGTCACCGCGGCGCAGGCGCTCGACCTCGCCCCCGGTTTCAAGCCGCCCTCGCCTCTGTGGGCGCTGCTCGGCGCGGGCGGCGACGCGCTGGCCCCGCTCGGCGTCGACCTGCTGGCGCAGGGGCCGGCCGCGGTGATCGCCGGACCCGCGCGGTCGGGGCGGTCGTCCGCGCTGCTCACGGCCGCGCGCTTCCTGCTCGCGCAGGACACGCCGGTCGCCGTGGTGGCCCCGCGGCGCAGCCCGCTGCGCGAACTGTCAGGGGAGGCCGGCGTGCTCGGCGTCATCACCAGCGACGCGCAGGACCTCGCCGCCATGATCGGCGAACGGGAGCGGTACGTGGTCGTCGTGGACGACGCCGAGCTGATCTCGCCCGACTCGCCGCTCGGGCAGGCGCTGGAGGAGACGCTGCGCAGCGGAAGGGACGGCGAGCACGCCCTGCTGATCGCCGGCACCACCGGGGACCTGGCGACCGCCTACCGGGGGTTCGTCGCCGAGGCGCGCAAGGCGCGGACGGGGCTGCTGCTGTCGGTGCAGAGCCCGGCGGACGGCGACCTGTTCAACGTCCGCCTGCCGCGCGGCGCCGTGGGCGGCCCTCCCGGCCGCGGCCTGCTGGTGACCTCCGGCACCCCCACCCCCATCCAGGCCGCACTGACCACACCCTGACCCCTGGAGCCCGTACCGAAGGCGCTCCCCCACGCCCTGTCCCTGGAGCTCGTACAGTGGCGCCGGCCGCACCCTGACGTAGTCCCGTCGCCGGGGCCCTTACCTGAGGGCGCCGGCCGCGGGTGACCCTTATGGGGCCCGTAGCGGGATCACTGGCAGCCGGTGTCGCCGTCGTCGGGGCGGAAGCACTCGATGGGCCCGCCGAACGTCGATGTGACCCTGAAGGTCATGCCGGGGAGCAGGGGGACCGCGGCGACGGCGTCGCCCTCGACGACCACGCCGCGCTGGTCGCCCTTCTGCCAGGCGCGTACCCGCACCCCTTGGAGCATCTTGGGCCCGACGGTGCGCACGATGGCGCGCGCGCGGGACTCGGCGGCCGCCTGCCAGCCGCTGGAGGAGGCGCCCGCGCCGCGGGCGACCCGCGCCCCCTCACGGGCCGCGGCGTCGGCCACCTGCCGGCCGTGGAAGACCAGCGCGAACTGCACGATGAGAAGGATCACCACGAGCACGACGGGCATGATGAGCGCCAGCTCGATGACGGAGGCGCCGCGGTCGTCCGCCCGCCTCCGCCCGACGTCGCGCTTCTGCGGCGCTTCTGCCGTCATGAGATGACCCGCGAGACGCTCGCGGGAGAACGCGCTAACGGGTCGCGGACTCGATGTTGCCCCGGTAGGTCGTGATGATGCGGGACGCCTCGGCCAGCTCCTCCGACATGCGCTGGAAGGCCTGGCGGTAGTTCTGCCAGGCGCCGCCGAACCGCACGGCCCCCGGGCCCATCCACGCGGTGCCCACCTTGGCCGCCTCGCGGTCGAGCGCCGCCATCGTCTGGCGCACCTGTTCGGCTTGCTGTGTGAACTGGGCTGCCATGTTCTGCATTTCCGCGGGGTCGCCGCCGAGCAAGCTCTGGCTCATGCCGGTCTCCTTCGGGATCGGTCGCACACAGTGGGTAGCCAAACGCCCCTACTTTAGACGTCCCACCCCTCAGGCGCACCGGTTATACCGAGCGATTATCGGCATCCGGCCGTGCGGACGATCTGGGGGTGCATACAAGTAAGCGGGGGGGTAGGGGCTTACGGCAGATCAAAGGCCGCTTACACTCCGTTGAAGGCGCGCAAGGCCTCTGGAGGAAAGGGACGACCTCGGTGCGGAAGGTCCTGATCGCCAATCGTGGCGAGATAGCTGTGCGGATTGCCCGGGCGTGCAAGGACGCGGGCCTCACCGGCGTCGCTGTTTACGCCGACCAAGACCTCGACGCGCTGCATGTGCGCATGACCGACGAGGCGTACTCGCTCGGCGGGCAGTCGCCCGCCGAGACCTACCTCGACATCGGCAAGCTGCTGCGCATCGCGGCCGAGTCCGGCGCCGACGCGGTCCACCCCGGCTACGGGTTCCTGGCCGAGAACGCCGAGTTCGCCCAGGCCGTGATCGACGCCGGTCTCACCTGGATCGGGCCGCCGCCCTCGGCGATCACCTCGCTCGGCGACAAGGTCGCGGCCCGGCACATCGCCCAGGCCGTCGGCGCCCCCCTCGTGGCCGGCACCTCCGACCCGGTGTCCGGAGTGGACGAGGTCATCGCCTTCGCCTCCGAGCACGGCCTGCCCATCGCGATCAAGGCGGCCTTCGGCGGCGGCGGACGCGGCCTGAAGGTCGCGCGCACGATGGAGGAGATCCCCGACCTGTACGAGTCGGCCGTGCGCGAGGCCGTCACGGCGTTCGGGCGCGGCGAGTGCTTCGTCGAGCGCTACCTCGACCGGCCCCGGCACGTCGAGACGCAGTGCCTGGCCGACCGGCACGGCAACGTCGTGGTGGTCTCCACCCGCGACTGCTCGCTGCAGCGGCGCCACCAGAAGCTCGTCGAGGAGGCCCCTGCCCCGTTCCTGTCCGTCGAGCAGCGCGAACTGCTGTACGCCTCCTCCAAGGCGATCTTGAAGGAGGCCGGCTACGTCGGCGCGGGCACCTGCGAGTTCCTGGTCGGCCAGGACGGCACGATCTCCTTCCTCGAGGTCAACACCCGGCTCCAGGTCGAGCACCCGGTCAGCGAGGAGGTCACCGGCCTCGACCTCGTGCGCGAGATGTTCCGCATCGCCGACGGCGAGCCGATCGGGTACGACGACCCCGAGGTTCGCGGCCACTCGATCGAGTTCCGCGTCAACGCCGAGGACGCCGGCCGCAACTTCCTGCCCGCCCCCGGCACGCTGACGGCGATGCGCGCCCCGGCGGGGCCGGGCGTGCGCCTGGACGCCGGGTACGAGACCGGCATGACGGTGCCGCAGTCGTTCGACTCGCTCATCGCCAAGCTGATCGTCACCGGCCGCACCCGCGAGGAGGCCCTGGCCCGCTCGCGGCGCGCCCTGGAGGAGTTCGTCGTCGACGGGATGCCCACCGTCCTGCCGTTCCATCGGGCCGTCGTGTCCGACCCGGCCTTCACCGGCGAGCCGTTCACCGTGCACACCCGGTGGATCGAGACCGAGTTCACCGGCGTCATCGAGCCCTACTCCGGTGAGACGGCGGCCGACGAGCCCGTCGAGCGCGAGCGCGTCGTCGTGGAGGTCGGCGGCAAGCGCCTGGAGGTCGTGCTGCCCGCCGCCGCGGCGATGGCGCGCCAGGCCACGCCCAAGAAGCCGTCCCGGCGGGCCGGCGGCAAGGGCGGCGGCGCGGCGACGACCGGAGACTCGCTGGTCAGCCCGATGCAGGGGACGATCGTGAAGGTGGCGGCCTCCGACGGCGACGTCGTGCAGGCCGGCGACACGATCGTGGTGCTGGAGGCCATGAAGATGGAGCAGCCGCTCACCGCCCACAAGGCCGGCACGATCACCGGTCTGGTGGCGACCGTCGGCCAGACGGTCACGGCGGGCGCGGCCATCTGCGAAATCAAGGACGCCTGAGCTGCGGCTCCCGGGACTTCACGAACGCGTGGATATACGGTTGCCTACCGAGGAACTCAGACGACCCGCCATTCGTCCTGTAGGACGAAGGAGGCATACAGCCGTGACCACTCATGTGATGCGCCGCGCCACTGCCACGTTCGTGGCCGTGCTGGCCGGACTGCTGACGCTGTTCGCGTTGCCGCCCGCGGCCCAGGCCGCGGCCCCGCCGGATCCCGGCACGATCATCGCCGCCTGGAAGACGAGCGACCCCCTCTATGTCGGGCCCGGCGTGTCGCTGAGCTCAGGCGAGCTCTCCGACATCCGCAAGGCCCTTGAGGGCGCCGACAGCAAGATCTACGTCGCCGCGCTCGCCGACGGCACCGTCCCCGACAGCTCCTCCGCGGGCCGGTTGATCACCACTCTCGGCCAGTCCCTCTCCGCCGAGGGCCGTCCGCGGGCCACCGTCGCCGTCCTGGACGGCACCACGCTGTTCGCGGCGTCGAGCGCGATACGCAAGCCGGGTCTGGCAGGCCAGCTCGCCAACGCGGCCACCAGCAACAACAAGGACGTCGTCTCCGGCATGGAGGACTTCGTCAACCGGGTCGACAAGGCCGCGAGCGGCGACACCAAGGGTGCGCTCAAGGCGGGCAGCGCGGCGGGCGGCGGGGGCGGCGGCGTCCTCATCGGCATCCTCGTCCTGGCCCTGGCCGGCGGCCTCGGCATCTTCTTCATCTCCCGCCGCCAGAAGCGCAAGCGCGAGGCCCGCGAGGCCGCCGAGCTCGCCGCGGTCAAGCAGACCGTCGAAGAGGACGTCACCAAGTTCGGTGAGGAGATCACCGCGCTCGACCTCGACGTCAAGGTGTCCGACAACCAGGCCAAGACCAGCGGCGACTGGCAGCAGGCGCTGGACGCCTACGAGAAGGCCAAGAACGAGCTGGCCGCGGTCAAGCGGGCGGACGACCTGCGCGGGGTCACCACCGCCCTTGAGGAGGGCCGTTACGCCCTCGCCTGCGTCAAGGCGCGGGTGGCGAACGAGCCGCTCCCCGAGCGTCGCGCCCCCTGCTTCTTCAACCCGCAGCACGGCCCGTCCGTGCGCGACGTCCTGTGGGCCCCGCCGGGCGGCGCCCCGCGTGACGTGCCCGCCTGCGCGGCCGACGCCCAGCGCGTCGACCAGGGCTTCGACCCGCACATGCGCGAGGTCATGGTCGACGGCCAGCGCCGTCCTTACTGGGACGCCGGCCCCGCGTACGCGCCGTACGCGTCGGGCTACTATGGCGGCTTCGGCGGCGACCTGATGACCGGCATGCTCATCGGCACCATGCTCGGCGGCTCCTTCGGCGGCTGGGGCGGCGGCGGTTACGGCGCCGGGTACGACGCCGGCTTCGCCCAGGGCGCCGAGTCCGGTGGCGGCGACTTCGGCGGCGGCGGCGACTGGGGAGGTGGCGGCGACTGGGGTGGCGGTGGCGACTTCGGCGGCGGCGACTTCGGCGGCGGCGGCGACTGGTAGCCCTCCTTCACTCGAAACCCGGAGCCCCGGCGTGACCACGCCGGGGCTCCCGCCTTCCCCCCAGCACACGCCCCCGTTCCCGACTGTCCCCAGCACCTTCCGGCAGGCGTCCTCCCCACTGGGCCGGCACACGCCCCCGCTCCCGAGGTCCCCAGCACCACCGGGGATGGCCCCTTGGCCGGTGTGGTGCTGGGTGGGGTCGGCGCCGGGGCGGCGGGGTGTGGTGCGGCGATGCCGGCGCCGGCGTACGGCGCCTGACCAGGCGGACGTTCGTGGACAGCAAGACCGGCCGTGGTCCCCTGCCGGCGTGTCACCGGTGGCCCCACAGCGAAAGTGATCTGCAAGGCGGGTGCAACCCCGCGTATATGATCAGCTGCCACACTCGGCGAAGTAGTCGAGGAGGCTTGCGTTGCGTTCCATCCCCCTGGCCCTGATGTCCGGGCTGTTCGTTCTCTCCGTCCCCGCCGTACCGGTGTCGGCGGCGTCCTCATCCACGGCCCGCACGTCCGTCGCGGCCGCGCACACCACGCACGCGCACACCGCGCACACCGCGCAGGCGGCGCCGTGCAAGCCGGGCTCGGGGCTGAAACTACGCGGCAAGGACTTCACCGGCGGCACCGCCCTCCCGGAGAGCCTGCGCTGCGCCGACCTGACCAACGCCAAGCTCGACGAGGTCGACTTCACCCAGAAGGACCTCACCGGGGCGATCCTGCGCAAGGCCTCGATGAAGGAGGCCGACTTCACCCAGGCGCACCTGGAGTACGCCGACCTCACCGGCGCCGACCTGTCCAACGCCGACCTCGGGCAGCTCCACGCCAAGCACGCCACCCTGCGCGACGCCGTCCTGACCGACGCCGACGCCGGCCAGGCCCAGTTCCCGCACGCCGACCTCACCGGGGCGATCATGGCGCGGGCGGAGATGACCCAGGTCAACCTGACCGACGCCACACTCATCGGGGCCGACCTCAACGAGGCCACCATGGGCCAGGTGCAGGCCAGGAACGCCGACTTCACCAAGGCCAAGATGCGCGAGGTGAAGCTCGGGCAGGCCAGGCTCCAGTTCGCGGTGTTCAAGGGGGCCGACCTCACGGAGGCCGAGTTCACCCAGGCCGAGCTGGACGGCGCCGACCTGCACGGGGCGACGGTCGAGAAGGCGTCGTTCACCCAGGCCGACGACGTCAACCTCACCGGAGCGCTCGGCGAGCCCGAGAACGTCCCCGACGACGCGGTCGGCACGACCGAGGACCTGCCGGCCGACGCCGGTGACACTGACACGGGCGACCCGGCACAGCCGGCGGCGTCCCGGGGGAAGGGCGGGCTCGGCCTGGTCCTGGTGGTCCTCAGCGGCGTGGGCCTGAGCCTGACGCTGATCTTCTGGGGGCTGTCGCACCGGCGCAGGGTCGAGCGCGCGGCCCGGTTCGCGAACGCGCGGCGCGCCGCGGAGGAGAACGTGATCAGGCTGGGCGAGGAGATCGACGCGCTCGACTTCGACTACAAGATCAACCACATGAGCACGGGCGGCGTGGACCAGGACTGGCGGCGCGCGCTGGACGCCTACGAGGCGGCGAAGCACTCGCTGAACAGCGCGCGCTCCGAGCCCGAGCTGGCCGGCGTCGCGGCGGCCCTCCACCACGGCCACGACGCCCTCACCCGCGTCCGCTCCCGCCTCACCTGACCCGCACAGCCGTGCGGGCGGCCTCCCCTAACACCCGCCCGCGGGCTCGCGGCGCCCAGAGGGTGCGCGACGGCTGTCGTCCGGGCTCAGATGATGGTCGAGGTGCCTGGGAGCATGAGGCGGCGGGCGGCCTCGGTGATGGAGCCGGACAACGAGGGGTAGACCGCGAAGGTGTGGGCGATCTGGTCCACGGTCAGCCGGTGCTGGACGGCGAGCGACACGGCCAGGATCAGCTCGGAGGCGCGGGGCGCGACGACCACCCCGCCGAGCACGATGCCGGTGTTCGGCCGGCAGAAGAGCTTCACGAAACCGTCGTTGAAGCCCTGCATCTTCGCCCGGGCGTTGGTGGCCAGGGGCAGCTTGACGATGTTCGCCTCGACCTCGCCCGCCTCGATCTGCCGCTCCGCGATGCCGACGGCGGCGATCTCGGGGTCGGTGAAGATCGTCGAGGCGACGGTGGCCAGCCGGATCGGCTGCACCGCCTCGCCCAGCGCGTGCCAGACGGCGATGCGGCCCTGCATGGCGGCCACCGAGGCGAGCATCAGCACGCCGGTGCAGTCGCCGGCGGCGTAGACCCCGGACGCGGAGGTGCGCGACACCTTGTCGACCTGGATGAAGCCGTTCCTGTCGAGCGTGACGCCAGCCCCCTCAAGGCCGATGCCGGTGGTGTTGGGGATCATGCCGACGGTCATCAGGCAGTGGCTGCCCTCCGCGGTCCGGCCGTCCTCAAGGGTGACGACCACGCCGTCCTCAGTGCGCTTGACCGACGACGCGCGGGACTTGCCCATGACGTTCATGCCGCGGCGCCGGTAGACCTTTTCCAGGACCTCGGCCGCGTCGGCGTCCTCGTTCGGCATCATGCGGTCGCGGGAGGACACCAGCGTGACCTCCGAGCCGAGCGAGCGGTACGCGCCGGCGAACTCGGCTCCGGTGACGCCGGACCCGACGACGATGAGGTGCTCGGGCAGTTCGGGCAGGTCGTAGAGCTGCCGCCAGTTGAGCACCCGCTCACCGTCCGGCTCGGCGCCGGGCAGGACGCGCGGGGTCGCGCCGGTGGCGACGATGACGACGTCCGCGTCGATGGTCTCGTCGCCGACCCGCACGACCCGCGGGTCGACCAGCCGGCCCTCGCCCTGTACGACCCGCACGCCCTCGGCGGCGAGCCGGGCGGCGATATCGGACGACTGGTGGGTGGCCAGCTCCTTGACGCGCTTGTTCACCAGCGGCATGTCCACCCGTACGCCGCCCACGTCGCCGTCGCGGCCGCCGGTGAAGTTCACGCCGAGGGAGGGGGCGTCCAGCAGGGCCTGCTTGCGGGCGGATGTGGCGATCATGGTCTTGGACGGCACGCAGTCGGTGAGCACACAGGCTCCGCCGGGACCGTCGCGTTCGACCACGGTGACCTCGGCGCCCAGCTGAGCGCCGACCAGCGCCGCCTCGTAACCGCCGGGCCCGCCACCAATGATCACAATGCTCGTCACGTACCCCATTGTCCCGCATGGCTGGGGGTGCCAGGGGTGCAATACCGGGTCAGAACACGTGAAGACCCGTAAAAACCGCTGATTCACCCCGAAAAACCCCTACGAATCCACGGCGCCGGCGTGGAGCACCGGAAGAAGACGATCGCCCGACCATGGACTCGGGCGTGTTGGAACCGCTGGGCCGGTCCCGCACGCCGATCTTGGATTAGTCTTGTGTGCCGTGCCGGTTTACGCCGCCTATGGCAGCAACATGGACCCGAAGCAGATGGCTCAGCGGGCTCCGCACTCGCCCATGCGTGGAACGGGCTGGCTGCAAGGCTGGCGCCTGACCTTCGGCGGTGAGGACGTCGGCTGGGAGGGCGCCCTCGCCACCATCGCCGAAGACCCCGCCGAACACGTCTTCGTCGTCCTCTACGACGTGCCCGAGTGGGACGAGGAGTCGCTCGACCAGTGGGAGGGCGCCGTGCTCGGCCTCTACCACAAGGTCCGGCTCCGCGTCGCGACCCTCGACGGCGAGGTCGTCGCCTGGTTCTACGTCCTCGACGACTACGAGGGCGGCCTGCCCTCGGCCCGCTACCTGGGCATCCTCGCCGACGCCGCCGAGAAGGCCGGCGCCCCCGACGACTACGTCGCCGACCTGCGCACCCGCCCCTGCACCTCCATCGGCGGCTGACACTCGCTACGACGCACGCTGCTGTTGGTACTCCGTGACCGCCGCCATGATCACGCTGATCGGCACGACGGCCTCCTGTCCCGCCAGCGCGGCTTCCACCCATTCGCGGATCAACGCCGTGGGTTTGACGCCTCGCGCCCGCGCTCGCTCCCGCACCTGATCCATCACCGGCTTGGGAAGCCGCAAGGACGTCACGATCATCACTTCGTCGGCAGGCGCAGCCTCGCGGGGCACCGCGCCCTCAAGCTCCGCCGTCGTGTCGTGCTCGTCGTAGTAGGCGGCCACTTCATCGATCTTGTCCTGCGTCATGGTCATCACCTCGCTTTCTACACGAACAGCCGTCTCTCACTCTGTGTCATGTCCCGGGCTGTCGCCACATACCAGGCATCCGGCTCCGCGACGCTCTCGACCAGAACGACCAGTAGATACCGGCCCGAATCGGTTGTCCCATAGACAAGAGTGCTCTCATCACGGCCTGGAGCCTCCCACTAAGGCCGGGCGAACACCGCCTCTTCCACTTCATCGGGAGTGACTCCATGACGGGCGATGTGCTCTTCTGACCGCTCCGTCCAGTGGATGGGTCTGTATCCCAGGAGACCATCGTAATACGTTCGCACTACGCATGGCGCGAATGCGCCCTCAGCCGGGCGTCGCGATAAGGCCGGCGACGGATTCGGCGGCTCTGAGGGCGTCCTGGTAGCGGACGTAGAGGGGGGCGAAGCCGAAGCGGAGGATGTCGGGGGTGCGGAAGTCTCCGATGACCTCGCGGGAGGTCAGCTCGGCGACCAGGGTCTCGGCGTCCGGGTGGCGCAGCGACACCTGGTGGCCGCGCCGGTCGTCGCGCGGGGTCACCACCTCGACGGCGTTCCCCACCAGCTCGTCCACGCACTCCATGAAGAACTCCGTCAGCGCGAGGCCTTTGGCCCGCACGTCCGCGAGGTCCACGTCCCGCCAGATGTCCAGCGCGGCGTCCAGGGCGAGCAGCGACAGGATGTCGGGGGTGCCGGCCCGAGCCCTGGCGATGCCGGGCGCCGGCTCGTACCGCGCGTCCATCGCGAACGGATCGCGGTGCCCGCCCCAGCCGGACAGCGGCTGCCTGAACTCTCCCTGCAGCCCGCTCGGCACGTAGATGAACGCGGGCGACCCCGGGCCGCCGTTGAGGAACTTGTAGGTGCATCCGACGGCGAGGTCCACCCCGAGCGCGTCCAGCTCGATCGGGAGCACCCCGACGCTGTGGCACAGGTCCCACACGATCCTGGCCCCGGCCGCGTGCGCCTTGGCCGTGGCCGCCGCCATGTCGTACAGCCGCCCGGTCCTGTAGTCCACGTGGTTGAGCAGCACGACCGCCGTCCGGTCGCTGAGCACGTCATCGAGTTCGTCGGGCAGGACGGGGAGCAGGACGGTGCCGGTCAGCTCGGCCACCGACTCGGCGATGTAGCCGTCGGTCGGGAAGGTGCCGGCGTCCACGACGATCTCGCTCCGTCCCGGCGTCATCCGCACGGCGGCCACCAGGGCCTTGAAGATGTTGACGCTGGTCGAGTCGGCCACGACCACCTGGCCGGGCGCGGCGCCCACCAGTGGGGCGATCTTCTCCCCCACCCGCTCCGGCGCCGTCCACCAGCCCTCCGGCCACGAGCGGATCAGCCTGCGTCCCCACTGCTCCCGGACGACGTGCTGGACCCGGTCGGCCACCCGGCGCGGCGGCGCCCCCAGCGAGTTCCCGTCGAGGTAGACGACGCCGGGATCGAGATCGAACTCATCCCGCACCCGCCGCAGGGGGTCCTCGGCGTCCAGCTTCGCCGCCCGCTCGACCAGGTCACCCATGCCCGCACCCTCCGCCTGCCGATCTCACCACCAAAATCCCATTTCCTGACGAACGTTACGCAATACACCTTTTCCCCGGTACCACCGCCCCATCGGAAGCCGGTCCCCGGGGACGCGATCAGCTCCAGGCGATGGACAGGAACCAGAACAGAACCAGGCCGGTGACCAGCAACCCGACGACGAGAACGGCGTTACTCGCACGAGTGCGCGAGCCACCAGATCCGTGCGCCACCACGTTCAGGTCGACCACGACGCTGCCTCCCACGACGTCATGCAGACACCTCTTACTCGGGCCCAAGATCCACAAGCAGTTCGCCGTCGAGAGGAGCATTCCGACGTAGGGCAGCAGCGTGCTCGCCGAATAGATGAGAGAGCGCACCCCGGCTTGGGACATCGTCAGGGGCCTGCCGTCACTGCTGACGACCTTCAGCCGGCATAGCCGCTTTCCGATGGTCTGCCCCCAGTAGGCATGGCCGATCCAGAAGTACAGGAACCAGAGGATGGCCACGGCGACATCGAGGTACCAGTACGGGTTTCCGGCATAGGGATCATTGAGCCAGAGGTCCAGCGAACCCAACCTGGCGACCCGGTCGTCGTCGTACCACTCGGCGACGGGCCCTCCCAAGTACCAAATGGCAAAGGTGGGGATGGCAAGAATCAGCGAATCGACGAGGCTCGCGCCTAACCGGTATCGCCGTGCGGCGATCACCGCTCTCGGTGGCGCAACGGGGGGTGAAGTCACGGGGAAAGTTTGGCATTACCAGGGCGCGGCGGCGACGATGCCGACATGGTTGATATGTGGCTACAAGCCGCAGTGCGGAACAACGCCGAGTGGTGTGATTCGGTGTGCCGCACCCATGGCATGCCGGGGCGATGCGACGGTACCACCGCCCCATCGGAAGCCGGTCCCAGGGACGCGGATCAGCTCCAGGCGATGGACAGGAACCAGAACAGGACCAGGCCGGTCACCAGCAACCCGACGACGAGAACGGTGTGATTCGCACGAGTGCGCGAGCGACCGGACAGGCGCGCCTCGGCGTTCAGGTCGACCACGACGGTGCCCGTTACGACGTCATGCAGGCACTTCTTACTCGGACCGAAGATCCACAAGGTGTTCACCAGCGAGAGGAGCAGCCCGACGTAGGGCAGCGCCGATACGGCCGCGTAGATGAGAGAGCGCACCGCGGCTTGGGAGGTCGTCAGAGGTGTGCCGTCACGGCTGACGACCTTCAACCGGTTCAAGCGCTTTCCGATGGTCTGCCCCCAGCGGGCATGACATATCCAGAAGTACAGGAACCAGAGGACGGTCAGCGCGATCTCGATGTACCAGTGCGGATTTCCGGCGTAGGGGTTGCCGAACCAGTCGTCCAAGAAGCTGGATGCGGGCGCCTGGTCCTGCAGGACGGGCGCCTCGGCCTGGTCGTCGCCGTCCAGCCCAAAGCCGAATTCCGCCAAGGCCACGACCGCGATACTCGACACACCAACGATGAGCCCATCGACAAGGCTCGCGCCGAACCGGTACCGCCGCGCAGCGATCGCCTCTCTCGGTGGCGCGAAGGGGGGTGAAGTCACCGGGCAAGTTTGCCAGCAGACGGGAGCCTGGCGACGATGCTCAATATGGGCGACATATGGCTACAAGCCGCGGTGCGGAACAACGCCGAGTGGTGTGATTCGGTGTGCCGCGCGCACGGCATGCCGGGGACGTTCCAGGAGTCCCTGTGGTCGAACCCGCGCAGGTCGCCACCGCTGTACCCGGACGCGGTCACCCTCACCCCGGCCGCGACGGCCGACGCCGTGCTCGACGCGATCGACCTCGACTCCCCCGAACCTTCGGTCAAGGACGGTTTCGCCCGGCTGGACCTGCACGACGCCGGCTTCCGCATCCTGTTCGAGGCCCAGTGGCTCCTCCGGTCACCCACCCCTAACGGCTCACCGTCCGAACCAGGCGCTCCGCCACCCGCCCCCGGGAGCCCGGCGTCCGGACCAGCCGAGGGCCGCGCGGCTCTCGAAGACCGCCTGGCGAACCTGCGGGCGGCGACCGGAGATCCCATCGCCTGGAGCATGGTCACCACCACGGCCGGCCTGCGCGACTGGGAGGCCGGCCTCCTCACCGGTTACGAGGGCCTCCTGTTCCCCGTCGCGCTGCTCGCCGACCCCGCCGTCACCCTGCTCGCCGGTCGCATCGGCGGCGACGTCGTCTGCGGCTCCGCCCTCAACGTCAGCGGCCAGGTGGTGGGAGTGTCCAACGTCTTCGCCTCCGGCTGCGACATCGAGGCGGCCTGGGAGGGCACCGTCACGCTGGCCTCCGCCCTCTTCCCCACCCGCCCCATGGTCGGCTACGAGCATTCAGACGACCTCGAAACCCCTCTCCAGCAGGGCTTCACCCCCATCGGCCCACTACGGATCTGGCTGAGGTAGCGGCGTGCGGCGTCACCCCGGGGCCGGACGAACCCCGGTGACGCGCTCGCCGGTGTTCAGGGGCGTCTGGACTTCCGGTAGGCGTCCAGAATGTCCTGCCGGAGCAGGTGCCCGAAGCCGGCTCGTTCCAGGCGCAGCCCCAGGGCGGCCTGGTCGGTGCCGAGCGACGCGGCGGCGTTCCCCAGGTGCCAGTCGTGCCGGGCCAGCACACTGAGCAGGTGACCGCGCCGACTCTGGGCATCCGACAGCCGGAAGGTCTTCAGGTACGCCAACCGCCCCGACTCGTCGGTGATCAGCTCGCCGATGTGGTTCTCCCGATGCCGCTCGAAGGAGGGCAGGAAGCGCCGGAGCGTGAAACGGCCGAGCCGGTAGACGACCTCCTCGCGGTCCGGCGCGGCGATCAGGCCCGCCGCCATGACCGAGTCGTGGAAGTCCGCCCACTCCCCCTCATGGCGTACGGCCTGTGCCCGCAGGTCCGCCAGCGAGGAGACCCTGGTCTCGTCGATCGCGACGGGCATGTCCCTGGCCGGGTGGAACAGGGCGTACTGGTGGATCAGCTCGCCGTACAGGTCACGGACCAGCGTGGGGTGCAGGGCCCGGTAGTCCTCCGGATGCGGCACGACGAAGGCGGCCGCCAGCGTGTCGCCGACGTAGAGCAGCACGCCGCACTGCCCCGGGTAGATCTCGAAGACGCGCAGCGCGTCGTCGAGCCCGTGGACGTCCGCGCCGCTGTAGGCCTCCTCGACGCGGGGCGAGAGTCCATGGGCGACCGCCTGCCGGGTCCATTCCTCCCACGCCACCGTCGGGCCGCCGAAGTGCAGCGCGAGGAAACCCTCTATCGCCAGGTGCAGAGGCAGGAAGCGCAGCCGGTTCTTCTCCACGCGCCGCGCCATGCGGCGCCGGATCCTGATGTCCATGTACCGGAGCGGCCGGCCGAGCTGCGTGCCGTACGCGGCGGCCGGCGTGCCGTCCCCGGTCCACGACGCGACGAAGGCGTGCGGGATGTAGGAGGTGTAAACGGTCTTGTCCGGCAGGGACACCATGGACAGCTCGTCACCGTAGACCACGGCGTGCAGCCGCAGGTCTCTGATCGGCTCCGGCCGCACGAGCGGCACCAGCCGTACCGAGCCCCAGGTCTGCGCGGGCCGCGTCATCAGTCCGCTGAGATCGATCATCGCCGTGCCGCCCTGTCCTCCAGGTAGGCGCGCAGTTCGTCCAGGCCCGTCCGGCCCTGGGCGAACGCGGCGAGCTCCACCAGCGCGGGCAGATCCTCGGCGTCGCGGATGCCCACCGTGGGCACCATGGGCGACAGCCGGTGCACGTCGAACCGCTCGGCGTCGTAGACCGGGTTCAGATGCACGATGCCGACCTCTCCGGTGGGGTCGAGCCTGCGCCGCCAGACCCGCAGCACCTCGGCGGCCAGGCCCGGCGGCGCGTTGTCCCACCCGTCGGAGACGATGACCAGCCGGTCAGGGCGCTGCTCCAGGGCGTCGATGATCCGCCGCCCCAGCGGCGTCGGCCCGAGCGGCCGGGCCAGCACGGGGTCGGCGCGCCCGGAGAGCCACAGGCCCTGATACGAGCCGGCCAGGGCTTCCAGCAGGTAGTGGCAGGCCAGCGCGACCGCCAGGGGACGGCGGCGCTTGGCCGGCGACCCGTAGGAGGAGAAGCTGTCGTCGAGCACCGCGGTCACCCTCCCCCACGTCCCTGCACGCTTACCGGCCACCCGGGCGGCCGCCGCCCGCAGCGCGGCGGCGAGTTCGTCGCGGCGCTCCCCGGCCGGCCGGGACAGCGTGTAGGAGGCCAGACGGACGAGCGGCATGGCCGCCAGGTTCGCCCGGGTGTCCACGTCCTCCTTCCCGGCCGACGTGGTGAGCCGCAGCCGCTCCAGCGAGGTCAGCCGGGGGGCGATGCGCGTCATGAAAACGCCGCGGTCGATGCCGTGACGGGCGGCGAAGCCTTCCGCCACCGTGTACGGCAGCTCGTACAGCGCCGCCCTCTCGTAATGGGCCCGGCGCCACGCCTCCAGGATCGGGGTGGCGAACCGGGTGCGGCTGCGCGGCGCGAACAGGAAGTCGCCGAGCTCGCCCGGAAGGCGCAGATGAGCGTGCCGTACCGCCGCCTTCACCGCGGAGCGGTACTTGACCGCGTCGAAGGCGAGGTCGGGACGCGCCGCCAGCCAGTCGCGGACGATCGCCCGGGTGCGCCGGTTGTTGACTCCGTCGCGCCTCAGTTCCCGGAACAGCCGGTAGACGCGCGGCGGGCTCATGCGCGCCAGCCGCCAGGCGATCAGCCGCCCGTCGCCCGTCCCCGGCTCCCTCAGCAGGTTGCGGATGATCAGCGCGGCGTTGTGGTCGTTGATGTCCAGGGCGAGCGCCGCCGCGTACAGGTCGGGATAGTTGCCCTGGATGTAGCGGTGCAGGAAGTCCAGCGAGAGCCGCTGCTCGTGCGCCGAGCCGTGGAACTCCCGCTGCCCGGTCGACGTGATGGCCGCGTTGGCGAAGAGCAGCACGTCCTCGCACTCGATCAGGTCGGCGTAGGTGTCCATCGCCCCTCACAAGGCAGACCGGCCGTCACATGACAGACCGGCCGGGGAATGAGAGCACGAACTGCGAAGCATCGCTTCAAAGGCGGGTTCCGGAAGTCGCACCGAAGTCCCGCGGCCGGCCCGAGCCCCGACCCTAGCAAGACCCCTCACACCCAATCGAGGGATTATCACCGCATCTACCCAGCGAACAACGCCCCGCCGGCGACCTACCCGCACGCACCACTCCGGCCCACACGCACCACTGACCGCCACCGTACGACCGTCCTGAACCGTACCCACGCGCCCCCGGCTCGTGCCCGCCTCCGCCAGTGGGGTGACCACACACCTTCACCGGGTGCCGCTGTCCACTACCGGGTGCCGATGTCCACCCGGTGTCCTCCCGGTGTGTGTTCGACGTGACCGGCGCCGGGTCGGCGAGTCGAGGTACGGCGAAGCCGGCGCCGCCGTACGGCGCCCCACCCGGCGGACGTCCGTGGAGCGCACACCCACTCCAACATCCCTCGATGTCTACGCGGTGGCCAGGACTTCCCGGAACTCCATGACCGCCGGACGGCCTTGCTGTGCCATCGGCACGGCGCGTAGCACCATGCGTCCCGTCTCCAGGATGTGAGTGCTGCGGTACGCCGGAGACATCCCGCCGATCGTCGCCGCCGCCTGCCGGACCCCGTCGTCCGTACCACCCCGAACGACCGTACATAGAGCACCATGCAGAGCGATGTTCGCTTTGTACTGGTAGTCCCCAGTCTGTCGGAGTACCTCATCGCGAGCCTTGGCCGCCGCCGCCTCCTCCCCGGCACCGGCGAAGACCCAGCTTTCCGCGAAATGGATCTGATCCGGCTTCCAGAAGCCCCATGGGTCAGAGCGGTTGCTGGTCTCAGCGAGCCGGAGAAGATTGTGCAGAGTCTGCCGTGCCTCGTCGTGCCTGCCGAGCATCGTCAGCGCCTTCGCCCGGGTCGTCAACAGGTCGACGCTGGGCTCTCCGGCGATCTGCTCGGCCGACTCGACCAGGCGAAGGACGGTCTCGGGGGTGCGCTGGCCGTACAGCCCGTGACCGGCCTCCTCACCGCGTACCAGCAGACGCAGCCCGAAATCACCGGAAAGGTCGGCGGACTGGCGGGCGGTGCGCCACCAGCGGATCGCGGCGCCGTGATCGCCCAGGCGGGTCAGCGCGTTCGCGTGGACGGCGGACAGCGTGGCCGTGACGCGGTGCAACCCGGCCAGTTCCGCAGGAGAGCAGGCATCCACCTGGCCGCGTACCGTCATCAGGTCGATCGCCAGGTCCGCGGCCACCTGCGCGGGAGGCCGGGTGCGCAGCGCGTGCAGATGATCGGCGCAACTCACCTCCCACTCTGCCACGCTGCGGAAATCGTGGTTCAGAGACAGGCTGAGGAGCTGGCGAACGGGTTCGCCCGGCATGCCGAACGCTCCGAGGGCAGCGCTCGTGGCGGCGAATCGCAGAAGCTGTCGGCGTTCCGTGGCGGCCTCCTCGTCGGAATTCCCCTTTGTTGCGAGTGTACGTAGCCGCTCGATTTCCACAACCAACCCATGAAGCGTTACAAGTCGCCCCTCAGCCCCCAGAGCATCATCAATCCCTTTGATGTGATCGGCGTGCGGACGGGCGAGCCCACGCTCCCATCTGGACAGCTCACCTTGATCGACGAAGGCGGCTCTGGCCAGCTCACGCTGCGAAATATTGCGAACTTCCTCCCGCCAATAGCGCATAAAAGCACCCAGTAGATGCCATGGCGACTCGTCGAGGGCGACCGGCTCGCACGCGCGCGGCATGAACAACTCCCCGTGATGGATTGATGGGAATGCGCACCCCATCAACGTTCGTCTTGGACCGCTCCCAAAGCTCTTCCACTATGACATCGACCAGGCAGAAACACCTGCGGAAAAGCGGACCCGCCCGACGCTGCAACGTCCGGGCGGGTCCTTGATCAGGAAGCGAGTCCTGACCCATGCGAAAGATTAAAGCCACCCCGGCAATCGGTGTCGGCTGGAGCCCTCACCGACCCTCCACTCAACCGGACCACACCCCCAGCGGCAGCCCGCCATCCTCTGCCCGAAACCGGCCGTACCGGCTCGGGGCAACGTCATGAATCGGCGACCAGGACGACTCATGAGCCGGAGATCGGGGCGACCGGCGAGCCGGCGACCGGGACGGCACAGAGTGGGCGGCACACGTCCCGGCCCCGTCCTGCCCAGGCGCTGGGACCTGCCCGAACAGGCTGCCGCCGCGCAGCTCGACCAACTCGAACCGGCCTGGTTCATCTCCTACGGCGTAGGCAGCAGGCGGTTCCTCGCCATCGCCTCCTGGCACACCACCCCGCTGATGGTCGAGGCGACCACGGTCCACGAGCTACGAGAACTGATGCGCGACGCCGAACTGGAGGCCGCCCTGTCTCCGGTCCCCTTGCCCGTGGGCGCACGATGACGCCCGTCGAGCCCTCCTCCGACCACGGCCTCAACGACCCATACGGCATGTCCCCGAACGCACGCCTCTCCGTCGGCGGCCACATGCCCACCCCCACCGGCGACGCCCCACCCCGGCCCCTACCGCGGGAGATCCACGACCTGATCAACCGGCAGACCGCAACCCTGGAGCAGACCTACCCCGGCTGGCGGATCCGCCGCGTCTTCCGCGCCGACGGCACGCCGGGCGGCTGGTGCGCCACCCGGCACGCGCAACTGACCCACGCCCAGCGCTGCGCCGGCCTGCTGCCCGGCATCGCCCGTCCCGACGCCCCGTCCCTGGTGATGGCCCTGGCCGTCCAGGACGAGATCGCCCACCAGAACGGCTACTCGGGTGACCGGACACAGACTCCGGCCGTGAATCGTCCGGCGGACCCGCCGGGCAGTCCCACCTCCATCAGAAAGGAAGACCAGCACATGGACAACCTGTACGACCGCGACCTCACCGGCGCCGCATTCACCCGGTTGTGCGGCGGGAACACCGGCGAGGAGGGCGAGGCGTGCGTCGAGTTGGCCCCGATTCCGGGCGTGGACGACGCGTTCGCCCTGCGTGACAGCAAGAACCCGGATGCCGGGACGCTCCGCTTCAGCGGTTCCGAGCTGCGCACCGCCGGCATGACCACCATCTAGCGACACCACCACCCCGGGTGGCTCCCGCCCGCCGCAGACAGGCGGGAGCCACCCTCACCGTACGGGGCGCCCATGCACTTTCACTGCTACTCGTGGACGGGAATCGGCGACGAACAACGCCGAGAAGGCGAACGCCGCCCACCACTACCCCCCAGCGACCTCGCCGCCTTCCGCGCCTCGCCGCTCCCCCCGATGCGCACCTGCGACTGGCTCCTCAAGCCCGCCAACCGGATCGACGCCTCCCCCAAGACCGTCGCCGACGCACTGACCTGGCTGGCCGAACGCTACCGAGCCGCCGAGCCGTCCTTCCTCCACCCATCCGACGAGGCCCGCATCGGCCTGGACACCCGCCTGGCCAACGCCGAGGAATCACTCACCGGCGGCGTAGACGTCCAATGGGGCATCTGGCTCACAGCAGGCAGATTCCTCACCCTCAACGTCACCTGCTGCACCCCCAACCGCCACGCCCCCTACCCCTGCCCCGAAGTTTGATTCGGCCAGCTATGCGCGACAATCACGGCACGACGTCTCGCCAGAAATATGGCAAGAACTGCTCGACAAGTGGCGGCACGGTTGACCGCAACGACTCACCTTGGCCTACGGGAACCATGAATCAGACTCACCTCAAATACTTCCCGAAGCCGTTACAAGCGCACGTACTTCTACCTTAACATTCAGGCCTTGAATGTGTGCCGATATTGCACACATCAACAGGTGACCCGCTTCTCTGAAAACAGGTGCGGACGACTCGATCTCATCGAACCCAGCTCTATCAACCATCAGCAGGCCAGAGGGATATCGACTTACCCTATAATCGCGGATGCCCTCCATCGCCGCTGACGCCAAATTATCTGGCAAGCCTGCACTGCATGGGCGATGCCATATCCTACTTTTGCAATCTCCAGCTATGTCGACCCGATCAGAAGGCAAGAAATCACGACTCGGCGCGGCTTGGCTCGCACACCCATCAACTCTGTACGGCCCACCTACTTCGTGATCTTGAAGACTGTGTCGAGATCTATCCAGGCCGGCACTGGCCCGAGCAGATCCAACGCGCCCTGCGCGGTCTGATCCACGAGGCCAACCTCGCCAGGAAGGCCGGCGCCGCGCAGTTCGACCCGCAGGTCAAGGCCAGCTTGATCAAGGAGTTCCGGCACGGAGTCCTCATCGGCCTGTCAGAAGTCCACCGCATCCCGGCAATAAGAAGGTCAAGCAGTCGATCGGCCGCCTACTGCTGGAACTCCTGCGCACCACGAGAACGACACGTTGCGCTTCGCCCACGATCTGAACGTCCCGCCCACCTCCAACCAGGCAGAACGCGACGTCCGCCCGGCCAAGACCCAACAGATATCTCCGGGCGGCTCCGCTCGGAACGCACCACCGAACATCGGTACGCCATCCGCGGCTACCTGTCCACCGCCGTCAAACACGGCCGCAACGCGGTCACTGTCATCCATGGCCCTCTACCCGGCCGCCCATGGATGCCACCCGGCCCGGCACGCCGTAATCCCGCACACCCACTCGCGATCACACATCGTGATCACTAAACTTCGAAATGCGCTGCGGCTGAATGCGTACGACGGAGATTCTATACCTTAACTCCGCAACTGCGCTCGATGATGGCTAGAAAGACAGCTCTCTTCAAAGTCGAAAACGCTTTCCGCCCTGTTCGATAGCAGCCATCGGCGAACATCCCAATATTCAACGCCGACTGGAACATCGACGGCGATATACGTGGATATATTGCTTCCCTCCCACGTACATCCAAGTCTGCCAATATTTTCCTGTACGACTCCCAAGCTGCACTCATCGGCCAAGGAGATTCGAACCGTTGAATGCCCCGATCCGCTAACGAAACGCGAGAACACCAACTCTCTACGATCATGGTCCGGCACTGCGGCGACAATGTCCCCATAGGCCAAGTTTGGAACATAGAAGGGAATACTACATACCTCCGCAAACCCTTTGACGCTGGTTTTCTTCACCCATAGACGCTCCACCGAGAATGGCGGCCACGTAGCGCTCTCACTTTCAAGGTCGAAAGCAACCTTAAAAAGCCGCTCGGAACCAGGCGCAGGCTCATGCATAAGACCCCGATTCATGCAATGGGACGTTCAGTCTACTCTAACCACTCGCGAAGTTCATCATCCCAATCAGAGAGAGGCTTGGTCGACTTATCTCGATTGCAAGTTCGGCAGGCCACGCAACCATTGTGAGCAGCACCACACCCTCCTTTTGATTTAGGATCGATGTGATCTATCTGCGCATCGTCCGGCGATCCCTGTTGCCCGCGAGGCCGCCGATACACGTCGCGCCCACAGTAGTCACACTTCAGCTTACCACCATTCTTTGCCAGATTATCTTTGTATACACTTTCCCTCCCCGAATCAAGAAAATCCAATCCTCTTCGGTTGCAATTATGCACCAGCAGATAATCGGTGTCTGCGCCCACATAATATGTCGGCGTACCAGCGATTGTCAGGTTGTGGACGCGTTGCCGTGTGGTCCACTTTGCGATGGCAGTGACTTGAACGTGGGTGCCGGCGCTGGCTTGCAGAAGGGTGCCGACGCGGAGTTCGCCGGCGGTTAGCCATTTATGTAGTTCAGGAGCCCAGAAGGGGTGGCGGTCGGTGGCGATCACTACGCCGGTTGCGTTGCCACGTTTGCCATCGGTGTCGGCCGTGATCTCTACGAGACTCTTTTCTCCGTCGCTCCTGATGAGGTCGAGGACCAGGCGTGGCCCCGTTTCACCTGTCACGGGATCGGTTGCCTGAACGAAGTCGCCGACCCGGACCTCTTCGATGGGTTTGTGGGTGCCGTCGGCCATCAGGACCATAGTGCCGGGGACGAAGCTGCTGCGCAGGCATTTCTCGACCGGTTTGAACAGTTTGGGCAGCTTACTGCCGAGCTTGATACCTCCTCCGAGAAGCTTGCCGCCCCCCGGGATGACGCTGACACCCGCCGCTATACAGTCGATCCAGTTGGGATCCGCTATGCAATTGACCGCGTCACCGAGCGTCAGATCACAGATGATGTTGTCGCTGCAGAACTGCGCGAGTTCTTGCAGATTCTGAGGTTCTCCCTCGGATGGGCATGGGGTATACCACGTGCCGAAGAATCCGCCGCTGCCCGAGTTACCGCAGTTGGCCAGAGATCCGCACGTCCCCATGCAAGAAACGAGATCAGGGTTTGGTACAGGACAATCTGCATCGGGGGACCAAAGGTCACAGTTCGAAATCAAGTCCTCATCGGCATAATTATAAGGCTCGTAACCGCATTTCTTTCCACAACCATGAGTCTGGTGGGGGTCGCGCGGAGTGCAGTACCCCTGCTGCTCGCCTTTGCGACAATCAATGACGGGCTCTCGGGGGGCAGGTCTCCTACCACCGCCACCGCCACCGCCACCGCCGTCAAGGTCGCGATAGCCGTCGTCGTCATCAAGGTCGCGATAGCCGTCGCCATCGCCGTTGCCGTTGCCGTTGCCGTTGCCGCCACCATTTGGCGCTTTGCAGTTTTTGTTGCCGAGGTTGCAGTAGTCCTTCTCCTGCGGTTTCTTGTAGAGCTTCGAACTTGGCGGATCGTGGGGGATGAATATATGACACGCATCCATAGGCCCCTGCAGAGGAGTTAAGAAGAGTGGATCGCAAGGGTCAACTGCATGTCCGGTTGTATCGATATGGCTAAGCGGACTCGCGTTCCCGTAGCCGTATCGGTTGGATTGAACCGACGGGTCCGGGCTTAGGGTCCAGGTGTCGCGGCTGGCGAAGGTGCCGGTATCGGGTTGGTACCAGCGGGCGTGCATGTTGACTTTGCCGGTGGTGGGGTCGGTGAGTTCGCCTTGGTAGCCGAGGTCGTGGCGGGTGCCGGTTCTGGCGGTTTCTTCGCCGAAGGGGTTGTAGGCGACCGAGTCGGCCAGTGAGGTGGCGTTGGCCGCGAAGGTGCCGACCACGTCGCCGTGTTGGTCGGCGAAGGCGAAGCGAGGGCCGGTGCCGTCAGAGATGCCGATCGGTTCCCCGTCGAGGCCTCGGCTGTAGCGGCTTTGCACGGTGCCCGCGTCGCTGGTCATCGCGACGATGTCGTTGGCCAGGTCACCGTATACGTAGCGGCTCAGTACCCCGCCCTGGCTGCGGCTGACGACGCGGTCCAGGGCGTCGTAGGCGTAGGTCGCTTCTCCGTCGCTGGTCATCCGGTCGAAGGCGTCGAACTTCAGCAGTTTGGTGACACCGCTCTTGGTCTCGCTGGCGGCGGTGCCGCGGGCGGTGTAGGTGTACGTCGCCCCGTCCCCGGAGGTGAGGCGGTTGCGCTCGTCGTAAGTGAAGCTCTTGGCGCCGGCCTGGATGCGGTTGCCGGAGTCGTCCCAGGCGTAGTCGGTGACGGCGCCGCCGGGGGCGGTCCAGGAGGTCAGCCGGTTGCTGTGGTCGTAGGTGTAGGTGTTGGTGCCCGCGCCGGCGGTTCCCGCAGTGCTCTTGGTGGTGAGGTTGTCGTCGCGGTCGTAGCCGTAGGTGATGGAGGCTATGGCCGCGCCAGTGGAGGTCTTCAGGGTGTCGCCGGTGAGGCGGTCCATCGGGTCGTAGGCGTAGGCCCGCTTGGGGCCGCCGGTGCCGTAGTCGATGCCAATGAGCCGGTCGGCGTTGTCGTAGCCGTAGGTGAGGGTGGTGGCGGTCACCGGGTCGCTGAACGTCTTCAGGCGGTCGGCGTTGTCATAGGTGAACGTCGCCGAGCCGGAGGCGTCGGTGCGCTGGGCGAGCCGATCGTTGGCGTCGTAGCCGAACGACGACAGGTCGCCCGACGTCCCCGTTTTGGCGGTCTTCAGCAGCAGGCCGCGGTCGTTGAAGGTGAAGTTGAGATCGTTCGCGCTGGTACGGCGGCCTGCGAGGTCGTATCCGAATGTGTTGCTCTGGGTGGCTGCCTCCGCCCCGGATCCCGCCTCGGTCACCAGGCGGTTAAGGTTGTCGTAGGTGTCGCTGATCCGGACCCCGCCGGGTTGCAGCACGTCGACCTGGTTGCCCGCCGCGTCGTAGGACATGGTCCAGGTACGGTCGGCCAGGCCGGGGTGGGCCTGGGTCGAGGGTTCGATGCGCGACTCCACCCGGCCGAGGGTGTTGTAGGTCGTCAGGAAGGCGTTGCCCCGCCCGTCGGTGGTGCGGGTCTGTGCTCCCGCCGCGTCGTAACCGAAGCTCGTGGTGATGTTCTTGGTGGCCGAGACGGGTTCGACGAGCTGGGTGAGCTGGTCGGCGGCGTCGTAGGACCGGCGGGTGACGTGGCCTTCGGGGCTGGTCTGGGCGGTCAGGTTGGACGCCTCGTCGTACTCGAAGCCGTAGGTGCGCAGCACAGTGCCGGAGGAGTTCAGGTCCTTGGCTGCGATCTTCCGTCCGGCGAGGTCGTACTCGGCGGTCGTGGCGTTGCCCAGGGCGTCAGTGACCTTGGCGGGACGTCCCATCAGGTCGTAGGCGAACGCGGTGGAATGGCTGAGGGGGTCAGTCTCGGACTCCACCTCGCCGGCGGCGTTGACGACGGCGGTGCTGCGGTTACCGGCCGGCCGCCTGACGGCGACCAGATTGCCCGCGTTGTCGTACTCGCCGACGGTGGTGAGCGCGACGGCGGTGGGCTTGCGCTCGATCTGCGTCAGCGTGACCTGGCGGCCGAGACCGTCGTAGGTGGCCTCGATGCGCGCGCCGGTCGGGTCGGTGGAGGAGAGACGCTCGCCGTTCAGGGTGTAGGTGTAGTCCCAGTTGCCGCGGGCGGCCCCTGTGGTGGCGGGCGGGTCGGTGATGCGCACCGTCCTGCCCAGGACGTCGTAAGTGGCGTTGGAGATGTTGCCGCGCGGGTCGGTGACCGAGGTGACGCGGCCGGCGTTGTCGTAGCCGTAGGACGTCCGAGGTGTCAGGGCCGTCCCGCCGGGCGGGGTGTACGCGGTGCCGGTGACCGATGTGACCCTTCCCGCCTTGTCGTAGCTTGTGACGCTGGTCCGGTCTTCGGGTGCGGTCTCGTGCGTCTGCTCGCCCGCGGTGTTGTAGCCGAACTGCGAGGTCGGGCGCTCGGTGGTCGCGGCGCCGCCGTTCCGTTCGACCTTGACCGGCGGGCCCTCCAGCTTGATCGTCCTGCCGAGCGCGTCGTAGCCGATCGTGGTCGTGTAGTCCGAGCGGGTCGCGCCCGTGACGTTGCCTCGCGGATCGATGACCTCGGTGACCAGGCCGCGGTCGTCCACCGTCCAAGACGTGGTCAGGTCCGTGGCGCCGTTCTCGACGGTCTTCTCGATGAGCCGGTCGGCGACGTCGTAGCGGTAGGACTCCATCTCCGTGCGGGTGGTCCCGGCGGCGGTCCAGCTCATACGGGTGACGTTGGTGTTGGCGTCGTAGACGTAGGCGGACTTCCTGGCCAGTCTCGCCGGGTCGAGCGTGGAGGAGGTCAGCCGTCCGGCCGCGTCGTAGACGTAGTCGACGCGGGTCTTGCCCCCTCCGGCGTCCTGCCGGGTGAGGTTGCCCGCGGCGTCGTAGGTGGAGGAGGTCAGTTCCACGTCGACCGTGGTCGTGGACGCGTTGAGTTTGACGTCGTCCGCGACCTCCGTGGCGAGCAGGTCATCGCCGAAGTAGGTGTACCGGGTGGTCCGCCCCATCGCGTCCGTCTGCGAGGCCAACCGGCCGCCGGGGTCGTACGCGGAGGACTTCATGACCACGTCGCGCGCGGCTTCAGGGCTGGTCGGGCTGCCGGTCCACCCCTTGAGCGTGGTCGTGGCGGGCTCGCCGCGCACGGTGTAGCCGTAGGCGTACGTCGCCCCGGCCGCGTCGGTCGTGCTGACGACCTTGCCCATGTGATCGTAGGCGGTCAGCGCGGTGCCGCCCTCGGGTCCGACGACCTTCTCGACGCGGCCGTAGGTGTCGTACTCGTAGGTCGTCGTACGAGCCGGGTCGCCGCCGGTGAGGTCGGCCAGCGTCTCGGTCAGCTTGTTGCCGTCGTCGTCGTAGGTGTAACGCGTCTCGGCGGTGTGGGTCACACCGCTGACCTCGTTCTTCACACCCGAGCCTGTGACCTTGTCCGTACGGCCGTAAGTGTCGTAGGAGTAGGTGGTGGTGACCGCGGCACGATCGGCGGAGGTCTCCGTACGGGTGACCGTACGTCCGATCGCGTCGTAGCCGTACTTCGTGGTCAAGCCCGTCGGCTCTGTCACCTGGGCGAGGTCACCTGCCGAAGTGAAGGCGTACTCCCGTTTGTTCCCCTTCGGGTCGGTCTGGCTCTTCAGCAGGCCCGCAGGTGTGCTGCCGCCGCCGTTCGCCGTCTCCGTCCCGTCGGTGTAGACGTAGGTGGTCGAGCGGCCGTTGGGGAAGTCGGCGGTGGCCGGCGTGGTCTCCTTAGATTTCTCGCCGAAGGTCGTGTACTCCCACTTGGTGGCGTAGGTCTCGCTGGTGCCGCTGGTCGACCGCGCGTCCCGGTAGGCGATCATCTGGTCGTTGCGCGGGTCGAACTTGTCCGCGGTGTTGAGGTAGTAGTCGGCGTAGGAGGTCTGGCAGGCGTCGGCCGACCGGCATCTGGTGATGCTGAGTTCGTTGCCGCGCTCGTCGTGGGTGACCTCGGCGGTGTTGCCGTTGCGGTCGGTGATCTTGCCGAGGAAGCCGCCGGTGTCGTACTCGTAGCTCGTCGTCTTGCCGAGCTGGTCGGTCTGGCTGGTGGCCCTCAGGACGCGCAGCGGGTCGTGCGCCGACTTCAGCGTGCCGTTGTGCGGGTCGGTGATGGTGACGGTCGCCTGCGGAAACCCTTCGGGATCCTCGCCGTACTGGAGAGCGCTCAGCTTCCACGCACCGCCGTTGGCGTCGGTGTGGGTCTGCAGGCGGCCGCCGTCAGAGCCGTACGCGTTCTGCGCCCATACCCGCCCGGACGGCAGGGTGGACGTGGTCATCTGCGGCACCGCCGCACCGGCCCGGTAGTGGGCCTGGATCTCCGACACCGGCAGCGCCCGGCCGTAGATCGCGACTTCGTCGATATCGCCCGCGAAGGGGAACATCCGCGTGGTGGTGACCGAGGACGGCCAGGTCGGTGCGGCGTAGCCCGAGCCCAGGCGGGTGAGGTACTGGTCGCGGTGGTCGATGGTGCCGCTGCGCGTGCCCACCGCCTGACCGTCCAGGTACAGCGTCTGAGCCGCGCCATCACCGCTCAGCGCCACGTGGTGCCACTGGCCGTTGTTCACCGTGCCCGCGGAGGTGATCGGATTGACTGATCCATTCCAGAACTGGCCGCGTAGCTTGCCATCGGTGCCCACGTACACCGTCGGCGTGAAGTTGGTCGGTGTGGAAGACGATGCGTTGTTGTGGCCGAGCACGACCCCGGAGCCGGTGGTCTTGAACCAGGCCTCCACGGTGAGGTGGGCGCCGCGGTCGCTGATCGCCGACTGCGGAAGCGAGACATAGGAGCTGGAGGTCGATGAGCCGGCGAACCTGACCGCGGTGTTGGCCGATCCGCCCAGCGCTCCGGTCACCCCGACGGTGGCGTCATAGGTGCCGCCGCTGAAATACGCGTCGTCATAGGGCTTCCAGCCCAAGGAACCGACCAGCTTGGAATCCGCGGCGCCGCTGGCCTCGCCCAGTCGCCAATAGCTCTCAGGCATCGAGTTCAGCACGCTGGTGCTGTAGCGCGAGGCGTCGGTGTAGGCGTAGGTGTTGCACGCCGTGTCCGAACCGGGGCCGCACACCTTCACCAGCTTGTCGCCGTCGTAGGTGTAGGACCAGCTCAGCGGGACCCCGTTCACCGGATCGGTGGACACGCCGGTCGCGTGGCCGCCGCTCCAGGTGAAGTACAGCGACCGGCCACCGGTGGCGGTGACCTTGGAGAGTTCGCCGTCGGTGCCGTAGACCATGTCCTGGGTGCGGCCCCGGTTGTCGGACACCTTGGTGACACGCCCTTGCGCGTCGAACGAGTAAGACGTCGAGGACTTGTCCATCAATCGCCAGCCGCCACCGGCCACTGTCGCCAGCGTGGCGTAGGTGCCCAGAGGAGGCACGTAGCTGCCGTCCCCCATCGCCCCGAACCGTGCCTGTCGCCCATCCGGATAGGTGACCAGGACGGTCTTGGTCTGCGGCTCGTCCGTCAGCCGCATGTCCCACCGGGTGCTCCAGCCCGTCCCGAACATCCCGTCGGTGCGCGGATCCAGGCTGTTGTAGGTGCGCGTGGCGGCGAGCGGCGGGCCCACCGTGGCGACCGAGGCGTCGGTCACCGTGGAGGTGTAGTTGCCCACCACCTGGTTGAACTCCCGGCCGCCGATACCGCTGCCGAGCAGGAAGTTGATCGAGGGCTGCTCGGGCTGCGCGGCGAACGTCATCCAATCGGACCGATTGATCAGCCCATTGGAATCGTCCTCGGCACTGACCGACCACCAATACGTCTTGCCCCACTTGAGCTTGCCTCCTGGCACCTCCCAGGTGTTCCGGCTCAGCCACCCGCTGCCCTCACACCAGTCCCAGTCGCCCGTGGGATCCGAACCGGAACAGACCGTGAAGTAGTACGAGACAGGGCTGGCCGTCAGCGAATACGCGTACGCGTCCAAGGTCGGAGACAACGACCCGACCAGCGCGTTATCGCGCGGCCAGAAGTATGCGAGAACGGGAGGCTGCGGCGTCGGCTGCACGTAACACCGGCCCAGGTCCTGCCACGCCGTCGTGCTCATCGGTGGAAGCCCTTGCGGGTCACGCGTCGCCCGGAAGTCGTGCGGCTCGGTCATCCCCTGAGCGGCGTTGAAGTACGACACGGTGACGCCGGCCGAGTAATGGGCCGCCGCCGACCACATCGGGTAATAGCAAGTACCGGCGGCCGTGATGGCGCCGTCCGCGGACGTGGGCGCCGCGGACACCCGTCCAGCAGGATCGGTGGACGGTGACGACCCGGACGAGGCCCGAGCACTGGGGGATGGCGAAGAGGCGGCAGCCTTTCCGTGGGCGCGCTGATACGGGGATGGTGGAAGCTTCAACCCGCCCGTGTCAGGTCGCTCGGAGGGCTTGTGCCGGACTTCAAGCGGTAGAGCGCCCTTCGGCGGCTTGCGATCGGGTGCCCGGTCGCCGGAGGGTTCGACCTTCGCCGTCGTCGCCTCGGCCGGAACGAGATGCGGCAGTCCGGCGGCCGAACCGGCCTGCTGCACCGGACTGTCCACATGGGCCGCCGACAATTCGATCGCCGCTTGCTCAGCGGTATTCGCGGCCGCCCGCGGAGAAAAGTCGTCCGGTACGCCGACGCCTGAGAGGAAAACCATCGCGGCGGACAGAACTATCGTCGTCATGCCCAGCCATCGATGCGACCCAGCTCGCCTCATACACCGGCCCCTTCGTACGTGAGCATGCGGAATAAACCCCTCGTCACGCGACGAACGGCCGTGCTTGCAGGCCTTACCGAACCCCGTTGAGATCGATTGGAACGTATGTAAATATGATTCGCGATGCAATGGTGACGCGTGTCACAATACGTTCCGTTAGTCTGCCGTCGCTTAAGGGCGCCACGCCGGCACATGAATCGGCTAATGCAATACGGGTGATTTCAGGTAGGACCGAAAATGTTCTGCGATAGGCGCCCATGGAGGGCTTAGTGCTCGATTCCATGGCATTGACAGGTTTCCGCAGGGGCTGAATCCCGCGGAGGTGGCACCGGTCGGGCGCGATAGAGAGGGCGGGTTCGACGTAGCCTGGTGCTGGGGGTACGGGTCGGCAGGTGGTCAGCTCCGTTGGGCGGCCATGTCCGCCTGTGGGTAGGTTCGGGCCGTCAGTGGTGGTATGCACGCCCAGGCCATGTGCTGACAGGGGGCGTCCGGCTGTAGCCTCGGGGAGCGTGAGCAATGACGGTTATTCACTGGCCGCGGAGGCCGCGGGGGTGCTGAAGGCCCTCACTGGTGTGGACTCCTTCGATGTCGCGCTGGTCATGGGGTCGGGGTGGGTTCCGGCCGCCGACGCCATCGGGACGACGATCGCCGAGCACGCGGTGACCGAGCTGCCGGGGTTCGCCGCACCGGCCGTGGCCGGGCACTCGGGGAAGATCCGGGCGGTCGAGACAGAGTCGGGCAGGAAGGCCCTCATCTTCCTGGGCCGCACCCACTTGTACGAGGGCCGGGGCGTCGACCCGGTCGTGCACGGGGTGCGGACGGCCGTCGCCGCCGGGGCGAGCACGGTCGTGCTGACCAACGCGGCCGGCGGGCTGCGGCCCGAGGCGCAGAACGTCGGCGACCCGGTGCTGATCAGCGACCACATCAACCTGACCGGCGCCAACCCCATCACGGGCGCGACCTTCATCGACCTCACCGAGGTCTACTCCAGGCGGCTGCGCGCGCTGGCCCGCGAGGCGGACCCGTCGCTGGCCGAGGGGGTCTACGTCGCATTCCGCGGGCCGACGTACGAGACGCCGGCGGAGATCCGCATGCTTCGCACGCTGGGCGGCGACCTGGTGGGCATGTCCACCGTCCTTGAGGCCATCGCCGCCCGGGAGGCGGGGGCCGAGGTGCTGGGCATCTCACTGGTGACCAACCCGGGAGCCGGGCTGGTCGGCGAGCCGCTGAACCACCAGGAGGTCCTGGAGGTGGGCAAGGCCACGGCGGCCCGCATGGGCGTCCTGCTGGCCAAGGTCGTCAACAAGCTTTAGGGCCTGGGGGCCGGCCCAGTGGTGGCGTCATCGCCATGGGTTGAGTACGGCTCCGCGTTGCAGGTATCTAAGCAGGATGCGAACAAAGGGCTGTGATGTCTGATCTCGTGCGGCTGGCGGAAGAGTGGCTGGCCCAAGATCCCGATCCTGAGACCCGGGACGAGCTGGCCAGAATTCTCCACGACGGCGACGTAGCGGCGCTTGAGCACCGGTTCGGGGCCAAGCTGGAGTTCGGCACGGCCGGGCTGCGCGGCGAGCTGGGCGCGGGGCCCAACCGCATGAACCGCGTGACCGTCATGCGGGCGGCGGCAGGGCTGGCCAGGCGGCTCGGGCCCGGTAAGCACGTCGTGATCGGCTACGACGCCCGGCGCAACTCCGACGTGTTCGCCCGCGACTCGGCGGCGGTGCTGAACGGCGCCGGCCTGCGCGTCTCGCTGATGGGGCACCACTGGCCGACGCCGGTGCTGGCCTTCGCCGTACGGCACCTCGGGGCCGACGCGGGGGTCATGGTCACGGCTTCGCACAACCCGCCCCGGGACAACGGCTACAAGGTCTACTGGGGAGATGGCGCGCAGATCGTCCCGCCGCTGGACGTGGAGATCTCGGCGGCGATCGACGCGACCGGGCCGGTGGACCGGCTGCCGCTCGGCGACGAGTGGGAGACGCTGAGCGACGCGGCCATCGTCGAGCCGTACCTGGCGGCCGTGACCGCCCTGCCGACCGGGGACGACCGCGACCTGCGGGTCGTCTACACGCCGATGCACGGTGTGGGCGGGGAGATCCTGCTGCGGGCCTTCGCCGCCGCCGGGTTCGAGCCGCCCGCCGTGGTCGAGGCCCAGTTCGCCCCGGACCCCGATTTTCCGACGGTGGCGTTCCCGAACCCGGAGGAACCGGGCGCGATGGATCTGGCGTTGCGGCTCGCCGAGAAGATCGGCGCCGACCTGGTGATCGCGAACGATCCGGACGCCGACCGCTGCGCCGTGGGCGTCCCCATGCGGGACGGCGGCTTCCGCATGCTGACCGGCGACGAGGTCGGCGGCCTGCTCGGCGAATACATCATCGAGCGCACCTCCGCGCCCGACCGCCTGGTGGCCGAGTCGATCGTGTCCTCGTCCCTGCTCGGCAAGATCGCCAAGGCGCACGGGGTACGGCACGCCGAGACGCTGACCGGCTTCAAGTGGATCGTCAAGGCCGGGAACGGGGACGGGGCCGGGCTGGTCTACGGGTACGAGGAGGCGCTCGGTCACAGCGTCGGCTCCGACCTGGGGCTGCCTGTGCGGGACAAGGACGGCATCGGGGCGGCCCTCGCCGTCGCCGGGATGGCGGCGGCCGCCAAACGGGCAGGCAAGACGCTGCTGGACCTGCTCGACGAGCAGGCGGAGCGTTACGGCCTGCACGCGACCGCGCAACTGTCGTTCCGGGTCGCCGATCTCTCGCTGATCAGCGCCGCGATGGACCGGCTGCGCTCGCGTCCGCCGCAAACGCTCGGCGGTCGCGCCGTCGGGTCGGTGGACGACCTGAGCGCCGGTGTGGACGGCCTGCCGCCGACGGACGGGCTGCGATACCGCCTGGCGGGCGGCGCCCGCGTGGTCGTCCGCCCGTCCGGCACTGAACCGAAGCTCAAGTGCTACCTGGAGGTGGTCATCCCGGTCACCGGCACCGTGACCGACGCCAGGGCGCGGGCCGCGGACGACCTCGACGCCCTCAAAGCCGACCTCACCACCGCCCTCGGCCTCTGAACGGGGTCGGCGAGGGTCAGGAGAGGATCAGGGCGGCTATTACCAGGATCAGGGCGGCGGCCAGGGCGCCTAGGGCTGAGGGGGACCAGGTGGCGGTGAGGGGGTGGTTCTCCGCGGTGGTGCGGGACTTCTTCTCTGCCAGGTCGGTGAGTTGCTGGGCCACCCAGTCGGCGTGCGTGCGGCCCGCCATGGCCTCCGCGGCCGCCTGCTCGGCCTTGGAGACCTGGGGCTGGGTGGTCGGGTAGCGCCCCGCTTTGGCGGGCACGCCGGCGGAGCCGCGCCGTACGGCCTTGGCCCGCTCGCGCGCCGACGCCTGGGGCGTCCAGCAGCGCACGCTGTCGTCGCCCGTCTCGATGATGATCGCGTGGGAGACGTGGATGCCGTCCACGGCCTTCCAGGGCACGAAGTGGTTGCGCAGCGGGTTGCGCACGAGGATGCCGTCCTCACGGGCGAGGACGGCGGGGCGCAGGCAGCCGACGAAGACGGCGGCGGTGAGCACCGCGAGCACCGCGCCCGCGACCAGCGCGGACGGGATCGTGCCGTGGGCGACCAGGTCGATCGTGTTGAGCGCGGCGAAAACCATCCACACCCAGCCGAGCACCCAGGCGATCTTGGACCGGAAGATCTGTGGCTTCACCGCTCGCTCACCGCTACCTCTCCGTTCAGCAGGCGGTCACCACGCTAACGCCTCCCGCGCACTGCTCACGCCTGCCACTTGAGCTGCGCGAAGCCCGGCTTGATGACGCCGTTGATCAGCGCCAGCCGTTCGTCGAACGGGATGAACGCCGACTTCATGGCGTTGACCGTGAACCACTGCAGATCGTCCCACCCGTAGTCGAAGGTTTCGACGAGGTTGGCGAATTCCTGGGACACACTGGTGTCACTCATCAACCGGTTGTCGGTGTTGACGGTGACCCGGAAGTACAGGCGGCGCAGCAGGCCGATGGGGTGCTCGGCGAGCGACGACGCCGCTCCGGTCTGCAGGTTCGACGTCGGGCACATCTCCAGGGGGATGCGCTTGTCGCGCACGTACGCGGCCAGGCGGCCGAGCTTGGCCGTGCCGTCCGAGGCGACCTGGACGTCGTCGATGATGCGCACCCCGTGCCCGAGCCGGTCGGCGCCGCACCACTGGATGGCCTGCCAGATGGACGGCAGCCCGAACGCCTCGCCGGCGTGGATGGTGAAGTGGGCGTTCTCCCGCTGGAGGTACTCGAAGGCGTCCAGGTGGCGGGTGGGCGGGTAGCCGGCCTCGGCGCCCGCGATGTCGAAGCCGGCCACGCCCACGTCGCGGTAGCGCACGGCCAGCTCGGCGATCTCCATGGACCGGGCCTGGTGCCGCATCGCGGTGAGCAGCGTGCCGACGCGGATGCCGCGCCCCTCGGACCCGAGCCGGAACCCCGCAAGGACGGCCTCGACCACCTCGTCCATGCTGAGCCCGTTGGAGGTGTGCTGTTCCGGCGCGAAGCGGACCTCGGCGTAGACGACGCCGTCGTCGGCCAGGTCCTCGGCGCACTCGGCGGCGACCCGCGTCAGCGACTCGCGCGTCTGCATGACGCCGACGGTGTGGTCGAAGGTCTCCAGGTAGCGTTCCAGCGATCCGGAGTCGGACGCCTCGCGGAACCAGGTGCGCAGGTTGTCGGCGTCCGTGCTCGGCAGCCTGTCGTATCCGGTATCGCGGGCCAGGTCGATGATCGTCTGCGGCCGCAGGCCACCGTCGAGGTGGTCGTGGAGGAGGACCTTCGGGGCCTTGCGGATGCCGTCGCGTGTGGGCTGCTGAGTCATCACAACATCCTAGGGATCGGTGCGCCGGAGCCCTGGCTCATTCGTCGCGGTTCACGGTTTCGGGTGAGAAGGCGGGCAGGCAGACGGCGACGTACTCCGCGCCCTCGGGACCCACGGTGTAGCGGATCTTCTCTCCGGGGTGGGTGACGACGGCCTCGCCGGCGTGCACCTCGGTCGCGCCCTCCTCGTGCTCGACGACGACGGTGCCGCGCAGCACGAGGGTGTACTCGGTGAACTCGGGCGTCTGGGCCGGTTCCTCCCAGCCCGCGGGGGCCACCATGTGGGCGATGGACACCTGGTCGTCACCGGTGTTCACCCGCCCGACGTACTCGTCGATGACCTTCCCACCAGGGACAGGGATGCGGGTCGCGCCCGCTATTTTACGTACCACGCCGGCCAGTCTAGGAGCCGGCCGCGCGAGGTATGTCCAGATCCTCCCGAATCCCGCCCGCATCGGAATTCTTCGGACGAGCCGAGGACGCCGTGGCGGAGCCGGCCCGCGGATCAGTGGGCGATGTCGACGATCAGGCGGGTGGGGTTCGACTGCTCGATGACGCGGAAGCCGGCGCGCTCGCGCAGCACCAGGGCCACGGTCACGACGCCCTCGAAGTCGCCGGTGCGCACGACGCCGATGAGGTTCGGCAGCGCCGGCCGCAGCATGGGCGTCCTGGGGAAGGTCGGCTCGCCGTCCTCGGTGTGGGCGTTGGCGGGCTTGAGCATCACCTGCAGGAACGCCCCGCCCTTGACGTCCACGAGCTTGCCCGAGCCGTCTTCGTACAGTTTGCGCACCCAGTCGACGCTGTAGCCGGTCTTTCCGCCCTGCAGGTCGATGACCACGCGGTCGTATCCGGGGTGGGCGGCGAACCGTGCTCCCTTGACGATCGGCGGGCGCTCCGGCGTCCGGGTCACGGTGACCCGCCTGGTGCTCGTCGGCGGGGGCAGGTCGCTGTCGCGGGTGGTCGGCATCGGGCTGACCGGCGGGACGGTGCCCGTCTCGTCCGGCGTGGCGGTGGCGGGGCCGGGAGAGGCCAGGGTGGGGGCGGGGCTGGGCGGCGAGGAAGCCGAGGACGACCCGGTGGGCGTGGCGCTCGCGGAGGTGCCGGGGCCGGGCGCCGCGCCGCAGGCGGCGGTGAACAGGGTCAGGAGGGCGAGGACGGCTGCGACGGCGATTCTTCTCATGGCCTCGGCTCCTCCGCTGGTTCCGCCTACTCCTTTGACCCCGACAATGCCTCACAGGTTCGCCGGGAAACTCCGTAACCCTAAAAGGTGTCCGATGTGCCCCTTGAGCACGCCGGCTGTGCCCCTTGGGCGCACCGGCTGTGCCGCTTGAGCGCACCTGCGGGACGGCCGGCGGTGGTCCCGGCCGCGTCCTCCGCCGTCGCGTGTCTCGTGTTCGAACGCCGAGGACCCCCGGCGCGCGCACGCGCCGGGGGCCTGAACGTCGAAAAGCGGGGATAGGAGGTACCGGTCAGGCGGTCTCCAGGACCGGCAGGTCGTCCTCCTCGCGGGCCGACCCGGCGGCGACCGGGGGTGCGGCGGCGCGGCGGGCGAACAGGCCGGTCACGGCGATGCCCAGCCCGACCAGGGCGATGATGGCGCAGACCACGAACGAGGACCGGATCGCGGGCATGGAGACCGCGCCCCCGCCGGCGGTCACCACGGCGGTCACGATGGCGAGCACGAGGGCCCCGCCGACCTGGCCGGAGGTGTTCAGCAGGCCCGAGGCCAGCCCCTGCTCGTCGTCGGGGACGCCGGCGGTGGCCTGGATGTTCAGCGAGGGGAACATGAGCGCGAACGCGACCCCCAGCAGCAGCATGCCCGGGATGATCATCGTGGCCAGGCTCGGGCGCTCGCCGGCGCCGAGGAAGAGGCCGTATCCGCCGACGAGCGCGACCGACCCGATGGCGATCAGCCGGGCGGTGCCGAACCGGTCGGCGAAGCCGCCCATCTTGGTGGAGGTGAGCGCGACCAGCAGGCCCGCGGGCAGGAAGGCCAGCGCGGTGTGCAGGGCGGACCAGCCCAGCAGGTTCTGGAAGTACTGCATGGCGACGAACTGGAAGCTGACGTAGGAGCCGAACAGGATCACCAGGCCGAGATTGGCCCGCACGAGCGGCGCCGAGCGCAGGATGGACAGCCGGACCAGCGGGTGCCTCACCCGCAGTTCGGTGACGACGAACAGCGCGAGCAGGGCGACGGCTCCGGCGAGGCTGCCCAGCGTCCGCGCCGAGGCCCAGCCGGCCTCGGGGGCCTGGACGACGGCGAACACGAACAGCAGCATGGAGAAGGTGATGGTGGCGGCGCCGAGGAGGTCGTGGCCTCCGGTGGCGCGCTCGGCGCCCGAGGGACGCGGCAGGAGCTTCAGGCCCGCCACGAGCACGATGATCGCGACCGGCACCGGCATCAGGAACGTCCAGCGCCAGCCCAGCTCGGTCAGGAACCCGGACAGGACCAGGCCGAGGGAGAAGCCGCTCGCGCCGCAGGCGGTGAAGATGCTCAGCGCCCTGTTGCGCGCCGGGCCCTCGGCGAAGGTGGTGGTGATGATCGAGAGCGCGGCGGGCGCGGTGAAGGCCGCGCTGATGCCCTTGACGAACCGGGCGACGATGAGCAGGGAGCCGTTGTCCACCACGCCGCCGAGCAGCGAGGCCACGGCGAAGACGGCGAGCGCGATCAGGAAGACCTTGCGGCGGCCGAGCAGGTCGGCGGTGCGCCCGCCGAGCAGCAGCAGTCCGCCGTAGCCGAGGACGTACCCGCTGACGATCCACTGCAGGCTGGAGGTGGACAGGCCGAGGTCGGCCTGGATGGACGGCAGGGCCACTCCCACCATCGAGACATCGAGGGCATCGAGAAAGACGACGGCGCTGAGCACGGCCAGCGCTCCCCAGAGGCGCGCATCCCAACGCTGGTCATGTGAGGTGAGGGACATGAGAGTGGACAGTACATGCACATGCATTCAATGCACAAGCATTTAATTCGCGTGCATATATTGCCGTCGCATGCTATGGTCTGGCCATGGACGACGGCGTCAACGACGATGTCGTGAGCTCATGGCGTGGGCTGCTGGCCTGCCATGCCGCGACATGGTGTGCGCTTGAGCGCGAGCTCGGCGACAAGCACGGGCTGGGCGTCAGCGATTTCGAGGTTCTCGATCGCATGGCGGAGTCCGACCACGGCAAGTACCGCGTCCAGGAGCTCGCCGACGCCGTCCATCTGAGCCAGAGCGCGCTCTCCCGGCTGATCTCCCGCCTGGAGAAGGCCGGTCTCGTCTGCCGCAACATGTGCGAGGACGACCGGCGCGGGGTGTACGTCAAGATCACCGAGGCCGGCGTCGAGCGCCACCGCGAGGCGCTGCCCACCCACCGCGCCGTCCTCAGCCACTCCATCCCTCAGCACACCGAGATCCGCCGAGGCGGCTGACGGCACAGCCCTTCCCCGGCACGCTCCGGGCGGACGAATTCGGCCTGAGCGCCGTACGGCGGCGCCGGATTCGCCGACCACCTTCCCACCGCTTCGGCGCCGTCAAGAAGCCCTCTGTGGGCGAGAGGACCGGGGCACCGTCGCACGAGACGAGTGCCCGCATGCCGGCGGAGGAACACGCCCACCACTTCGGCGCCATCAAGAAAACCACAGGCGCGGGGCACTGTCGCGCGGGGCGGTGCCCCGGGCCGGCGGAGGGACGTGCCGTCTGTGGCGGGGAGGGCGGTCAGGCGGTGATGCGGTCGATGACCAGGGGAAGGAGCGTCTCCGCCGGGGTCTCGGCGATGGTGTAGGCGCCGCTCAGGGCTTCCAGGGCGCGTTCGAAGCGGCCGGGGTCGTCGGCGTGCAGGGTCATCAGAGTCTGGCCCTCGCGGACGGTGTCACCGGGCTTGGCGTGCAGGGTGACACCCGCGCCGAAGGACACCGCGTCCTCCTTGCGCGCCCTGCCCGCGCCCAGCCGCCAGGCCGCGAGCCCGACCCCGTAAGCGTCCAGGGCGGCCAGCACGCCGGACGCCGGCGCCGTCACCCGCAGGGTCTCGGCGGCCGTGGGGAGAGCGGCGTCGGGGTCGCCGCCCTGCGCGCTGATCATGCGCCGCCAGGCGTCCATGGCCGAGCCGTCCTTGAGCGCGTCCGCCGGGTCCTTGCCGGTCACCCCGGCGGCGGCCAGCATCTCGCGGGCCAGGAGCACGGTCAGCTCCACGACGTCGGACGGGCCGCCGCCGCCGAGGACCTCGACGGCCTCCGCCACCTCCAGGGCGTTGCCGACCGTGCGGCCGAGCGGACGGTCCATCGCGGTCAGCAGCGCCACCGTGGTGACGCCGTGGTCGGTGCCGAGGTCGACCATCGTGCGGGCCAGCTCGCGGGCCGTCTCGACGTTCTTCATGAACGCGCCAGAGCCGACCTTGACGTCGAGCACGAGCGCGCCCGTCCCCTCGGCGATCTTCTTCGACATGATCGAGGACGCGATGAGCGGGATGGACTCGACGGTGCCGGTGACGTCGCGCAGCGCGTACAGCTTCTTGTCGGCGGGCGCGAGCCCGTCGCCGGCCGCGCAGACGACCGCGCCGGCCTGCCGCAGGACGGCGAGCATCTCGTCGTTGGACAGGGACGCCCGCCAGCCGGGGATCGACTCCAGCTTGTCCAGGGTGCCGCCGGTGTGGCCCAGCCCGCGCCCCGACAGCTGCGGGACGTACGCCCCGCAGGCGGCCACCAGCGGCGCCAGCGGCAGGGTGATCTTGTCGCCCACGCCGCCCGTCGAGTGCTTGTCCGTGGTGGGCCGGTCGAGACCCGACCAGTCCATGCGCGACCCCGAGCGGATCATCGCCTCGGTCCACCGGCCGATCTCGCGCCGGTTCATCCCGTTGAGCAGGATCGCCATGGCGAGCGCGGACATCTGCTCGTCGGCGACCTCGGCGCGCGTGTAGGCGTCGACCACCCAGGCGATCTGCCCGTCGGAGAGCTCGCGGCCCTCTCGCTTGGTGACGATGACGTCGATCGCGTCCATGAAGGTCAGGCCCCCCGGGACAGGTCGCCGGGGCCGAAGGCGTGCGGCAGCACCTCCGCCATCCGCCATGGCCCGTCGGGGGTCTCCACCAGCAGCTCGGGGCCGCCGTGCTCGAACAGCAGCTGACGGCACCGCCCGCACGGCATCAGCAGCTCGCCGTGGCCGTCCACGCAGGTGAACGCCACGAGCCGGCCGCCGCCCGAGGCGTGCAGCGCGGACACCAGGCCGCACTCGGCGCACAGTCCGAGCCCGTAGGAGGCGTTCTCGACGTTGCACCCGGTGACGACGCGGCCGTCGTCCACGAGCGCGGCGGCGCCCACGGGGAACTTCGAGTAGGGCGCGTACGCGTTGGCCATCGCCTCGGCGGCCGCCTCGCGCAGCGCGTCCCAGTCGACGTGTTCTGTGGTGGTGCCGGTGTCGCTCACTTGCTCGTCCCCCTGTGGTGCTGATTGCGTCGATCGTGGTACGGCCGCCTCACGTGGCCTGGCCCTTGCGGTACGGCAGGCCGTCGGCCGCCGGCATCCGCAGCCGCTGGGAGGCCAGCGACAAGACCAGCAGCGTCGTGAGGTGCGGCGTGAAGGAGGTGAACTGCTCGGGCACGGTGTCGGTGGCGGCGAACACCGCGAACACCAGGACGGCGAACACGCCGCTGATCAGCGCCGCGCGGTTGCGTCGCTGCCGCACGAGCTGGTACACGGCGAAGGCGGCGAGCAGCATCGCGACGACGAGCAGCAGCGCGTGGACGGAGGTCCCGCCCTGGCGGAGCTGGAGGGCGTCGGTGTACCCGAACAGCAGCGCGCCGCCCGCGAGGCCGCCGGGCCGCCAGTTGCCGAAGATCATGGCCGCGAGGCCGATGAAGCCGCGACCGCCGGTCTGGCCCTCGCGGTAGATGCCGGCGGCCACGATCGACAGGAAGGCCCCGCCGAGCCCGGCCAGCGCGCCGGAGATCACGACGGCGAGGTACTTGTACAGGTACACGTTCACGCCGAGCGACTCGGCCGCGACCGGGCTCTCGCCGCACGAGCGCAGGCGCAGCCCGAAGGCCGTGCGCCAGAGCAGGTAGAAGCTGAGCGGCACGAGCAGGATGGCCAGGATGGTGAACAGCGACACGTTCTGCGTGATGCCGTAGAGCACGCCCGCCAGGTCCGACAGCAGGAACACGTGCGTGTTCGCCAGGTCACGCAGCGGCGCGCCGATGCCGGGGACGCTGACGGCCTCGATGGCCGGGATGCGCGGAGACTGGGTCTCGCCGCCGCCCTTCATCCCGACGAACACCAGCTTGGACAGGTACTGGGTGACGCCCTGGCCGAGGAGGGTGATCGCGACACCGGAGATGATGTGGTCGACGCCGAAGGTGACGGTGGCGAGGGCGTGCAGCAGCCCGCCCAGCGCCCCGCCGATGGCCCCGGCGACGACTCCGGCCCACGGCGTGCCGAAGGTGAGCGCGCCCCAGGCGCCGCACCAGGTGCCGAGGATCATCATGCCTTCGAGGCCGATGTTGACCACGCCGGAGCGCTCGGACCACAGTCCGCCGAGCGCGGCGAGGCCGATGGGCACGGCGAGGCCGATGGCCGCGCCGATGGTGCCGCCCGAGGTGATGTCGTTGGCGCCGGTGACGACGCGGGCGAGCGACATCATGACGAGCAGGGCGAGGACGCCCAGCAGGGCCACCTGCCAGTTCAGCGTGAACCGGCGGGCGGCCGGGGGCGCGGGCGGCGCCTTGGCCGACAGGTCGGCGAGCGTCATACGGCCGCTCCTTGGGGCTGCGCGGGGGTTCCCGTGGAGAGCTGCCGGCTCACCCGGCGCTGCTCGGCCACCGCGCGGTACCGGTGGACCAGCTCGTAGGCGATGATCACCGAGAGCACGATGGTGCCCTGCATGATGACGACGATCTCCTTGGGGATGCCGTTGAAGTCGAGGATGTCGTTGGAGTTGTCCAGGAAGCTCCACAGCAGGGCGCCGATGCCGATGCCGATCGGGTTGTTGCGTCCCATGAGGGCGATCGCGATGCCGGTGAAGCCGAGTCCCGCCGGGAAGTCCAGGCTGTAGGAGTACGAGGCGCCGAGCAGCTGCGGCATGCCGACCAGGCCGGCCACCGCGCCGGACAGGATCATCGTGTACAGCACCATCTTCTTGACGTTGACGCCGCTGGCAACGGCCGCCGTCTCCGACCGGCCGGTGGCCCGCAGGTCGAAGCCGAAGCGGGTGCGGTTCAGCACGACGTAGTAGGCCACGCCGAGCAGGGCCGCCACGATGATCGTCCCGAACACCTTGGCCTGGGTGCCGGGGATGAGCGCGATGCCGGGGAACTGCCCGGAGGGGCCGATCGGCTTGGTGCCGATGTTGTTGCCGCTCAGCACGGCGAGCCGCTCGGGGGTGAGCAGCCAGGCGCCGAAGCCGGTGGCGATGGCGTTCAGCATGATCGTGGAGATGACCTCGCTGACGCCGCGCGCGTTCTTCAGCACGGCGGCGATCGAGGCCCACAGGCCGCCGATGAGCACGGCGACGACCATGATGACGGCGATGTGCAGCGGGGCGGGCAGGGTCAGCGCGCCGCCGACCGCCGCCGCGATGAGCGCGGCCAGGCGGTACTGGCCGTCCACGCCGATGTTGAACAGGTTCATCCGGAACCCGATCGCGACGGCGAGCGCGGAGATGTAGTAGGTGGTGGCCCCGTTGAGGATGGTCACCTGCACCTGGGGGGTGGTGCTGAAGTCCAGCAGCAGCCCGAACGTCTGCAGCGGCTGGTTGCCGTTCAGCAGCAGGATGATCGAGGTGACGATGCCGGCGAAAACAATGGCCAGGACGGGGGCGGCGAGCGCGAGCAGGCCGCCGAGCCTGACCCGGCCGAGCAGCCGGTCGGTGAAGGACGAACTCATGCTTCCTCCCCCGCCTCGGCCGCTGCCGAGCCGGGTCGCTCATGGGGCGTGTCGACGGGGCCGGGCTCGCCGGCGGCGGCGCCGGTCATCGCCGAGCCGAGCCGTTCGGGCGTCACGGTGGCCGGGTCCACGTCGGCCACCATGCGGCCGCGCAGGATGACCTTCAGGGAGTCCGACAGGCCGATCAGCTCGTCCAGGTCGGCCGAGATCAGCAGCACGGCCAGGCCCGCCGCGCGCGCGGCGCGCAGGTGGTCCCAGATGGCCGCCTGCGCGCCCACGTCCACGCCGCGCGTGGGGTGGGAGGCGATCAGGACGACCGGGTCGCCGCTCATCTCGCGGCCGACGATGAGTTTCTGCTGGTTGCCGCCGGACAGGGCCAGGGCGTCGACGTCGATGCCGGGCGTGCGCACGTCGTACTCCCTGACGATGCGCTCGGTGTCGGCGCGGGCGCCGGCCCGGTCGATCCACGGCCCCTTGACGTTCGGCCTGCGGGTCTGGTGGCCGAGAATGCGGTTCTCCCAGAGCGGCGCGCCCAGCAGCAGGCCGTGCCGGTGACGGTCCTCGGGGATGTACCCGATGCCGCCCTCGCGCCGGCGCAGGGTCGTCCAGCCGGAGATGTCGGCGCCGCCGAGGGCGATCGCGCCGTCGGCCGGGCGCATGCCCATGATGGCCTCGACGAGCTCGGCCTGCCCGTTGCCCTCGACGCCCGCGATGCCGAGCACCTCGCCCTTGTGGATGTCGAACGAGACGTCCTCCACGACCGCCCGTCCGTCGGCGCTGCGCACCGTCAGGCCGCGCACGGCCAGCGCCACCTCGTCGGTGACCGTCGACTCGCGCGTCTCGGGGCTCGGCAGTTCGCTGCCCACCATGAGTTCCGCCAGCCGCCTGGCCGTGACGTCCTTGGGGTCGACGCCGGCCACGGTGGTGCCGCGCCGGATGACCGTGATGGCGTCGGCGACCCGGAGCACCTCGTCCAGCTTGTGGGAGATGAAGATGATGGTCAGGCCCTCGCGGACCAGCCCGCGCAGGTTGTCGAACAGCTCGTCGACCTCCTGCGGCACCAGCACGGCGGTCGGCTCGTCCAGGATGAGGATGCGCGCGCCCCGGTAGAGCACCTTGAGGATCTCGACGCGCTGCCGCGCGCCCACGCCCAGGTCCTCGACGAGGACGTCGGGCGAGACGCCGAGGCCGTAGGCGTCGGAGATCTCCTTGATCCGGCGGCGGGCGGCGGCGAAGTCGATGCCGATGCCGCCCTTGCGCGGCTCGCTGCCGAGGACGATGTTCTCAAGGACGGTGAGGTTGTCCGCGAGCATGAAGTGCTGGTGGACCATGCCGATGCCGGCGGCGATGGCGTCCGCCGGCGTGCGGAACGAGACGGGCGATCCGTTGACGCGGATCACGCCTTCGTCCGGCCGCTGCATGCCGTATAGGATCTTCATGAGCGTGGACTTGCCCGCGCCGTTCTCGCCGACGACGGCGTGTACGTGCCCACGCAGCACGCTCAGGCGGATGTCACGGTTGGCGACGACGCCGGGGAATCTCTTGGTGATCCCCTCCAGCTCGACGGCGGACTCGGGGGCGGTAGCCGAAGAAGTCGAGGTGCTGATGGCGGCCTCCTCCATGCGGACGGCCTCGGTGGCGCGCCGGCGCGCCCGATGGGCGCGGCGGCTCGCCTTGTCGGCGGATCTGACGGGCTCTCGTACTCGCGGCGCGCCGGGGCGGCGGAGAGCCTGGCCGGCGCGCTGGCCGGCCCCGGGCGGAGCCGTGGTGGGCCTTGCGGGGCGGAGCGGGTGAACCAGACAGTAGCCCAAGGGGCCCGGTGCTATGGCCGCCGGGCCCCTCGCGCTTCAGCGGATCACTCGGAGGGAACCTTGATCTCGCCGTTGATGATCTTCTGCTTGTACTCGTCCAGCTTGTTCTTGATGTCGTCGACCTGGCCACCGGTGGTGGAGAAGTCGACGCCGCCGGCCTTGAGGTCGTAGGTCGTCGGACCGGCCTTGACCGTGCCGTCCACGAAGCTCTTGAGGAAGTCGAACACCGCGACGTCGACCTTCTTGAGCATGGAGGTCATGATGACGCCGCGCACGCTCTCGTCGGCCGTGAGCGCCTGGTCGGAGTCCACGCCGATGGCCATGGCCTTGGACTCCTTGGCCGCCTCGAAGACGCCGCCGCCGGAGCCGCCCGCCGCCTGGTAGACGATGTCGGCGCCGGCGTCGTACATGCCCTGCGCCGCCGTCTTGCCCTTGGCGGGGTCGTTGAACCCGGCGAAGTCCGGCGGCTGGGTGAGGTACTTCACGTCGATCTTGATGTCCGGCTTCACGGACTGCGCGCCCTTGGCGTAGCCGACCTCGAACTTCTTGATGAGGGGCACCTGGACGCCGCCGACGAAGCCGATGTGGTCCTTCTTCGACTTCAGCGCCGCCGCGGCGCCCACGAGGAAGGAGCCTTCGTTCTCGGCGAAGACCAGGTTGGAGATGTTCGGACCCTGGGCGGCGTCGTCGACGATGGCGAACTTGGTGTCGGGGAACTCGCCCGCGACCTTCTTGATCGCCTCGGAGTAGGCGAAGCCGACCGCGATGACCGGGTTGTACCCGCTCTGGGCGAGCAGGCGAAGCCGCTGCTCCTTCTGGGCGCCGGTCTCGCCGGACCCGGCCTCGAGCTCCTTGGTCTCGCCCAGCTTGAGCTCCGACTTGGCCTTCTCCAGGCCGGCGGCGGCGGCGTCGTTGAACGACTGGTCGCCCCGGCCGCCGATGTCGTAGGCCAGGCCGACCTTGGCGCCGCTCGGCGCCGCGGCGGAGGACGCGCTCGACGCCTCGGGCGCCGCCGTGTCCGTGCCGCCGGAGCCGCTGCTGCCCCCACATGCCGCGACCGCCATGAGCATGGCGCTCACCGCGGTCGTGGCGGCCAACTTGCTTGCGTGATTGCGGAGCAAGATGACTCCTTCCGTGTTCTTCGCCGTCCAACATGTGTGCACGCGCGAAGCAGACCGCACGGCAACCCTGCACGGAAGATAGTTGTTTGACCGGTGTTGGCCAAACCGCCGCCCGGCTCCGAAATAGGTCCGTTATGCAGCTCACGCCGCCCTGTGACCTGCGGAACCGCGAGAGAGGGGGACGGCGGGCCGCCTTTCGGACGTCCCCGCCGGGCCTCGCGCCCTCAGGCGGTCACGGGCTGGGCGTCGGATCGCTCGGCCGAGACGGTGCAGCCGTCCCACAGCGCGGTCAGCGCCGTGGCCGCCATGACGCGCACGCCGACGCCGATGCAGCGCTCGTCCACGTCGAAGGTGCCCTGGTGGATGTCCATCTGGCGGGTCTCACCCGGCGCGCGCACGCCGAGCCGGGCGTACGCCCCGGGGACCGACTCCAGGTACCACCCGAAGTCCTCGCCGCCCAGCGACTGCGGCGTGGGGACGGTGGACTCCATGCCGAGCACCTGGTGGGCGGCCTCGCGCAGCATGTGCACGCTCTTGGCCTCGTTGATGGTCGGCGGGACGCCGCGCAGGTAGTTCATCTCGGCCTCGACGCCGTAGGCGATCGCGACCGAGTCCAGCAGCGACTTGAACAGGTCGGGGGCCTCGTGCCAGGCCTGCTCGTCCAGGCAGCGGATCGTGCCCTCGGCCACGCCGTCGTCGGGGATGGCGTTGGCGACCGAGCCCGCCTGGACCCGGCCCCAGACCAGCGACAGCGACGAGCGGGGGTCGACGCGCCTGCTGAGGGCGGCGGGCAGCTCGGTGACGATCTTGGCGAGCGCGAAGACGAGGTCGGCGGTCAGGTGGGGGCGCGCGGTGTGGCCGCCGGGGCCCGCGACGCGGACGCTGACCTTGTCGCAGGCGCCGGTGATCGGGCCGACGCGCAGGCCGAGCTTGCCGACCTCCACGCGGGGGTCGCAGTGCAGGCCGAAGATGCGGTCGACGCCGCTGATGCCGCCGGCCTCCAGGACCTTCAGCGCGCCGCCGGGCATGACCTCCTCGGCGGGCTGGAAGATCAGCCGCACCCGCCCGGGCAGCAGCCCGGCCGCCGCCTGCTCGGCCAGGAACAGCCCGGTGCCGAGGACGATCGCGGTGTGCACGTCGTGGCCGCAGGCGTGGCAGACGCCGGGGACGGTCGAGCGGTAGGGCACGTCCTTCTCGTCGGGCAGCGGCAGAGCGTCGATGTCGGCGCGCAGAGCGACGGTGGTGCCGTCCCCGCTGCCGATGTCGCAGATCAGGCCGGTGCCCCGGGGAAGCGGGATCGGGGCGAGCCCGGCGGCGGCGAGCCGGCCGGCGATGCGCTCGGTCGTCCGGTGCTCGACGAACCCCAGCTCGGGGTTGGCGTGCAGGTCACGCCGGAACCCGATCAGAGAGTCGTTGTGAGCGCCCAGGAACGCGTCGAGCTCGCCCCTTAGATCACTTGCCGGCATGGCCCATCGCCCCGTTCGACGTTCGCAGGTTGGTGGTGACGAAGCGGTCCTCGGCGTGTTCGACGATCGTCGCGTCGACGATGTCGTCGAGGGTGCCGCCTCCGTTGAGGATCGCGCGCTGGCGCTCGCAGGAGTTGCCCTGCTCCACCACGTCGGTGATGGTGGCGAGTTCCTCGGGGCAGCCGAGCCGCTCGGCCACCGGCGCGAGCTCGCGCGTCAGTTCGTACAGCATGTCGCGCATCGGCGCGGTCGATCCGTGGTCGTCGGTGATGACGAAGGCGTCCAGCCCGTAGCGGGTGGCCCGCCACTTGTTGTCGCGCACGACCCACGGCGCCGGGTGCGGGAGGCGGTACCCGCGGTCCAGCTGCTGGTCGAACTGCTGTATGAGGCACTGCGACAACGCCGTCACCATCCCGACCTCCCGAAGGGTCGGTATACCGTCGAACATTCGAATCTCAATCGTGCCGAAGTCGGGGTGCGGCCGGATGTCCCACCACACCTCTTTGATGCTCTTGATGGTCCCCGCGCGCTTGAGGGTGTCCATGTACTCTTCGAATTCGGTCCAGTCCGCCAGCATCTGCGGTGGTCCTGCTGTCGGCAGCGACCCGAAGACGATGGCCCTGCTGGAGGCGAGCCCGGTGTCTTGGCCGCCCCAGTAAGGGCTGGAGGCCGTCAGCGCGAGGAAATGCGGCAGGTAGGCCGCAAGTGCGTTGACGATGGGGATGACTTTATCCCTTTCTCGCACCCCCACGTGGACATGTACGCCAAATGTTTGGATCCGCCATGCCAGCCACTGCATCTCCTCGACCAGCTCGGTGTACCGCTGGACGGGGGCGTAGACGGCGTCACGCCAGTCGCTGATGGCGTGCGTGCCCGTGCAGGCCAGGGCCATCCCTCGCGCGCCGACCACCTGGCGGAGGCGCTCGATGGTGGTCCGCAGGTCGCGCACGGCCTCCGACACCGTGTGGCACACGTCGGTGATCACTTCGAGCTGGGACTGCATCAGCTCGTGCATGACCTTCGGACGAGGGGTCTCGCTCAGCTCGGGGACCGCGTCGAGCACCGTGCGCGCGTCCTGCCGGAGGCGGCGGGTGTGCTTGTCGACAAGCTGGAGTTCCCATTCGACGCCCAGTGTCGGGCCGCGCGAAGGATTGAACTCGATTGGCACAGCGCGCCTCCATAGGCAAAGGTCCCATGGCCGAGTCTCCGCCACGCGACGGAACCGGCCAACCCTACGGTCACCCCAGTACGCCCCGACTTACGGCTTCCCGCGCCCGGCCACCAAAGCGGTGAAGGCACCCACTCATGCATGGTCAACCGCAAAACGGTCGTTAACCGTCTCTGCCCGCGAAGGGGGGTTTATATGCGGGCGCGGACCGGCTCAGCGATCAGCGGGGCGCCAGGCTCGCCAAGCACGCCAGCCGACGAACCCGACCGCCGCGGCGAGGATCAGGTTGACGGCGACCAGGATGCCGTGCACCACGTAGAAGGCCGTGGGATGCCCGTCGGCGAGGTTGAAGCCGAGCATGACCCACTCGAAGACCATGAAAGCGGCCAGGACCAGCAGAAAGCCGGCCGTACGTCGTGTCATCTTCACCGCCTCCATGGTACCTCCACGGTTCCTGACCAGGCACACTCGCGATCTTTGTCGTGTCTTGCCCCACTTGAAAAGCGACAAAGCTACTCTGATTTCCCTATGGGGATGAAGCACGTATCAGCAGTCAGCGCGCTCGCGCTCGCCGGGGGACTCACGCTCGTCACCCCTGCTCAGGCGCGTTCGGCCGCCGACGACACCGTTCCCGTCGGCGGCGGGCTCCTCGGGCGCAGGGGCGTGGTCGTCGACCCGGCGGCCAAGGCCCTGCCCAAGACCGGGGCCTCGTCGTTCGTCGTGGCCGACGCCGACACCGGCGAGGTGCTGGCCGCCAAGGACCCGCACGGGCGCTACCTGCCCGCCAGCACCCTGAAGATGCTCACCGCCGTCACGCTCATCCCCCGGCTCGACAAGACCAAGCTGATCAAGCCGAGCGCCGAGGCGTGCAACGTCGAGGGCAGCGCCGTGGGGCTCACCCCGCACAGGATCTACCGCGTGCGCGACCTGCTCCGCGCGCTGATGATGGTCTCCGGCAACGACGCGGCCGTGGCGCTCGCCGAGGCCAACGGCGGCCTCGCCCGCACCCTCGCCGACATGAACGCCGAGGCCAAGCGGCTCCAGGCGCTGGACACCGTCGCCAAGACCCCGAACGGACTGGACAAGCCGGGCCAGAGCAGCTCGGCCTACGACCTGGCGCTCATCGCCCGGTCCGGCCTGGCCAACGCCGACTTCCGCGAGTACGTCGGCACCAAGGTGGCGAACTTCCCCGCTCCGGGCGGCAAGCACTACGAGATGGCCAACCACAACCGGCTGCTCGGCCGCTACCCCGGCATGATGGGCGTGAAGAACGGCTGGACGACCAAGGCGCTCGGCAGCTTCGCCGGAGCCGCCAGACGCGGCGGCCACACCATCATCGTCACGGTCATGCACCACGAGGGGTCCTTCTGGGAGGAGGTCAAGGAGCTGCTCGACTGGGGGTTCGCCTCCCGGGGCCACGTGGCCGCCGTCGGCACGCTGGTCTCCCCCGTCCCCACGGTCAAGCCCACCAAGCCGGTCGGCGGCCCGCCCTCCGGCGTCCCCGCGGCGCCGCCGAGGCCCGCCGCCGCGGCGCAGGACTCTCCTCTGGTCGGCATCGGCGCCGGGGCCGTGGCCGCCGGCCTGCTCGGCGGCGTCGTGTGGGTGGTCTACGGCGTGCGCCGCCGCTCCCGCGGCCGGCGGGACGAACCCTTCGAGGTCTGACCGGTCACTCGTACCCTTAGCGGTCACTCGTACCCGGCGGCGGGGACGGGGGTCGGCTCGGGAGGCGGGGCGCCGTTGGCGGTGGCGGTCCAGGCGGCGACGTACAGAGCCCAGCGGGCCGACAGGTTGAGCCACAGCAGCAGGCCGACGATCACCGCGAAGGCACCGTAGATCGGGTTGGTCAGGGTGTGCCCGAGCAGCAAGGTCGCGGCCTGCTTGAGCGCGCCGAACCCGACCGCGCCGAGCAGCGCCCCCTTGAGCGTGGTCACGACCGGCTTGCCGACCTTGCCCAGCCAGCCGAGGATCACCCAGAAGACCAGCATGTCCGCGGCGACGCTGATCAGCACGCCGGCCGTCCGGACGAGCGCCGCGGCGACCACCGAGTCGGCCAGCCCGAGCCATTCGACGATCACGCCGGTGGCCTGCACGGCGAACCCGCCGACCAGCACCGACACCACGATCGTGAGGCCCATCAGCAGCAGGGCGACCAGGTCGCGCAGCTTGCCGGCGAACCAGTTCATCGGCGGCTCGCAGCTGACGCAGATCTCGTGCAGCGCGTCACGCAGGGCGTCCACGACCCCGAGACCCGCGTAGAGCAGGCCGAGCAGGCCGATGACGCCCGCGCTGCGGCGGGCGGTGGCGAGGTCCTCGATGCGCAGCCGGTCGGCCAGACCGGGCAACTGCTGGTCGATGGCCCGCACCAGAGTGGTGAGCGCGTCCGGGCGCACCGTGAGGACGTACCCGAACAGGGCGAACGCCAGGGCGAGCAGCGGGAAGAACGACAGGAAGGCGAAGTAGGTCACCGCGCCCGCCAGCCGGTCGCCGCGCTGGCTCTGGTAGCGGTGGAAGGTGCGGATCAGGTGGTCGAGCCACGCCCATCGCACGCGGGACCGTTCGGTCCTGACCCTGCCCCACTGCTTGACGGCCTCGACGGTGCGCAGGATCGAGGCCCACGTGCGTTCCATGCAGGCCATCTACCCCACAGGCGTACCGTATGCGCCACCCGCCGGGCAGGACGATCTTCGCTGCCCGGCCGGCGGGGAGCGGGGGTCAGAGCTTGGGCAGGAAGCCGACGCGCTCGCGGACGAGCTCCATGGTCTCGCGGGCCACGGCCGAGGCCCGCGCGGCGCCCACCGCGAGCAGGCGGTCGAGCTCGGCCTCGTCGGCCAGGAGCTTCTCGGTGCGCTCGCGGATCGGCGCGAAGGCGTCGACGACGACCTCGGCGACGTCCTTCTTGAAGGCGCCGTAGCCGAGCCCGGCGTAGCGGGCCTCCAGCTCGGGGATCGGCGTGCCGCTGAGCACCGACTGGATGCGCAGCAGGTTGGTGACGCCCGGCTTGTTCTCGGGGTCGGCGACGACCTCGGAGCCGGTGTCGGTCACCGCGCGCATGACCTTCTTGCGCAGCGGCCCTGGCTCCTCCAGGACCTCGAGGATGCCCTGGGGGCTGGAGGACGACTTGGACATCTTCGCCAGCGGATCCTGCAGGTCGGCGATCTTCTCGACCTCCTTCAGGATGTACGGCGCGGGGACGTTGAAGGTCTCGCCGTACCTGCCGTTGAAGCGCTGGGCGAGGTCGCGGGTGAGCTCCAGGTGCTGCTTCTGGTCGCCGCCGACCGGCACGAAGTCGGCCTGGTACATCAGGATGTCGGCCGCCTGCAGGATCGGGTAGGTGAACAGGCCCACCCCGGCCGAGCTCTCGCCGTACTTGGCCGACTTGTCCTTGAACTGGGTCATGCGGGCGGCCTCGCCCATGCCGGTGTTGCACATGAGGATCCAGGCGAGCTCGCTGTGCTCGCGGACCTGGCTCTGCACGAACAGCGTGCTGCGCTCGGGGTCGATGCCGGCGCCGAACAGCTGGGCGGCGGAGACGCGTGTGCGGCGGCGCAGGTCGGCGGCCGAGGGGTTCACCGTGATCGCGTGCAGGTCGGCGATGAAGTAGAACGCGTCGTGGGTCTCCTGCATGTCGACCCACTGGCGCACGGCGCCGAGGAAGTTGCCGAGGTGGAAGGACTCGGCGGTGGGCTGGATGCCGGAGAGCACGCGAGGTCTGGCCATAGCACTCAATTGTGTCAGGCGCCGGGGACCGTCCGCGACTGACACGGGGGTAGGGCGCGGTGGGATCAGCCGGGACCTGGGGCCGCGTCCGGGTCCTCCGGCGCCACCGCGACGACCTTCCTGATGACGCGGACGCGGGCGACGCGGCGGCCGTCCATCTCGGTGACGACCAGGGTGCAGGCGGGCCGGTCCACCCGCTCGCCGACCTCGGGCAGGTGGCCGAGCGCGGCCATGACATAGCCGCCGAGGGTCTCGTACGGCCCCTCCTCCAGCGGGATGCCGGTCTCCGCGGCGAAGTCCTCCAGGTTGACCAGTCCGTCGATCTCCATCTCGCCCGCGACCAGGCGCACGGACTCGCCGTCGGCGTCGTACTCGTCGCGGATGTCGCCGGTGAGCTGCTCGACCAGGTCCTCCAGGGTGACGATGCCCGCCGTGCCCCCGTACTCGTCGACGACGATGGCCAGGTGGTGGCCGTCGTCGCGCATCTCGCTCAGCGTGGGCAGCACCCGCTTGGTCGCCGGCAGCAGCTTGACCGGCCTGATCGGCACCAGCTCGCCGATCGGCTCGATGCGCCCGGTGAGCACCGGGTCGAGCAGGTCGCGGACGTGGACGAACCCCACGATGTCGTCATAGGAGTCGCGGTAGACCGGGAACCGGGAGTGCGGCATCGCCGCCGCCAGGATCGCCGCCTCGGCCAGCGGGGTGTCCAGCGCCATGAACTCCACCTCGGTGCGCGGCAGCATCACCTCCCGCAGGTGGCGCTTGCCCGCGGTGAAGACCTCGTCGATCAGGTCGCGCTCGTCCTGGGTGAGCTCCTGGTGGCCGACGACCATGTCGCGCAGTTCCTCGGTCGTCATCTCGGCGCGGTCGGCCCGCGGGTTGCCGCCGAGCAGCTTCACCACGCCGTCGGTGGACTTCGACAGCAGCCAGATCACCGGGCGCGACAGCGCGGCCAGCCGGTCCAGGAACGGCGCGACCACCATGGACAGCCCCTCGGCGCGCTGCAGCGCGAGGCGTTTGGGCGCCAGCTCGCCGAGGACGAGCGTCACGTAGGAGATCGCGAGGGTGACCACGACCAGCGACAGCGGCCTGGCCGCGCCGGCCGGCAGGCCCGTCCGTACGATGAGCGGCTGCAGCTGGCCGGCCAGCGTGTCGGCGCCGACGGCGGCCGACAGCACGGTGGCCACGGTGACCCCGATCTGCACCGCGGACAGGAAGCGGTTGGGGTCGCGGGCGAGCCGGGCGACGCGCGCGCCCCGCCGGCCGTCCTCGGCCAGCCGCCGGATCTGGCTCTCGCGCAGGGAGACCATGGCCATCTCCGCCGCGGCGAAGAAGCCGCCGATCAGGACGAAGATGAGGACCAGGACGATGTTCGCCGCGACGTTGTGCACGTCGATGTCCGTTCGGGTGAGGCTCACACGATGATCTGGTCAGCGTACCCGTTGCCACTTCCCCCCAGAGCGCCCGGAGGCGCGTAAGCTGGACCTCAGACCTACAAAATCAAACACGATCGCACACGATCGAACGGAGGCAGGGCAAGTGAAGCTGCTGGTAACCGGAGGCGCCGGCTACGTCGGGAGCGCCGTGGCCGCACAGCTCGTCGAGGCGGGCCACGAGGTCACCGTGCTGGACGACCTTTCCACGGGTCACGCCGACGCGGTGCCCGCCGGCGCTTCGTTCGCCGAGACGTCCATCACCGAGGCGGCCGGCGTCCTTGACCCCTCCTTCGACGGCGTGCTGCACTTCGCGGCCCGCTCGCTCGTCGGCGAGTCGGTGGAGAAGCCCTCCTTGTACTGGTCCAACAACCTCGGCGGCACCCTCGCGCTGCTGGAGGCCATGCGGCTGCACGGTGTGCGGCGCGTCGTCTTCTCCTCCACCGCGGCGACCTATGGCGAGCCCGAGCGCACCCCGATCACCGAGACCGACCCGACGCGCCCGACCAACCCCTACGGCGCCTCCAAGCTCGCGGTGGACACGGCGCTGACCGCCTTCGCCGGCCTGCACGGCCTCGGGGCCGTCAGCCTGCGGTACTTCAACGTCGCCGGGGCCTACACCGCGGTGGACGGACGCGTGTACGCCGAGCGCCACGCGGTGGAGACCCACCTGATCCCGAACGTGCTCGCCGTCGCGCTCGGCCGGCGCGACGCGGTGAGCGTCTTCGGCACCGACTACCCCACTCCGGACGGCACGTGCGTGCGCGACTACATCCACATCGCCGACCTCGCCCGCGCCCACCTGCTCGCGCTGGACGCCTGCCGCCCCGGCGACCACACGATCTACAACCTGGGCAGCGGCACGGGCTTCTCGGTCCAGGAGGTCATCTCCGTGTGCCGGGAGGTCACCGGCCATCCCATCCCCACGGTGGTCGGCGAGCGCCGTCCCGGCGACCCGGCGGTGCTGGTGGCCTCCTCCGAGCGCATCCAGCGCGAGCTCGGCTGGAAGGCCGAGCACGCCGGCCTGCGCGCCATCGTCGCCGACGCCTGGGCCGCCCTGACCCGCTGAACGCCCGGCCGTCCGGCCACGACTGGAATCACGTTCTGCGAAAACGGCGTCTCACTCCGTCATCTTGTGGTGAGATCCTTCATGTGAGGAAAGACGGAAGCTTTTCACCTTTGACGCTGAAGGTGGCGCTTGCCGGTCTCATCCTGGTCTGCGCCACGGCCGCCGCGGCGGGCGCCGTCTTCGCGACGACCTATCCGGCGCAGCGGCCGGCCGCCGCCACCTGCCCCGCGCAGGCGCGGTGAGGGATGCCCGGACGGTCAGCCGCGACGCGGCGAGACGCGCACGCGCGCCTGGTTGTTGGCCGGGCGCCGGTCGCCGACCCGCGTGGAGTAGACCGTGGCCCGCGTCCCGGCACCGCGTGCGCGGCCGCGGGGCATCTGGAAGACCAGGTCGAACGTCCCGTGCGCCCCTGACCTGATCGGGCCGAGCGAGCAGCCCACCTGCCCGTGCCGCTCCGCGCACCGCGCGCCCTTGGCCGACAGGAACCGGGCGCCGTCGTCGGTGAAGTCGACCCGCGCGTCGCGCACCCCCCTCGGCCCGCCGTTGCGCACCGTCGCCCTGACGGGGAACCGCTCCCCCGGCCCGGCGCTCACGGTGGCGGGCGAGAGCCGCACGGCCAGGTCGGCCCCCTCGTCGACCCGCGTGAGGAGTTCGGCGCGGTTGTCGGCCTCGTTGTCGTCGACCACCTCCGACGACAGGCCGGCCGACGCGCGCAGCGGGCCGCGGGCGCCGGCCCGGACCAGTCCGAGGACGGTCACCGCCCCCGAGTCTCCGGCCTGGATGTCCGTCGGAGACGGGCACACCACCTCGTTCTTGGACGTGCCGGGGCGGCAGGAAGTCACGTTGACGGCGGCGATGTCGACCTCGTCCGGCAGGCGGATCGTCAGCACGGGCAGCACCGCCTCGCCCGGCCCGGCGTTGCGCACCTTCACCTCGTACGTCAGCCACTGGCCGGGCTGCGCGACCCGCGGCGAGGCGGCGACGCGCACCGACAGGTCCGCCCCTCCCCATCGCCCGGCCGGGCGCCCGGAGGCGGCGTTCACCACCGGAGCGGCGACGAGCAAGAAGACCAGACCGGCGGCGACTCCAGCCGTGAACAGACCCATAAACGTGCGACCCCCATGCGTTCGGCATCAATTGAACGTCGCGGGGGGCGCCGCGCGCTCGCCCGACACGCGCCCCCCTGTACAGGCGAATCTCACGGAACCGCAAAGCCTTGTCACGACGTCCTTCACCGGCCGCACATGCCGCCTGAACTACGCGAACGTCGCTATTCCGCGACGGCGGGAGCCCCGGGCGCCGCGCCGTCCGCGATCGTGCGCCGCGGGAGGAAGACGAGGGCCGCGAACGCGACCGCCGCGCCCGCCACGGCCAGCCAGGGGATGACGGTGGCGGCGGCCGCCGCGTGCGCCTGGGCGGGCACGTGGGCCGGCGCCTGGTCGCGCACCACCGAGGCGTAGGCCGTGCCGGCGACCGCCAGGGCCACCGACCCGCCGATCTGGCGGAAGAAGGTGAGCTTGGCGGTGGCCGTGCCGATGTAGCCGGCCGGGACGGCGTACTGGACGGCCACCGTCAGGCCCGAGAGCATCGGCCCCACGCCGAGGCCCATGAGCGCCATCCACGCCACCAGGCTCCAGTCCGGGGTGTCCACGGCGAGGCCGGAGCTCAGCAGCCCGCCGGCGGCGATCAGGAACGGCGCCGCCACCAGCCAGGGCTTGTAGCGGCGCGTCCTGCCGATCAGGGCGCCGGTCAGCACGCTGCCGGCCAGCATGCCGAGCATGAACGGGTAGATGCGCAGGCCGGAGTCGGTGGCGCTCAGGCCCTTCGCCTCCTGGAAGTAACGCGGCAGGAACACCGCCCCGGCGTACAGGCACGCCGCGGTGAAGAACGAGGCGAGGTTGGCGATCGTGTAGGTGCGGTTGCGGAACAGGTGCATGGGCACGATCGGCTGCTCGGCGCGCAGTTCCACCGGCACGAACGCCGCGAGCAGGACGGCGGCGGCGAGCAGCGGACCGGCGACCGGCGGGCTCGTCCAGGAGTGGCCGTCCAGGCCCTTCTCGGTGAGGCCGACCAGCAGCGCGCTGATCGCCACCGTGAAGACCCCCATGCCGAGGTAGTCGGGCCTGGCCCGACCCGCGCCGGCCGCGCGGGGCAGGCGCAGGGCGATGATGGCCAGCAGCACCGCGCCGACCGGCAGGTTGACGAAGAAGGCCCAGCGCCAGCTCGCGTGGTCGGTGAAGAAACCGCCGAGGAAGGGCCCCGCGATGTAGCTCGCGGCCATGACGCCGCCGAGCGCGCCCTGCACCCTGCCGCTCTCGCCGGGCGGGAACAGGTCGGCCACCAGTGCCAGCGACAGCGGGATGAGCGCGCCCGCACCGAGCCCCTGCAGGCCGCGGAAGGCGATGAGCTGGCCCATGTCCTGGGCGAGGCCGCACGACGCCGACCCGAGCAGGAAGACCGTGACGCCGATCAGCAGCAGGGGCCGGCGCCCGTAGGCGTCGGAGAGCCGGCCGTACAGCGGGACCGTGACCGTGGAGGTCAGCAGGTAGGCCGTCACGACCCACGTGTACAGGCCCGCGCCGCCGAGTTCGGCGGTGATGCGGGGAAGGGCCGTGCCGACGATGGTCTGGTCGAGCATCGCCAGGAACATCCCGCCGAGCACGCCGGCCAGCAGCAGCCCGTTCCCCTTGGACGTGGGCTCCGCGCGCTCGGGAGCCGTGGTGGTGACCGCCATCTGTCGTCCTCTCGCCCTGCGTGGCATGGCCGGACCGGGGCACACCAGAGCGCCTCTACCTGTCCGACCGAACATGTAGAAGATGACATGTAAGTACTGACATGTCAATGGTTGAGTATCATGACGCCATGTCCCTGCGCATCGCCCTCCTCGGCCTGCTGTCGTCCTCCGGCCCCGCGAGCGGGTACGACCTCACCAAGAAGTTCGAGGTGACGATCAACCACGTGTGGCAGGCCGGGCACAGCCAGATCTATCCCGAGCTGGCCAAACTGGCCGCCGACGGCCTGATCACCGTGGCGGCCGAGGGGGCGCGCGGCCGCAAGACCTACGCGATCACGCCCGAGGGCAGAGCCGAGGTGCGCCGCTGGATGGTCGAGCACGAACCCGCCGGCCCCACGCGAAGCGAGAGCGCCCTCCAGGCGTTCCTGCTGCCCATCCTCGACGTCCCCGAGGCCATCGCCGTGCTCGAACGGATGGCGGCCGCCTCCCAGGCCAACCTCGACCACCTCCACGAGCTGAAAGCGGCCACCTTCGGCGCGGCGCCCCTCCCGTCCGGCCGCCTCGGCTCCCACGCCCTCAACCTCGGCATCGCCCAGACCGAAAGCTTCCTCACCTGGGCCCACCACACCATCGACGAACTGCGTGCAGGGCGCTAGTCGCAGGGGGCGGGGGACGGTCTGGTGGCCTCGGGGGTGAAGTCGACCTTGGAGAAGTACTTTTTCAGCAGCGCCTGCGCCGTGCGGTCGGCGTACATCTGGGAGATCGCGCCGCGCACCGCCTGACACCCCCGCACGTCGCCCTTCTTCACCCCCACGGCGTAGCGCTCGTCGGTCAGCCGCGCGCCCAGCACCTTGTAGCGGATGCTCTCGCGGTCGGCGAACCCCGCGAGGAGCAGGTCGTCGCCGGGGACGGCGTCCACCTTGCCCTCGCGCAGCAGGTCCATGCAGGCGGCGTAGGTCGGGGCCGCCTGGAGCTGGACGCGGACGGCGTCCTGGACGAGCCCGGTGGTCACGCTGGCCCCCGGGGCGCACATCTTGTGCCCCGCGAGATCGGACAGCTTCTCGAACGGGTCTCCGTCCCGCACGAGCACGTCGACGTGGCCGGTGTAGTACGGCCCGGCGAACGTCACCGCGTCCTTCCGGCCGGCCGCGATGGAGTAGCTGGCGATGACCAGGTCGGCCTCGCCGGACGCCAGCACCGACGCCCGCTCGCTCAGCGCCACGGCCCGGAAGGAGACCCCGCTCGCCGGCACCCCGAGCTGCTTGGCGATGTAGGTGCCGACCTCCACCTCGAACCCGTGCCACCCGTCCTGGCCGTGCAGGGCGATGCCGGGCACCAGGTCGCGTACGGCGATGGTGAGCTTGCCGGTCATGGCCGCCTTGTCGGCGACCGAGGAGAAGATCGCCGGGGCGGAGGACGGGCTCGGCGACGCGCCATCGGTGGGCGTGGGAGTGGCGGTCGTCGGCGGCGCGGTGCCGAGGGTGGACGACGGCCGCGGGCCGGGGCCGCCGAGCCCGAGGCCCAGGCCGGGCCCCCACTGGCGTACGGCCAGCGCGCCGCCACCGGCCAGCACCAGGACCGCCGCCGCGGCCGCCACCCATCGTCCCTTGCGCGGACGCCCGGGTGCCGGTGCGGGCACGCCGCCGGTGGGGACGGCCTCAGGTGACCCGGGCCGCCCGCCGCCCGCGAGGTCCGGGCCCACCATTCCGAACTGGGCGTTCTGACCAGCCTGTCCACTGCCGTGGGCGGTGGACCAGGCCGTAGGCGCACCACCAGGACCGGTGGGCCAGGCCGTGGGCGGGCCGCCGTGGGCGGTGGGCCAGGCCGTTGGCGCGCCGCCGGGACCGGCGGCCCAGGCGGTGTCGGCGGTCTCCCGTCCGGCCAGTTCGGCGCCCTCGCTCAGCACGGCGGTGGACGCGTCCTCCGCGTCGGCGTGGCCGAGCAGCCGCAGCAGCACCCGGTCGGCCGTCGGGCGGGAGCGCGGGTCTTTGCCGAGGCACGCGCGGACCACGCCGCGCAGCGGCTCGGGCAGCGCGCTCAGGTCGGGCTCGTGGTTGAGCACGCGGTTGAGCACCACGGCGATGGAGGTGCCGCCGAAGGGCGCCCAGCCGGTGGCGGCGAACGCCATGGTCGAGCCCCACGCGAACACGTCGGCGGCCGGCCCCACCTCTTCCCCGGAGATCTGCTCGGGGGCCATGTACGCGGGCGTGCCGACGGCTCTGCTGGTGATCGTGCCGGTCGAGTCGAGGATGCGCGCGATGCCGAAGTCGACCACGCGCGGCCCGTCGACGGCGATGAGGACGTTGTCGGGCTTGAAGTCGCGGTGCACGATGCCGGCGCGGTGGATGGCGGTGAGCGCGGTGGCGGTGCCGACCGCGAGGCGTTCGAGCGCGCCGGCCTTGAGCGGCCCGCCGGCTTCGACGGACTCGCGCAGGGACCTGCCCTCGATGTACTCGCTGGCGATGTACGGGGTGTCTCCGTCGAGGTCGGCCGCGATCACGCGGGCCGTGCAGAACGAGGCGACGCGCTGGGCGGCCTTCAACTCACGGGCGAAGCGCGACCTGGCCACGAGGTCGCCGCTGAACTTCACGTGCAGCAGCTTGACCGCCGCGCGCTCGCCGGTGCCGTCCTGGCCGAGGTAGACCACACCCTGGCCGCCCTCCCCGAGGCGGCCGGTCAGTCTGAAAGGGCCTATCTGCTCGGGGTCTCCCCGTCCGAGCGGCCCGAGCTCCGGCATTCCCGTCCTTGTGGTCGCGTCATGTCCCGACCATGAGAACTTTACGGCCCCTTGGGGGCCGCACCGGCAGCCGATACCACGCCGTGACCTCCGGTGAACGGCGTGAGGACCGCCCCCGCCGTTCCGGCGAACGGCGTGCGGGCCGCCCACCGCCATGCCGGCGAACGGCGCGAGGGCCGCCCACCGGCGTTCCGGCGGGCGGCCCTCGCGTCAGGCCCGCCGGGTCAGCCGGCCATCTTCTTCTTGAGGTTCTCGTCCAGCGCCGCAAGGAAGTCCTGCGTGGTCAGCCACTTGGCGTCGGCTCCCACGATCAGGGCCAGGTCCTTGGTCATCTGGCCGCCCTCGACGGTCTCGATGCAGACCTGCTCCAGCGCCTCGGCGAACGCGGTCACCTCGGGGGTGTTGTCGAGCTTGCCGCGGTGGGCGAGGCCCCGCGTCCAGGCGAAGATCGAGGCGATCGGGTTGGTGGAGGTGGGGTTGCCCTTCTGGTGCTCGCGGTAGTGGCGCGTGACCGTGCCGTGCGCGGCCTCGGCCTCCACGGTGCGGCCGTCGGGGGTCATCAGCACCGAGGTCATCAGGCCGAGCGAGCCGAACCCCTGGGCGACCGTGTCGGACTGCACGTCGCCGTCGTAGTTCTTGGCCGCCCAGACGTAGCCGCCCTCCCACTTCATCGCGGCGGCGACCATGTCGTCGATCAGCCGGTGCTCGTAGGTGATGCCGGCGGCCTCGAAGTCGGCCTTGAACTCGGTCTCGTAGACCTCGGCGAAGATGTCCTTGAACCGGCCGTCGTAGGCCTTGAGGATCGTGTTCTTCGTCGACAGGTAGACCGGGTAGTTGCGGGTCAGGCCGTAGCGCATGGAGGCGCGGGCGAAGTCGCGGATCGACTCGTCCAGGTTGTACATGGCCAGCGCGACGCCGGGGCCGGGGAAGTCGTAGACGTCCAGCTCGATGGGCGCCGAGCCGTCCTTGGGGGTGAACGTCAGGGTCAGCGAGCCCTCGCCCGGCACCTTCAGGTCGGTGGCGCGGTACTGGTCGCCGAACGCGTGACGGCCGACGACGATCGGCTTGGTCCAGCCCGGGACGAGCCTCGGCACGTTGGACATGATGATCGGCTCGCGGAAGATGACGCCGCCGAGGATGTTGCGGATGGTGCCGTTCGGCGACTTCCACATCTTCTTCAGGCCGAACTCCTCGACCCTCGCCTCGTCGGGGGTGATGGTGGCGCACTTCACGCCGACGCCGTACTGCTTGATGGCGTTGGCGGCGTCGACCGTCACCTGGTCGTCCGTCGCGTCGCGGTGCTCGATCCCCAGGTCGTAGTACTTGAGGTCGACGTCGAGGTAGGGCAGGATCAGCTGGTCCTTGATGAACTTCCAGATGATCCGGGTCATCTCGTCGCCGTCGAGTTCGACGACGGGACCCGCTACCTTGATCTTGGGCATGCTTGGGGTTCCCCTTCTCACACTTCTTACGACTAGGCTGACCAAACCGGTCTTTCTACGCACGCAATCGTCGTGAGGCTACCCGACCGGGTGTGCCGGGCCGTTATCTGCCCGCCATCCACTGCACGGCGACGCTGACGGCGACCACGGTGAGCATGCAGCCGAGGACGCCATAGGTGACGGCGTCGGTGCGCCGCCTGCGCACCGCGAGAAGGCTCTCGTCGCCGCCGGGGACGACCAGTCGCAGCGCCGCGCCGAGGAACACCGACGCGGCCACGACCAATGAGCCCGCCCATGCGGGCAGGCCCATCGCGATCGTCCCGAGACCGACGGCCGCACCCGCCAGGACCAGCAGGTACGACCCCCAGCCCTTACCTTTCGTCAATCGGTGTCCACTTCTGGTCACGCTGCCCGATGTACTCGCTGTCGGGGCGGATCAACCGGTTGTCGGCGTGCTGTTCGATCACGTGGGCGGTCCAGCCGGACATCCTGCTCACCGAGAAGACCGGGGTGAACAGATCGGTCGGAATACCCAAATAGTGATAGACCGTCGCGGCGTAGAAGTCGACATTGGGATACAGCCCCTTCTCGGCGAAGACGACCTCCTCCATCTCCTTCGACATCCGATAGTAGGTGTCGTCGCCGCCGGCCTCGCCCAACTCGCGCGACATCTTGCGCAGGTGCGTCGCGCGCGGATCCTCGGTCTTGTACACGCGGTGGCCGAAGCCCATGATCTTCTCGCCGCGGGCCAGTTTGTCGCGCACGGCCTGCGCCACCCCGTCGGACGGGATGCTCTCCAGCGTGCGCATCACCTGCTCGTTGGCGCCGCCGTGCAGAGGGCCCTTGAGGGTGCCGATGGCCGCCACGACCGCCGAGTGCATGTCCGACAGCGTCGCCGCGCACACGCGGGCGGCGAAGGTCGAGGCGTTCATGGTGTGGTCGGCGTGCAGGACCAGGCAGGTGTCGAAGATGTCGACCGCGCGCTGGTCGGGGACGCGGCCGGTGATCTGCAGCAGGAAGTTCGCCGCGACGCTCAGCTCCGGATCGGGCTCGCGCAGCGGGGCGCCGGTGCGGGCCGCGTGGTAGCGGGCGACGAGGATGGGTTGCTGCGCCGTCAGGCGCGCCGCCTTGCGGCAGTTGGCGTCGGACTCGTTGGAGTCCTTGTCGGGGTCCTCGGCGCTGGCGAGGGACACCAGCGTCCGCAGCGCCTCCATGGGCGCCTGTTTCTCTGCGATCTCGGCGACGTTGGCTTCGACGAGCGCGCCGAGCGCGCGACCTCGGACGAGTTCGGCTCCGTAGTCGGCCAGCTGCTGACGCGTGGGGAGCGTGCCATGCTGCAGCAGGTGCGCGGTCTCTTCGAAGGTCGTGCGGCCGGCCAGCTCGTGAATGTCGTAGCCGCGGTAGAAGAGGCGACCGGCTTTGCCGTCGATGTCGCTCAGCGCTGTAGACGCGGCGACGACATCGGCGAGGCCTTTGGTGGGGTTGTCCGCCATGTGTTGTTTCCTCCGCTTATCTTCGTCCGAAGTCTACCTGTGAGCTGGTAAAACCGGCCGCGGAGGTCCAGACCAATTTCTGCATTCATTCTCGTTACGGCAAAGGCGATTCCCCAACCCCTCGTTTGGGTAAGCCGGAGCTGTAGCGGAAGTAACGGCGGGCTACCTGGGGAGGAACTGCCGTGGAGGGGCCGTTCATACGCGTCGAGGACACCGGTGAGGTCGTCCCGTTGCGCCCCGAGATCACGACGATCGGCCGAGGCCGAGGCGTCGACGTCAGGCTGGCCGATCCGAGCGTGTCACGGTTGCACGCCGAGTTCGTCCGCCGCGGACCTTACCTGTATGTCGTTGATCTGGGCCTGTCCCGCAACGGCACCCGGGTGAACGGCAGGCCGATCGCCCGGAGGGTGCTCGACGACGGCGACGTCGTCTCCTTCGGCGCGGCGCGCTGCCGGGTCGGCGGCATCCCGAGGGAGGACTTCGCGCCGGAGGTCGAGCTGCGCCGCGCGGCCGCGCCCGAGCTGACCAGGCGGGAGGTCGACGTGCTGACCTCCCTGTGCAGGCCCGCGCTGTCGGACGAGGCGTTCGTCGCACCGGCGACCGCCCGCGAGATCGCCGACGACCTGGTCGTCACCGAGGCCGCGGTCAAGCAGCACCTGCTGCGCCTGTACCAGAAGTTCCGCATCCCCGAGGGCATCAACCGGCGCACGAGGCTGGCGAACGAGGTCGTCGCCCTCGGCCTGGTACGCCCCACACCCGTGGTGCCGCCGCAGCGCACCTCGGGCCCCGGCGAGTCCCCGCCCCCACAGACGGCCAACCGCCGAGCCTCATGACAACAGGGCCCTGCCGAGCTCCGGCCTTCCCGGAGACTCGGCGGCCCACCCCCGCCGGGCTCCGGTACTCCTAGCAGAAGACGGCCTCAGCACGCCTCCGGTGCGTGGTGGTTCCGGCACAGGGAGTACGGGAAAACCAGTGGAGAGAACGAGTGCGGTTGTTAGCGTGAGAGCATGACAGTCCAGGTCCGGAGCGAAATCATGACAGACCGCCAACTTCCCGACTGGCTGGTGCCACCAGCAGAGGGCTTCAAGGCGGAAGATCTCGATCACATTCCGGATTTGCCTGCGCACACAGAGTTGATCGATGGAAGCTTGGTCTTCGTGAGCCCCCAAGCTTCCTTTCACGGGTTGACGATCACCGTGCTGGAGAACGGCCTCCGCCGGCACCTGCCCGCCGAACTCCGGGTCCGCCGCGAGATGAGCGTGACCCTCGGCCTTCGCCAGCGGCCGGAACCGGACATCGTCGTGATCAACGAAGCCGCCGATCTCGGACTCGACGTAACCGCCTATCAGGCAGCCGATGTCGTGCTCGCGGCCGAGGTGGTGAGCCCGGACTCCGACACGCGCGATCGAGAGCGTAAGCCCCAGCTGTACGCGGCGGCCGGCATCCGGCATTTCTGGCGGGTGGAGCAGAACGACGGCCGGGCCACCGTTTACGTCTACGAACTCGACCCGGCCGCCAAGGCGTACGCGCTGATGGGCATCCACCACGACAAGCTGCAGGTCAGCGTACCGTTTGAGATCGACATCGACCTGACCGAGATCGAGCGGCTCTGACGGCGGGGCCCGGCGGAAATTCGACGCCGGGTCCGGCATACCGCCCCCTGTCCGCCCCCTTCGCCGACCTGCCCGGCGTGGCCGCCGTATGGTAAGGATCGCGGCGAAACGGTCGGCGGCATCCAGCGGAAACGGAGACGGGCGTGCGGCACTACGACCTTCTGATCCTCGGGGCGGGCAGCGGCAACATGCTGCTGAACGACGAAGTCGCGCACCTGCGCACCGCCATCGTCGAGCCCGACCGGTTCGGCGGCACCTGCCTCAACCGCGGGTGCATCCCGACCAAGATGCTGGTCGCCGCCGCCGACGCGGCCTCCGGTGCCCGCGCGGCGGCTCGGCTCGGCGTCATGGCCACGGTCGAGAAGGTCGACTGGAAGGCCATCCGCGACCGGGTGTTCAACCGCATCGATCCGCTGCACGACAGCGCGCTGCGCTACCGCCGCCGGCACGGCGTCGACGTGTACACCGAGGAGGCCCGGTTCGTCGCGCCGAAGGTGCTCCAGGTCGGCTCCGAGCGGATCAGCGCCGACACGATATTGGTCTCGGTCGGGTCCCGGCCGGCCGTCCCGGACATCGCCGGGCTCGACGCCGTCCCGTACCACACCTCCGACACGATCATGCGGATCGACGAGGTGCCGGCCTCGTTGGTCATCATCGGCGGCGGGTTCATCGCCGCCGAGTTCGGTCACATCTTCGGCGCCCTCGGTTCGGAGGTCACGATCGTGCAGCGCGGTCCGCGGCTGCTGACGGGCGAGGACGAGCAGGTGTCGGCGCGGTTCACCGAGCTCGCCGCGCAGCGGCACCGCGTCCTGCTGAACGCCCACGCCACCTCGGTGGCGCGGGACGGCGACGGCGTCGAGGCCCGCGTGGCCGGGCCCGACGGCGAGCAGGTCGTGCGCGCCGCGATGATGCTGGTGGCCATCGGCCGGCTGCCCAACACCGACCGGCTCGACTGCGCCGCCGGCGGGCTCGACCTCGATGAGCACGGCCACATCCGGATCGACGCCGCCTGCCGCAGCTCGGTGCCCGGCGTCTGGGCGATCGGCGACGCGGCCAACCACTTCCAGCTCAAGCACATGGCCAACGCCGAGGTGCGGCTCATGCGGCACAACATGCTGCATCCGCAGGACGTGCGCGACCTGCCCACCTCGGTCGCGCCGCACGCGGTCTTCAGCGACCCGCAGGTCGCCTCCATCGGGCTGACCGAGCAGGACGCCCGTGCTCGCGGCATCCCCTACCTGATCAGCGTCCGCGACTACGCCGACACCGCGTACGGGTGGGCGCTGGAGGACACCACCAGCTTCGTCAAGATCTTGGCGAACCCGGCCGACCGCACGCTCCTCGGTGCGCACATCATCGGTCCCCAGGCGGCCACGCTCATCCAGCCGCTGATCCAGGCGATGGCGCTCGGTCAGACCGCGGACCGCATCGCGCGAGACGTGCTGTACATCCACCCCGCCCCGACCGAGGTCGTCGAGCAGGCGCTGCTGGCCCTCTGACCCGCCGCCGGCCCAAGACGCGGTCCCGGGCGCCGCACGACGAACGCGAAGAGCCCGGTGGGCAGGTGCGGGTCATGGGACCCGGTGTTCCGGCCGGCCTCGGCGAGCCCGGTGCTCCGGCAGGGTCAGCGGGCTTGGCGTTCGGCGGACTCGACGACGTTGGTGATGAGCATCGCGCGGGTCATCGGGCCGACGCCGCCCGGGTTGGGGGCCACGAACCCGGCGACCTCCCGCACCTCCGGCGCGACGTCCCCCGCGAGCTTGCCGTCGACGCGCGAGACGCCCACGTCCAGCACGGCGGCGCCGGGCTTGACCATGTCCGGCGTGATCAGGCCGGGGACGCCGGCCGCGGCCACGACGATGTCGGCCTCGCGCACCCGCGCAGGGAGGTTCTGGGTGCCGGTGTGGCACAGGGTCACGGTGGCGTTCTCGGTGCGGCGGGTCAGCAGCAGTCCCAGCGGGCGGCCCACGGTGATGCCGCGGCCGATGACCGTGACGTCGGCGCCCTTGACGGCCACGCCGTACTCCTGCAGGAGCACCACGATGCCCCGGGGCGTGCACGGCAGCGGGGCGTCGACCATGTGCACGAGCCGGCCGAGGTTGACCGGGTGCAGGCCGTCGGCGTCCTTGCCGGGGTCCATGCGCTCGATCAGCGACTGGGCGTCGAGGTGGCGGGGCAGCGGGAGCTGGATGATGTAGCCCGTGCAGGCCGGGTCGGCGTTCAGCTCGTCGATCGCGGCCTCCACCTCGGCCTGCGAGGCGGTCTCGGGGAGGTCCTTGCGGATGGAGGCGATGCCGACCTCGGCGCAGTCGCGGTGCTTGCCCGCGACGTAGATCTGACTGCCCGGGTCGTCGCCGACGAGGATCGTGCCGAGGCCGGGGGTGACGCCCTGCGCGGCGAGCCTGCTCACCCGCTGGGCCAGGTCTGCCTTGATCTTCGCCGCGGTGGCCTTGCCGTCGAGAATCTGCGCGCTCACAGCTCGCCATCCTCCCATGCCGGGCGCCGGGAGGCCGCCCCGAGGGTACGGCCTGCCGGAGCGGTCAGTGATGGGAGCAGCAGGCGCCGGGCTCGCCGTCGTAACGGTCGTGGTGGGGGAACTCGCTGACGTGCCTCTGCCGGCCGAGGGGGGTGAAGTCGAGGTAGTTGTAGGTGTTCAGCAGCACCTCAGGGCCCCGGCCGTAGGTCGAGTAGGTGTGGAACACCCGCTCGCCGTCACGCAGGAACACGCTGAGGCCGTGCCCGTCCTGTCCGTTCTGGGCGAAGAAGTGCAGGCCCTTGCGCTCCAGGTTCGCCTTGTCCATGTAGTTGTACTCGACGGGGGCGACGGCCTCGTCGTTGCTGGCGTGGAAGTCGTAGTTGAAGTCGCCGCCGTAGGAGGAGTACCACGGCAGGGTCCAGCCCATGCGGTGCCTGAACCGCTCGATCGAGGCCAGCGGCGCGCGGGACACCAGGGCCAGCGTGGTGTCGCACCCGTGCAGGTGCCGCGGGTCTCCGACGTGGTCGACCAGGAACGAGCAGCTCGTGCACCCCTCGTCCGCGTCGGGCACCCACATGAAGTGGTAGACGATGAGCTGGCGGCGCCCCTCGAACAGGTCGAGCAGGCTCGCCTCCCCGTGCGGGCCCTGGAAGGCGTACGGCTTGCCGATCTCGACCATGGGCAGCGCCCGGCGCTCGGCGTTGAGCGCGTCCCGCGCCCGGGTCAGCTCCTTCTCCTTCACCAGAAGCTCTTCGCGGGCCTTCAACCACTCCTCGCGCGACACGATCGGAGGTGACTCCACCGGTCCTCCCAGAGATGCGACGGCTGCCGCTGTCCACGGTAGACCGGGGGCTCCCGCCCGTCCCGCCGCCCGGCGAATCTCAGGGGTGGCGGCGCCGCGCTCCGGGGCCTTGACGGGACCCCGGAGCGGCCGCGGTGATCAGTGGAAGAAGTGGCGGGTGCCGGTGAAGTACAGCGTGATGCCGGCCTTGGCGGCGGCCTCGATGACCTCCTCGTCCCGGACGGACCCGCCGGGCTCGACGACGGCCTTCACCCCGGCGTCGATGAGCACCTGCAGCCCGTCAGCGAACGGGAAGAAGGCGTCGGAGGCCGCCACGGAACCCTCCGCCCGGTCACCGGCCCGCGACACCGCCAGACGAGCGGAGTCGACCCGGTTGACCTGGCCCATCCCGACGCCCACGGTCGCCCCGCCGGAGGCGAGCAGGATGGCGTTGGACTTGACCGACCGGCACGCCTTCCAGGCGAACGCCAGGTCGGCCAGCACCTCGGGCGAGGCCACCGGACCGGCCTTGAGCTCCCAGGCGGCCGGGTCGTCGCCGGGCGCGTCCACCCGGTCGACGGTCTGGGCCAGCAGGCCGCCGTCGATGCGGCGGAACTCGGCGGGGTTGGCCGGGCCCGCGGGGCAGCGCAGCAGCCGGAGGTTCTTCTTCTTGGTCAGCACGGCCAGCGCCGCGTCGGTGAACGACGGCGCGACGACGACCTCGGTGAAGATCGGCGCGATCTGCTCGGCGAGCGCCTCGGTCACCTCGCCGTTGACCGCGATGACCCCGCCGTAGGCGGACACCGGGTCGCACTCGTGCGCCTTGCGGTGCGCCTCGGCCACGTCGGCGCCGACGGCCACGCCGCACGGGTTGGCGTGCTTGATGATCGCGACGGCCGGCTCGGCGAAGTCCCACGCGGCGCGCCAGGCGGCGTCGGCGTCCACGTAGTTGTTGTACGACATCTCCTTGCCGTGCAGCTGCTCGGCGTTGGCCAGGCCGTCCTGCCCTGCGGAGTAGAGCGCCGCCCCCTGGTGGGGGTTCTCGCCGTACCGGAGCACGGCCCGGCGCTCCCACGTCGCGCCCATGAAGGACGGCCAGGCGGCGTCGTCCTCCGGGGCGTAGACGTTGGCGAACCACGAGGCCACCATCGTGTCGTACGCGGCGGTGTGGGCGTAGGCGTCGGCGGCGAGGCGTCGGCGCTCGGGCTCGGTGAAACCGCCGCCCTCGACCGCCCTGAGGACGTCGCCGTAGCGGGCGGGGTCGGTCACCACCGCGACCGTGCCGTGGTTCTTCGCCGCCGCGCGGATCATCGCCGGGCCGCCGATGTCGATCTGCTCGACGCACTCCTCCTCGGAGGCGCCCGAGGCGACCGTCTGCTGGAAGGGGTACAGGTTGACCACGACGAGCTGGAACGGCTCGATCTCCAGCTCTTCGAGCTGCTTGACGTGGGAGGGGTTGGACCCGTCGGCCAGCAGGCCGGCGTGCACGCGCGGGTGCAGGGTCTTGACCCGCCCGCCCAGGCACTCGGGGAAGCCGGTCAGCGACTCCACCGGGGTCACCGGGACGCCGAACGAGGCGATCTTCGACGCCGTGCCCCCCGTGGACACGATCTCGACGCCGGCGGCGTCCAAGGCGCGGGCCAGGTCCTCCAGCCCGGACTTGTCATATACCGTGATCAGCGCGCGCCGGATGGCGATGCGGGTCACTTCGTGCTCCTCCCTGTGTCCAGGCGGCCCGGAGCTCCCGGACGGCCCGGAGGTTGCGACTGGCTCAGGTGGTCTGCGTCGCCCAGGCGGACGTGGCGGCCGCTCACCGTCCAGCCGTCCCGGGCCATGCGGCCCACGACCTCGACGAGCAGGCGACGCTCGACGGTCTTGATGCGTTCGTGCAGCGAGCTCTCGTCGTCCCCGTCGTGGACGGCCACCGCCTCCTGGGCGATCACCGGGCCGGTGTCCACGCCGGCGTCGACCAGGTGGACGGTGCAGCCGGTCACCCGCACGCCGTAGGCGAGGGCGTCGGGGACGGCGTGCGCGCCCGGGAAGGACGGCAGCAGGGCGGGATGGGTGTTGACCACCGGGAACGCGCCGAGGACCTCCGGGCCGAGGATCTTCATGAAACCCGCGGACACCACCAGGTCGGGCTCGTGCGCGGCGATCGCCGCGCGCAGGGCCTGGTCCCACTCCGTTCGGGTGGGGTGACCGGCCAGTTTGACGACGAAGGTGGGCAGGCCGGCGCGCCGGGCGCGGGCGAGGCCCTCGATGCCTTCGCGGTCGGCGCCGACGGCGACGATACGGGCTCCGTATGCGTCATCAGCGGCGGCGTCCATGAGGGCCTGTAGGTTGGTCCCGGAACCGGAGACGAGGACCACGAGCCGAGCCGACAGGGCTGCACTCCTTCGAGGTGACGTTGTCGATATGGCGTCAGCGTATCGGCCCGTCCGCTCCACGACGCAGAGGAGGTCAGGTGCAACCACCCGTGGAGACATCGGGCAGTGAGATCGGGCGCCGGGCGCTGCTGCTCTCCATCGGCGCGCTGGCGCTCACCTTCCTGGTGCCGGTGTTCGGCCTGGCCCTCGGCGTCTTCTCGGCCGTCGTGTGCTTCCGGGCGTGGCGTGCGCTGTCCGGCCGTCAGCGGCCCGTCGTGCTCGCCGTCCTCGGGATGCTGCTGTCGCTGGCGTCGCTGTGCCTGGCCACCCTGGTGATGTGGGTGCAGATGTACTTCAGCGGCGAGCTGACGGCGTACACCGAGTGCATGAAGGGCGCGGGCACGGCGACCTCGCAGCAGGTCTGCGTCGGCGACCTGGAGCGGGCCGTGGAGCACCGGCTGCCGTTCATGCCGAAGGGCAGCGTGCGGCTGCCCTTCCCACCATGACGCCGCTCACCCGACCTGGTGTGTCGCCACTTATCGTGACTTATGTAGACAGCATGCCCGGCCTGCTCTCCTGGAGCGGCCGGGGAACGGGAACGGTCGCGTGATCGCGCCGTCCGCTCACCAGAGGAGAACAGTGAAGGACTGTAACCACCTCGGCTCCGTGAAGGACGTCGAGCCGAACACACCGCAGGGCTGCGAGGAGTGTCTGGCCATGGGCGGGCGCTGGGTCCACCTGCGCACCTGCCTGGCCTGCGGGCACGTCGGCTGCTGCGACTCCTCCCCGAACCGCCACGCCAGCAAGCACTACGCGACCGACGGGCACCCGATCGCCGAGTCGTTCGAGCCCGGCGAAGACTGGGCGTGGTGCTACGCCGACGAGGTGTTGTTCGAGCCCTCCCCGAGCGGCCAGGGCGAACGCTCGCACGCCACGCGCTTCCACCTCTGACGACCGAGCGCCCCGCCTTGGACGAGGGCGCTCAAGAGGTCAGGAGTCGCGGTCCCAGGCGTAGGGGTCGACGTAGATGATGTGGCCGCCGCGGTCGTCGGACTCGTCCACGATGTCGCGGCGCGGCGGGCGCGGTTCCTCGCGCCTGACGCCGCGCGCCTTGCCCGCGGCGGTCCTCGCTCCGGACGAGCCCTTGCCGGCGGATCCCTTGCCGGCGGGCCCATTGCGTGCGGGCCCCTTGCCGTCGCGCTGGGCGTTCGCCGGGGGCTCGTCCCCGAGAGCGGGGCCGAGAGCCTCGGCGGCGGCCGAGGCGTGCTCGTCGGACCAGTCGGCCCTGATCACCGGGATCGGCTGGGTGTCGGCCTCTGTGGCGTCCATCCAGTGGCCGGGCAGCTCGCGGCCGGGCGCCGGCGCGGTCAGCTTGGCCCTGCCGGCCACCTTCGCGATGGCGTCGCCCGCCCTGCGGACCGGCGCGGCCTCCAGCCTGGCGCCGTGGAACACCAGCCACCAGTTGGTCAGCCCCGCGGAGATGCCCGCGGCCACGCCGACCTCCAGCGTCACCGACAGCGCGACCTCCCACGCGGAGGGGCCGACGGCGGAGAGGCGGGCGCCGCCGAGCGGGCCGCCCGCGAGCGCGGCCAGCAGCCCCGCCGACAGTCCGGCGCCCACGCCGCAGACGAAACCCCACAGCGGCGCCGACTCGAAGTGCGGGGTCGGCGAGATGCGCGCCACCATGACCCCGGCGACCGCGCCGGCGATGAACGGGACCGCGAGAACCCCCATGATCCACGGCGACATGACGCCGGAGTCGGGCAGCGCGCCGAGGATCGGCAGGGCGGGGACGGCCCCCAGCTGCACGCCCGTGGGCGCGACGAGCGTGCCCGTACCCAGGGCGAACCCCGGCCCGCTGATGTAGGCCAGGCCCCAGATGACGAAGTTGAACAGGTAGAGGGCCTCGACGAGCAGTAGGAGCGCCCCGCCGACGAACCCGGGCGCCAGCAGCTCCGACAGCCGCCGGATCTGCCCGAAGTCGGCCACGACCGCGGCGAGCACGAGCACGAGCCCCGCCGCCAGCATGATCGACAGGGCGACGGCCGTGCCGACGACGACCGACCGCGCGCGCTCGGGCAGCAGGCGGAGCATCGAGCGCCACGGGCCGATCGTGCGGGCGGTCGCCAGGGACCCGGCGACGAAGGCCAGGACGAGATGGCTCAGCAGCGCCTCGCCGACGAACGGCTGGGTGAGGTTGTTCTGGGCGGCCAGCGCGATCACCCCGGCCAGCAGGGCGTACGGGGCGGCCAGCGAGATGCCGGCCTGGGCGATCAGCACGAGCTGGGCGCGGCGGCGGGCGTTGGACAGATCCTTGGTGCTGCCCTTGGGCAGCCGGGCGGGCAGCCGCAGCCGCAGGTCGGCGTCCCTGGCCATCCACATCGCGGCCCGGTACAGCAGCGCGGCGGGCAGCACCGTCAGGCCGAGCGGCAGCAGCCCGACGCGCCCGCCCGGGATGGCGAAGCCCGCGTGGTGGGCGGCCAGCCAGACCTGGCAGGCGGCCCGGAACACTCCCGGCAGCCCCTGCCCGAACGCGCCGCGCGGCGCGGCGATCCACCCGATCAGGGTCAGCGTGGTCAGGACGGCGAGGCCGACGCCGAGCGTCCAGGCCGCGGCGAGCATCCCGGAGACGGGCAGCGGACGGCGCGCCTCGTCGTCGTCGCCGCCGCTCCCCGCCAGGGGGATGCGGCTGAGGACGGTGCGGGGGGCCGCCCGGAGCTGGTCGAAAAGGGCCGTCACAGTATTCGATGGTCTCAGCATGTCCGGCCCGGGCGGGCCTACCGCGACCGCGTGTCGCCCCCTTTGTCCCCGAGACGATCAGCGGACCGGTGCGCGTCCGGTCCATGTGCGCGTCCGGGCCATAGGCCGGCCGGAGTCCGCGGGCCGGGGCCGCCGGTGCGGCCGGCCAAGGTCCGCAGGCCAGAGCCGTTGGTGCCGCCGGCCAAGGTCCGCCTTCCAGGGCCGCCGATCGGTCGGCCGAGATCAGCGGGCCGGCAACCGCCGGTGCGGCCGGCCGCGTCCATCTGCCGGGGTGATCCCGGACATGACAGAGACGCCCGGCCGGTGACCGGGCGTCTCTGTGGTCTCTCGCTGCGGCGGCCGCGTCAGCGGGAGCGCATGATCTCGCGCATGAGGCGGGCGGTCTCGCTGGGGGTCTTGCCGACCCGCACGCCGACCTTCTCCAGCGCTTCCTTCTTGGCCTGCGCCGTACCCGCCGAACCCGACACGATCGCGCCGGCGTGCCCCATCGTCTTGCCCTCGGGCGCGGTGAAACCGGCCACGTAGGCCACGACGGGCTTGGTCACGTGCTGCTCGATGTAGGCCGCCGCGCGCTCCTCGGCGTCGCCGCCGATCTCGCCGATCATCACGATCGCCTCGGTCTCCGGGTCGGCCTGGAAGGCCTCCAGCGCGTCGATGTGCGTCGTGCCGATCACCGGGTCGCCGCCGATGCCCACCGCCGTGGAGAAGCCGATGTCGCGAAGCTCGTACATCAGCTGGTAGGTCAGCGTCCCGGACTTGCTCACCAGGCCGATGCGGCCGGAAGAGGTGATGTCGGCCGGGATGATGCCTGCGTTGGAGGCGCCGGGCGAGGCGATGCCGGGGCAGTTCGGGCCGATGATGCGGGTCTTGCCGCCCTTGGCGATGGCGTACGCCCAGAACTCGGTGGAGTCATGGACCGGCACGCCCTCGGTGATGACGACGGCGAGCGGGATCTCGGCGTCGATGGCCTCCTTGACGGCGGCCTTGGTGCCCGCGGGCGGCACGAAGATGACGGTGACGTCGGCGCCGGTGGCGGCCATGGCCTCGGCCACGGTCGCGAAGACCGGAAGCTCCACTCCGTCGAAGTCGACGGTGGTGCCCGCCTTACGGGGGTTGGTACCGCCGACGACCTTCGCACCGGACTTGAGCATGCGCCGGGTGTGCTTGGAGCCCTCGGAACCCGTGATGCCCTGGACGATGATCTTGCTGTTCTCGGTCAGCCAGATTGCCATTACGCACCTACCGCAGCGAGCTCGGCGGCGCGCTTGGCCGCTTCGTCCATAGTGTCCACGAGTTCGACGCGGGGCAGACCCGCGTCGTTGAGAATCTGCCGCCCGAGGGTGGCGTTGTTGCCGTCCAGGCGGACGACCAGCGGGTGGCTGACCGCCTCGCCGCGGTCGGAGAGCAGCTTGAACGCCGACACGATGCCGTTGGCGACGGCGTCGCAGGCGGTGATGCCGCCGAAGACGTTCACGAAGACCGACTTGACGCTCGGGTCGGACAGCACGATCTCAAGGCCGTTGGCCATGACCTCGGCCGAGGCGCCGCCGCCGATGTCGAGGAAGTTGGCCGGACGCTGGCCGCCGAACTGCTCGCCGGCGTAGGCGACGACGTCCAGGGTCGACATGACCAGGCCCGCGCCGTTGCCGATGATCCCCACGGAACCTTCGAGCTTGACGTAGTTGAGGTCCTTCTCCTTGGCCCGCGCTTCCAGCGGGTCCTCGGCGGCCTTGTCGGCGTAGGACTCGTGCTCGGCCTGGCGGAAGGTGGCGTTGTCGTCGAGGGTCACCTTGCCGTCGAGCGCCTTGACCTGGCCGTCGGCGGTCAGGATCATCGGGTTGACCTCGACCAGCGTGGCGTCCTCGTCCACGAAGACGGCCCAGAGCTTCTCGATGATCTCGGCGGCGCCGTCCAGCGCGGCCTCGGGGAGGCCGCCTGCCTGGGCGATCTCACGGGCGCGCGCGCGGTCGACGCCGGTCAGCGGGGAGACCGGGATCTGGGCGACCTTCTCCGGCGAAGTGTGCGCGACCTCCTCGATCTCCATGCCGCCCGCGGCGGAGCAGATGGCGAGGAAGGTGCGGTTGGCGCGGTCGAGCAGGAACGAGAAGTAGTACTCCTCGGCGATCGCGCTGGCCTCTTCGACGAGGACCTTGTGGACCGTGTGTCCCTTGATGTCCATGCCGAGGATGTCGGCGGCCTTGCCCTCGGCGTCGGCGGCGTCGGCGGCGACCTTGACGCCTCCGGCCTTGCCGCGGCCTCCGGTCTTGACCTGGGCCTTGACGACCACGCGGCCGCTCAGCCTTTCGGCTGCCGCGCGCGCCTCCTCCACGGTGTGCGCGACGACGCCGCGCGGCACCGGGATGCCATACTCCGCGAAGAGCTCCTTCGCCTGATGTTCGAACAGGTCCACGAGGGTCCGTCCTTGCTTGTCCGGCTGTCTTCTTCTCTACGTTGAGGCCAGACCTCAAGGCACCCGCGATCCGCCGGAAGCCTGGCCTGAGAAGCCTAGCCGCCACCAGGACGTGGAACGCTCGCCGGGGGGTCATTACCTCGACGCTAGGGGTAATGAGATACGCCACCTTTTCCCAAGATTGCCGCAAATCCGATGTCGGCGCCGCCCTGGCCACTTACCTCCCATTTCGCGGCATGTCGTGATTTCACCGTGATCTTGACTTACGAGAATGCCGAAGCCCCTCGACGACGGGGCGAGGGCATATAACGGGAGGAACCCCCCAAATGAGGCGATTGATCGCCCTGGCAGCGACCGCCGCGGTCGCACCCGCGCTCACGCTGGCCGCGACCCCGGCCACCGCGCGGACGGCGCCCGCCACCGTGAAAGCGGCGCCCACCATCGCGAAGCCCGTCCCGGCCGACCCCGTGGACGCCCTGCGCCTGCAGTTCGCGAAGAGGAACGGCGTACGACTCGACGAGACCACGCGGATGGGCCTCGGCGACGAGGACCTGTTCAAGTACCGCCAGACGGGCAAACTGCGCTTCGGCCGGTCGGGCGTCGACGCGTACGACACCAAGATCACGCTCAAGGGCGACGCCACCGACGGCGACACCACCGTCCGCTCCATCGTGATCAACGGCAAGATGTACCTGAAGAGCACCATGTACGACGAGCTGCTGCCCGCCGGTCGCGACTGGGTGCGCGTCGCGCAGGCCGCCCCCTACAGCAGCTCGATCGACATCCTCCAGCCGCGGACCCTCAAGGCCATCCTGGCGACCGTCAAGGCGAAGAGCCCCGGCGGCACGGTCGGCGGCGCCAGGACCACGCTGCTGCGCGGGTCGATCAAAATGTCCGCGCTCGCCAAGGTCAGTCCGATGCTGGCGTCCATCGCCAAGTCGAAGGACGGCAAGAAGATCACCGTGCCGTGGAAGCTGTGGGTCGGCGCCGACCGGCTCCCCCGCCGGTTCCAGACGAAGGTCACGGTGCCGTCCCGCGGCGCCCTCGGCGACCTGTACATCGCCGACGACAGCCGCTTCACCTCGTGGGGCGGCAAGGTCGTCATCGTGGCGCCCCCGGCCGATTCGGTCATCGACGAGAACAGCCTCAGTGAGGACCTTCCAGTGGTCCCTGACCTCACCACCAAGGTCACCGGCATGGCCACCCGCGAGAACTGACGCGCGGGCAAGGCGTACGCACGGACCCGCGGGACCAGGCCCGGTGAGCACGCTCACCGGGCCGCACGCGTCACAGGGCCGCGCCCCAACGGCGGACGGCACTGCCGGTTCGGCCCGCGGGCGCACGGTGCGCTCAGGCGGCGGCCGAGCCCACGGCCGACCGGCTCAGACGAGACCGAGCGCCCGGCCCCCGCCGGCCGGGCGGGTCAGAGTTTCTCGAGCGGGGCGTAGGCGAGCAGGAGGGTCTTCTCGCCGCCGGAACCGAAGTCGACCTTCACCTTGGTCTTCTCGGCGAGGCCGTCCACGGAGACCACGGTGCCGAGCCCGAACTGGTCGTGCGTCACGCGGTCGCCCGGGCTGAGGCTGGGCATCACCCGGCCGCCCTTGCGCGGCGCCGCGGGCGTGCGGCTCTCGGCACGGCTCTCGCGCTTGGTGGCCGCGCCCCAGGCGCTCTTGGCCGGATCGCCGCGCCAGTCGACGAGGTCGCCCGGCACCTCGGCCAGGAATCGCGACGCCGGGTTGAACGCCGGAGAACCCCATGAGCTGCGGACGGCGGCACGCGAGACGTACAGCCGCTGCTGGGCCCGGGTGATGCCGACATAGGCCAGGCGGCGCTCCTCTTCGAGCTCCCGGGGCTCGCCCAGCGAGCGCATGTGCGGGAAGACGCCGTCCTCAAGGCCGGTGAGGAACACCACGGGAAACTCCAGCCCCTTGGCGGTGTGCAGGGTCATCAGCGTGACGACGCCCTGGTGGTCCTCCCCCTCGGGGATCTGGTCGGCGTCGGCCACCAGGGAGACCTGCTCCAGGAAGTCGACCAGGGTGCCGTCGGGATTGGCCTCCTCGAACTCCTGCGCCACGGAGATGAGCTCGTTGAGGTTCTCCAGCCGGCTCTCATCTTGCGGGTCGCCCGAGGTCTCGAGCTCGGTGCGGTAGCCGGTGGCGCTCAGGACCTCCTCGGCCAGCTCGGAGATCGGCAACTCCTTGCCGCGGAGATCCTCCAGCAGGGCGACGAACTCCTTGATGGCGTTCAGCGAACGGGTGGCCAGCCCCGGCGCCTCGTCGGCCCGGCGCAGCGCCTCGTAGAAGGGGACGCGCTCGCGGACGGAGAAGGCCTCGACCATCGCCTCGGCGCGGTCGCCGATGCCGCGCTTGGGGACGTTCAGGACGCGGCGCAGCGAGACGGTGTCGCTCGGGTTCGCGAGCACCCGCAGGTAGGCCAGCAGGTCGCGGACCTCCTTGCGCTCGTAGAACCGCACGCCGCCGACGACCTTGTACGGCAGGCCGGTGCGGATGAAGATCTCTTCGAACACGCGGGAGGCGGCGTTGGTGCGGTAGAAGACCGCCACCTGGCCGGGCGTCACGCTCTCTTCGTCGGCGAGGCGGTCGACCTCCTGGGCGACGAACATGGCCTCGTCGTGCTCGTTGTCGGCCACATAACCGACGATCTTGGGCCCGGCGCCCTGGTCGGACCAGAGGTTCTTCGGCTTGCGGCTCTCGTTGCGCGAGATGACGGCGTTGGCGGCCGACAGGATGGTCTGCGTGGAACGGTAGTTCTGCTCCAGCAGGATCGTGCGGGCGTTGGGATAGTCGCGCTCGAACTCGAGAATGTTGCGGATGGTCGCGCCCCGGAAGGCGTAGATCGACTGGTCGGCGTCGCCCACGACGCACAGCTCGGCCGGCTCGACCGAGCCCTCGCGCACCAGATCGCCGTCGGCGGTGCGCAGCTCGGGGTGGCCGACCAGCTCTTTGATCAGCACGTACTGCGCGTGGTTGGTGTCCTGGTACTCGTCGACCATCACATGGCGGAAGCGGCGCCTGTAGTGCTCGGCCACATCGGGGAAGAGCTGCAGCAGGGTGACCGTCAGCATGATGATGTCGTCGAAATCCATCGCGCCGGCCTCGGTGAGCCTGCGCTGGTAGCCGGCGTAGGCCTCGGCGAGCGTGCGTTCGAGGTGCGTCTGGGCCTTGCCCGCCGCCGTCTCGTAGTCGATCAGCTCGTTCTTGAGGTTGCTCACCTGTGCGGAGAACGAGCGCGGCGGGTAGCGCTTGGGGTCGAGATCGAGCTCGCGGCACACCATCGCCATCAGCCGCTGGGAGTCGGCCTGGTCGTAGATCGAGAAGCTGGAGGTGAAGCCCAGCCGCTTGGCCTCCCGGCGCAGGATGCGGACGCAGGCGCTGTGGAAGGTCATCACCCACATGGCCTTGGACCTCGGGCCGATGAGCCGGTCGACCCGCTCTTTCATCTCTTTGGCGGCCTTGTTGGTGAAGGTGATCGCCAGGATCTCCTGAGGCTGCGCGCCCCGCTCGGACAGCAGGTAGGCGATGCGGTGGGTGAGCACGCGCGTCTTCCCCGACCCCGCCCCGGCGACGATCAGAAGCGGGCTGCCCTCATGGACGACGGCGTCCCGCTGCTGCGGGTTGAGCCCGTCGAGCAATGGATGATCAACAGTGGGGTTCACGGCTCGGGTCGACACGCCCCTAGATTATGGCCGCCCACCGACAATGGGCGCCGCTTCGGCTCCACCGCGGCCGCCGGATAGGCTTCCCGCCGCACGGGACTCGCGTCGACGCGCGGCGTCCGGAAATATCACGGCCGTGCCGCTTGTTCAGCGCCCAGTGGACCAAGGAGGACGATCGTGACCGTACTTGACGACGCCGAGATCGGCACGGTCTTGGTGGTGACCGCACACCCCGACGATGTCGACTTCGGCGCGGCGGGCACCATCGCCGGCTTCACCGACAAGGGTATTCGCGTCGCATACTGCATCGTCACCGACGGCGACGCAGGAGGCTTCGACCGCGCGCTCGACAACGGCGGCATGGCCGCGCTGCGGCGCACCGAGCAGACCGAGGCCGCCAAGATCGTGGGCGTCGAGGACGTGCGCTTCCTCGGCTACAAGGACGGCACCGTCGAGCCGACCCTGGCCCTGCGCCGCGACATCGCCCGGGTGATCCGCCAGGTGCGCCCCGACCGGGTCATCACGTCCCACCCTGACCGCAACTACCTGCGCGTGGGGCCGACCCACCCCGACCACCGGGCCGTCGGCGGCGCGACGCTCGACGCCGTCTACCCCGACGCGCGCAACCCGTACGCCTTCCCCGAGCTGCTCGCCGAGGAAGGCTTGGAGGCCTGGACCGCGCGCGAGGTGTGGCTGACCGGCGGCCAGGCCAACAACCACTACGTCGACATCACCGCCACCCTCGACCGCAAGTTCGCGGCCCTGCGGGCGCACGTCAGCCAGACCTCCCACATGGACGACAGTCTCGAAGACTTCGTGAAGGGCTGGCTGGCGACGAACGCCCAGGCCGCAGGCCAACCCGAAGGCACCTACGCCGAAGCCTTCCAAGTAGTCCCCACCGCCTGAGCCCTCCACCACCCCCGTAACCCCGAACACCCCCACCCCCTCAGCCGCCCCCACCGCACCCAGCCACCCCCACCCGGACAATCCCGCCACGCCGCCGACGAACCGTCACCGACGGGCGGGCCGGCGGAGCGGCACTGTGGACGCCAAGGCGGCCGGGCCGACCCGAGGGACACCTACGGCGAAGAGGCGGGCGGCCGGAGCGACGAGGGCGCCTCAGGGGCGGCGGTCGAGGCGGCGGGTGGCGCGGGCGGCGAGGAACCCGAGCGTGTTGGTGGCCAGGTGCAGCAACCCGGGTGCCGTCAGCCCGCCACGCCGCCGCAACTCCAGGAAGAACGCCCCCGCCACCCCGGTGAACACCACCGACCCCACCACCAACGGCACAACACTCCCACCGGCCGCCCCCACCGGCTCATCCCGCGTCCCGACCCCACCCACTGTGCCCGTCGGCGCGCCGGCCGGCTGGACGAGGTGGCCGAGGGCGGGGTTGGCGGCGGCCATGTCGAGGGACGGCAGGACGTGCCATAGGCCGAACAGGGCCGAGGAGCCCGCGACGGCGGCGAACGGCCCGTACGAGCGGCCCAGCGCGGCGGGCAGCACGCCTCTGAACGCGACCTCCTCCAGCAGCACGGTGCCGAACGGCACCTGGAGCAGGATCTCCTCGGCCAGGCGGGCGCGGGACAGGCCGAGCGCCCGCTGGTCGCGGAAGTACCGCCGCGTCGGCGGCAGCAGGACGCCCGCCGTGTACACCGCCGCCACGGCCGCCGCCAGGGAACCGCCGATGCGCGCGCCCGCGCGCACGTCCGCGAAGCCCATCTCGGACCAGGACAGCCCGCCGCGCCGGCCGAGGAGCACGAGCACGCCGGACGCGACGGCCGAGGTCAGGGGCGCCAGCCGCCGGGCGGCACGGTTGTTGAGCACGTTCGCGGCCACCAGCACGCCGACCGCGGGCACCAGGACACGGCTGGTCGGCACGGCGGGAACAGGCGCCGCGCGAGGGATGGGCACGGCCAGATCGAACGCGGCGCGGCGGACCGACATGGCCAGATCTAGCACCGCGCGGCGAGCCGATGCGGGGGTGTGCCGGGAGTGGTTCATGAGGCTGCTCGCTGTCTCCAGCCAGGTGAGAACCGCAGGCGACGCCGCTCGGCCGTGGTGAGGCCGCCCCAGATGCCCTCGGACTCGCCGGCGCGCACGGCGTAGGCCAGGCATTCGGCGATCACCGGGCAGGCGGCGCAGACGGCCTTCGCTCGCGCTTCGACGTCGGGGAAGAGGCCGTCGGGAAAGAACAGCTCGGGGTCGGACGTACGGCAGGCCCCTTGGGACGCCCAGTTCATCGCCTGGACGGCTTCCCTGTCCATGACCACCACCTCACTGGCCGGCGTTGACGTCGCCACGCTACGGGCTCCGCCGGGGCCGGCACATCCACCTGACGCCGTAGGCCGCGCTCGCGTCGCTCCGCATCACGGCGTAGGCGTCAGCAGGCGTTGACGCCGTCGTTGAACCCCGTGGCGAAGGACTGCTGGCGCCGGGCCGGACTGCCGTGCGCGTCCTCGCGCCACCACGCGTCGGTGGGGTCTCCGGCGGCGGCGAGGTTGGCGAGCAGTTCTTCGTCGTCGCCGCTCTCGGCCTCCAGCTGCCCCGCGTCGATCAGGCCCTTCAGCGCGCCCCCCGCGTAGCAGTCGGCCTGCAGCTCGCGATTGACGTTGAGACTGAAGTCGCTCATGAGCTGCGCCTGCACGGCGTGGCCGATCTCATGCGGGATGATCACGTACACAGAACCATCGCCCAGCTTGTCGTACAGGGACTTCATCCACTGCGCGTCGTAGGCGACGAAGTGCCCGACAGGGCAGTAGAAGGCGTTCTCGGGCACCGCCGGTTGGCCGCCGCAGTCGGGCCCGTCCTGGCCGGAGTACGCCTCGAACCTGGTCAGCGGGCGGTAGGTGCGGCCGGCGGCCTGGAAGGTCTGCTGCCAGTAGCGCTCGGTGAGGGTGTGCGCGAGATCGACGTCCTCGTCGAAGGTCTGGCCGAGCGCGGACGGGCTGGCGGACCCGGTGGCGGGATCGGGCGCGGAGTGCTGATCTTTCTGCGACGCCGGGAAGGAGCAGCTCGCCGCCAGCACGGCCGCGAGCACGAGCGTCAGGGATGCGCGAGGGGTCACACGCCCATCCTGGCCGACCCGTACCGCCATCGCGAACGCTTCCCGGGCGGGCCGGGGGCCGGGCCAGGACGGAAGGGAGGGCGGGACGGGACGGCGGGCACGGCGAGGCCGGCGGCGAACGGGTCAATGGGCGGGACGGGATCGGTGGTGATCGGTGGGCGGTCAGACGAGGCGGCGGGCGGTGGCCCAGCGCGACAGCTCGTGGCGGTTGGAGAGCTGTAGCTTGCGCAGGACGGAGGAGACGTGGGTCTCGACCGTCTTCACCGAGATGAACAGCTCTTTCGCGATCTCCTTGTAGGCGTACCCGCGCGCGATGAGCCTGAGCACCTCGCGCTCGCGCGTCGTCAGCGAGTCCAGCTCCGGGTCGATGGAGGGAGCCTCCGTCGAGGCGAAGGCGTCCAGGACGAAGCCGGCCAGGCGCGGCGAGAACACGGCGTCCCCCTCCGACACCCGGACGATCGCGTCCGTCAGCTCCCTGCCGCTGATCGTCTTGGTGACGTACCCCCGGGCGCCGCCGCGGATGACGCCGATGACGTCCTCGGCCGCGTCCGACACCGACAGCGCCAGGAAGCGGACCGCCGCCCCCGAACCGAGGACCCTGCGCAGGACCTCCTGGCCGCCGCCGCCGGGCATGTGCACGTCGAGCAGGACGACGTCGGGCTTGAGCGCCTCGATGGCGGCGACGGCGGACTCGACGTCCTCGGCCTCGCCGATCACCTCGATCTGGGGGCCCAGTTCGGCCCGCACCCCCGACCGGAAGAGCCGGTGATCGTCAACGATCAGTACCTTGACCATATTCGCGGCATTCACGGCATTCACGGCTTCCTCACCCCTGGGGGCAGATGGCGGATCACGACTGCTCCCGTTTCATCGTCAGCATCACCTCGGTGCCCTCGCCCGGCTCGGTCTTGACCCGGGCGGCGCCGCCGTGACGCTCCATCCGTCCGATGATCGACTGGCGGATGCCCATGCGATCGTCGGGCACTTCGTCCATATTGAAGCCCTTACCGCGGTCTCTGACGAACACGGTGACCTCCCCGGGCTCCACCTCGGCGTAGACGGAGATCACCGGCGCCTCGGAGTACTTGGCCGCGTTCACCATCGACTGCCGCACGGCCTGCAGCATCGCGCGCAGCCCGGCGTCCAGGTCGCAGTCGCCCACGCAGACGATCTCGATCGGCACGCCGTGCTCGTCCTCGATCTCGGCCGCCACCCGGCGCACGGCGGCGGCCATGGTGGCGTCCGCGTCGGCCTTGGGCTGGTACAGCCAGTTGCGCAGCTCGCGTTCCTGGGAGCGGGCCAGGCGGGTCACCTCGAACGGGTCCTGCGCGTTGCGCTGGATGAGCGTCAGCGTGTGCAGCACCGAGTCGTGGACGTGCGCGGCCATCTCGGCGCGCTCTTCCTGCCGGATGCGCTCGCGCCGCTCTTTCTGCAGTTCCTTCCACAGAGCGGTCAGCCACGGGGCCGTGATCAGGGCGAGGCCGCCGACGACGACGAGGGTGAAGACCAGGCCGGGACGCGCCTCGGCGAGCTTGCCCTGGGCGGCGAGGAACCCGATCGCGCCGGTGACCACGAGAGCCAGCCCGATGCCGGTGCGGATCCACGAGCGCCGGACCTGACGGACCGCGTCGGTCATCCAGCGCTGGCGGCGGCCCGGTTCGGCCTGTTGGAAGAGGATCAGCGTGCCGATGCCGCCGATCGCGATCGACCAGGTGCCGACGCCGCCGGTGGACGCGCCGGTGAGCCAGCCGAAGGCCGTCAGCGCCATGCCCAGCACGGCGTACGCGGCGACCTGGCCCCAGTCGCGGCTCGGCGCCTCGCCCTCGTGCGGTTCCTGCGGGGTGAACATCCACAGCGCGGCGTACGCCAGGACACCCAGCCCGTCCAGGACACTGAGCAGCACGAAGGCGAGCCTCAGCACGACCGGGTCGAGCTTCAGCTGGGCGGCGGCACCCTGGGCGACGCCCGCGACGAGCCGCCCGTTGAGCGGACGGACCAGGCGGGGGTAGGCCTCGGGGATGGTGGGGGTCTCAGACATCTCCCGAGCATCGTCACACGTCGGAGGCGTGAACGCATCAGGGCGCTCCCTGATCCGTGCCCTGAGTGCTCGGGGACGAGTCAGGGGTCTCCCGGATGGTGGGCGATGTCGCGCGCGGCCACGATGGAGCCATGAACGACCCACGCAGTCCCGGCGCGACGATGGAGCCAGGTAGCTTCGCACCTGTGAACGAAGAGCGCGTGCTCATGCGCAGCGACGAAGGTCGCATGCTCACGGGCGTCTGCGCCGGGCTGGGCCGGTACACGGGAATGGACCCGGTGATCTTCCGCGTGGGGTTCGCCGCGCTGGTCATCGGATCCGGCATCGGCATCATGCTGTACCTCGCGGCGTTCCTGTTGATGAGGAACAAGAACGGCGGGCCCGGGTACGTCGAGCAGTGGAGCCGCCGGGTCTTCGACACCGAGACCGTGATGGCGCTGCTCGCGGCCATCTTCGCGCTCGGACTGATCATCAACCTGGCCGCGGACGGCATCAGCACCGCGACGGTCGTGGTCGGCACGCTGCTCGCCATCGCACTGCTCGCGGCGCACGCCCGGGGGGTCGACCTGCTGGCGCTGGCACGGAGCCTGCCCGAGCGGGCGCGGGGCAGGCGCGGCACCAGGCCCGCGCCAGAGAGCTGGCTCGGCCACCCGTTCGGCGGCGCCCACCCCTTCCCCCCGGCCTCCGGCGTGCCGCCCTTCCCTGGGGCTCCCACCACGGCCGCGCCGCACGACCCCGCCTCGTTCGCCGGCGCTCCAACCGCACCGCCCGGCAGCGCCGGCCCGCCCCCGGACGCGGACGCCGCGTTCTCCGGAGCGCCGTACGAGGGCACGCCCTCGGACGCGGCGCGCTTCGAGACGGCCCCCGCGGACGGGACGCGCGTCCAGGCATCCCCGGCGGGCGGGACGCACGTCCAGGCGTCCCCCGTGGACGCGCCCCCTACCGCCCCGGTCGCCCCCGTGGCCCCGACCGCCCCTGTCGCCCCGGCCGCTCCCGTAGCCCCGGCCGCTCCCGTAGCCCCGGCCGCTCCGGCGCCCCCGGTGGCGCCGGCTTCCGGCTCGGCGCCGGGCTCGGGCCCGGACTCGGACGTCGAGTCGGGCTTGCGTGTCGAGTCGGGCCCGGGCGTCGAAACGGGCTCGGGTGTCGGATCGGGCGCGGGCGTCGCAACGGGCGCGGGCGTCGGATCGGGTTTCGCGGCGGAGACCCCGTACCGGCGCCTCGCCGACCTGGCCGAGGAGGCACGCGCCGCCTCCGGCCTCGCCGATCGCACCCCCACCGGCCCCGGCTCCCCGGCCGCGCACCGGTCGTCCGCTTACGGGCCGCCGCCCACCCCCACGGTCAGCTCTCGTTACGGCAGTGGGCTGACCGGCGCCGGCTTCGACTCCTCTGGAGAGCCGTTCGCGCCGCGCGGCCCCTACCGCCCGTACGACTCCCAGCGGCAGTACGAGCCGCCCGCCTGGGTCTACGGCGGACGCTCGCGCACCGGCACGGCGAGGCGCGACCGGCCGAAGTCCTTCATCGGCGGGATCACGGTGTTCCTCGCCTTCATGGTCGGAGGGATCATGGTCGCCGCGCAGTCGTCCTCCAGCACGGTCAACCTGCCGGTGATCGGCGGGGCGGTGCTCATCACCATCGGCGCGGGTCTGCTCATCGCGACCTGGTTCGGCCGGGGCGCGGGCTTGGTGGCGACCGGGACGGTCGTCTCTCTTCTTCTCGTGGCGGGATCGACGATGAACGGAATTCCGAGGAAGATCGGCAGCTACACCTGGGAGCCGGTGGACAGTTCTCAGGCCGCGCAGTCGTACGCGGTGGGCATCGGCGACGGCACGCTCGACCTGAGCGGCACCAAGCTGGCACCCGGCTCGCACACCCGCTTCGACGCCTCGGTGTCCGTCGGCGAGCTCAAGGTCATCGTGCCTCGCACGGCACGGGTGAAGGTCTTCGGATACGCCCGGCTCGGTGACGTCCAGATCGATCACGTGGTGCAGGGCGGCGCCGACGTCCACCACAACAAGGTGCTCGAACCGGACGTCAAGCCCTCGGGTGCCGTGCCGGTCATCGAGCTGCACGTCAAGGCCGGCATCGGCGATGTGGAGGTCAACCGTGCGGCCGCATAGGACCGACTGGCTGTCGTTGCTCGCCGGGCTGCTCTTCATCGGCATCGGCATCCGCTTCGTGACCCCTCCCATGCCCGACGTGATGGTCATGGCGCCGATCCTCATCTTCGGCCTGGGCCTGGCCGGCTTCATCGGCGTCATCACCAAGGCCTTCCGCAAGCGCTGAACGCTCGCCGCCGTCTCCTCCCGACCGTGTCCGGCGCCTGTCCACTGCGGCACCGCCCACCTTCACCGGGCGCCGTTCTCCATCGATGTGCGCTGATCGTGGATCGATGTGCGCTGGATGCGGTCGGCGACTCCGCCCACCTAACGGTTGAAGCGTCATTTTCCGTTAGGTAGGCTCCACCATGACTTCTAACGGATGCATGTCACTTTGCCGTTAGCCAGTGGGTGTGAACGAAAGGCGGAGGCGCATGACCTTCCAAATCGGCCATGTAGGGCTCAACGTGACCGACCTCGACCGGAGCAAGCGGTTCTACCTGCGCCTCCTCGGCTTCGACCTGCTCAAGGAGTCGACCGAGGGCGACCGGCGGTACGCGACCCTGGGATACGACGGCCGGACGGCGCTGACGCTCTGGCAGCAGAGCGAGGGCAGCTTCCAGACGGCCTCGCCGGGGCTGCACCACCTGGCCTTCCAGGTCCCGGACATGGACGCGGTGCGCCGGGCGGAGGCCACGCTCAAGGAGATCGGCGTGCGGTTCGCCTACGACGGGCCGGTGGCCCACGGCGCGGGCAGGAGCTCCGGCGGCGTGTTCTTCGAAGACCCTGACGGCATCCGCGTGGAGATCTCCTCCCCCACCGGCGCCGAGAACCTCCACGCCCCGGTGGCCGACGCCCCTACCTGCGGCTTCTTCTGATGGACCACCCCGGCGAGCTGCTGCTCCAACGCCGGGCCGGCGTCGTCAGACCTCTGGGCTCGGCACGGGCCCGGCCCGAGATCCCGGCCGTGGCCGCCGACTTCCTGCGCGCGCAGCGCATGCTGGTGATCGCGACCCCGGACCGCCGCGGGCGGGTCTGGGCAAGCGCCCTCACCGGGCCGCGGGGGTTCGCCGACCCGCTGGACGAGCGGCACATCGCGATCGACGCCCTGCCCACCGGCCCCCTGGCCGGACTGTACGACGCCGGCGAGGACGAGGCCGGCCGCGACATCGGGATCATCGCCATCGAGCCCGCCACGCGCCGCCGTATGCGCGTGAACGGCCGAGCACGGCGCGAGGGGAACCGGCTGCTGGTCCGCACCGAGCAGGTGTACTCCAACTGCCAGAAGTACATCCAGCGGCGCGACCCCGCGTTCGATCCCCCTGAGCCGTCCGCGGCCGCCCAGCCGTCCGTGCTCTCCCCGCCGCGCCACCTCGGCACCGGCCGGGCGCTCACGCCCGCGCAGCGACGCTGGATCGGCGCGGCGGACACGTTCTTCGTCGCCACCCACGTGGACGGCATCGGCTCCGACGCCTCCCACCGCGGCGGCGCCCCGGGGTTCGTCCGCGTGCTGGACGAGCGGCGGCTGAGCTGGCCGGAGTATCCCGGCAACTTCATGTTCATGACGCTCGGCAACCTGCGGCTCAACCCTGCCTGCGGCCTGCTGTTCCCCGACTGGGAGAGTGGAGGTGGACTGCGCCTCACCGGACGCGCCACGGTCGAGGACGGCGAGGTGGCCTTCGAGGTGGAGGAGGTCGTGGAGATGGCCGGCGAGGTGCCCGCGCCGTGGCGGCTCGTCGAACCCTCTCCCTTCAACCCTCCGCTCCACGTACGGTACGAGGAAGGATCGGTGCGATGAAACCTCCCCTGCCGCCCTTCGACGAAGAGAGCGCGCGCATCAAGGTGCAGGCCGCGGAGGACGCCTGGAACACCCGTGACCCACGGCGGGTCTCCCTCGCGTACACCGAGGACTCGGTCTGGCGCAACCGGTCGGAGTTCGTGACCGGCCGCGAAGAGATCGTCGCGCTCCTCACCCGCAAGTGGGACAGAGAGCAGGACTACACGCTGCGCAAGGAGCTGTGGTCCTTCACCGGCGATCGCATCGCCGTGCGCTTCCAGTACGAGTGGCACGACGCCGACGGGCAGTGGTGGCGCAGCTACGGCAACGAACTGTGGGAGTTCGACGCCGCGGGCCTGATGCGCCGCCGCGAGGCCAGCATCAACGACCTGCCGATCGACGAGGGCGAGCGCCGCATCTTCGGCCCCCGGCCCGAGGAGGAGCACGGCGTCCCGTTCCCCCTCGCCTGAGAAGAAGTCCCGAGAAGAAGCAGGGCGGCCCCTTCCTCCTCGCCTGCGCGGAGGAAGCGGCCGCCCTTTTCGCCGTTTTCGAGGGGACGCGCCGGCAGGCGGCGGGCTAGCGGAGCGGTGTTCTGCCGCTGTGGGGGTTGACCGGCCACTTCAGGGGCGTACTTTCGCATTTGTCGGTTCTCACTCCATCCACTTCCCTCACCGTTAGTGCGCTCGCCCCCTCACCGCCTCCCCGCCCGGGGGGCGCTCCGGCCCCGCGCCGGAGACGGCTCCTCCAGCGAGGTCGAAGCGAGGTTCGCACCGGCCTGCGCACGGCAATAGTTCAACCAGCCAGCGCGCGCTTGGAGGACCAATGACCCGTATCCGCGTCACCGTCGACGGCGTCACATACGAGGAGGACGTCGAGCCACGCCTGCTCCTGGTCCACCTCCTGCGCGATCGGCTGGGCAAGACCGGCACACCGATCGGCTGCGACACCAGCAACTGCGGCGCCTGCACGGTCATGCTCGACGGCAGGAGCGTGAAGAGCTGCTCGGTGCTCGCCGTACAGGCCGACGGGTGCGACGTCCTCACCATCGAAGGGCTGTCGGACGGCGAGCGGTGGCACCCCATGCAGCAGGCCTTCCACGAGGAGCACGCCCTCCAGTGCGGCTACTGTACGCCCGGCATGATCCTGGCGGCCATCGACCTGCTGAAGGACGACCCGGACCCCTCCGATGAGGCGATTCGCCACGGCCTGGAGGGCAACCTGTGCCGCTGCACCGGCTACTGCAACATCGTCCGCGCCGTGCGGCGGGGCGCGCAGAGCATGAGCAACCCGGAAGTGGTGAGCGGCATATGACCGAGGAGATCGACGCCGGACTCGTCGCCCGGCAGATCGCCGAAAGCGACATGCTCAGCGAGCCGGCTCCCGGCAGGCACGAGGTCGGCGCCGCCCGTAAGCGCAAGGAGGACGCGCGGCTGGTCACCGGGCGCACCCAGTGGACCGACAACATCCAGCTCCCCGGCATGCTGCACGTGGCGTTCCTGCGCAGCCCGATGGCGCACGCGCGCATCACCGGCGTGGACACCTCCGCGGCCCGGAGCATGCCCGGAGTGATCGCCGCGTTCAGCGGACGCGACTTCGCCACCGAGCAGGGCAGTCTGCCGTGCGCCTGGCCCGTCACCGAGGACATCGTCATCCCCGACCACCCGCCGATGGCCGTCGACGAGGTGCGGTACGCGGGCGAGGCGGTGGCCTGCGTCGTCGCCACCGACCGGTACAAGGCGAACGACGCGCTCGAGGCCATCGAGATCGACTACGAGCCGCTGCCCCCGGTGCTCGACATGACCGAGGCGCTCAAGGAAGGCGCCCCGAAGGTCCACGAGGCCGGCAACCGCGCGTACACCTGGAAGTACGCCGAGGGCGACATCGACGCGGCGTTCCGCGACGCGCCCGTGGTGATCGAGCGCACGTTCGTCCAGCAACGGCTCATCCCGGCCGCCATGGAGCCCAGGGCCGTCGTCGCCCAGAGCGACGGCGACCACTTCACCCTCCACTCGGCCACGCAGATCCCGCACATCCTGCGGATCATGCTGGCGCAGGTGACGGGCATCCCCGAGCACAAGCTGCGCGTGGTCGCCCCGGACGTGGGCGGCGGGTTCGGGTCCAAGCTGCAGGTCACCGCCGAGGAGGTGCTGGTGCTGCTGCTCGCCAGGCGCCTCGGCAAGCCCGTCAAGTGGACCGAGTCGCGTTCGGAGGGCAACCTGACCGTGCACCACGGCCGCGACCAGCTCCAGCGGCTCTCACTGGCCGCCGACGCCGACGGGCGGCTGCGCGGCCTGCGGGTGGACCTGCTGGCCGATATGGGCGCGTACCTGATGCTGGTGACGCCGGGCATCCCGATCCTGGGCGCGTTCATGTTCAACGGCATCTACAAGATGGACGCCTACGACTTCACGTGCACGGGCGTGTTCACCACCAAGATGCCGACCGACGCCTACCGCGGCGCGGGCCGGCCGGAGGCGACGTTCGGCATCGAGCGGCTCATGGACGAGCTGGCCGCCGAACTGTCCCTCGACCCGATCGAGGTGCGGCGGCGCAACTGGATCGCCCACGAGGAGTTCCCCTATACGACGATCGCCGGCCTCACCTACGACTCGGGCAACTACGAGGCGGCCACCGACAAGGCCCTCGCCCTGTTCGGCTACGACAAGCTGCGCGCAGAACAGGCCGACCGGCGCGACCGCGGCGACCCTGTACAGCTCGGCATCGGCGTCTCCACCTTCACCGAGATGTGCGGGCTGGCCCCGAGCCGTGTGCTCGGCTCGCTCAGCTACGGCGCCGGTGGATGGGAGCACGCCTCCGTTCGCATGCTGCCGACCGGCAAGGTGGAGGTCATCACGGGCGTCAGCCCGCACGGGCAGGGGCACGAGACGGCCTGGAGCCAGATCATCGCCGACGCGCTCGGCGTCCCGTTCGAGGACGTGTCGGTGCTGCACGGGGACACCGCGATCTCCCACAAGGGCATGGACACCTACGGCTCGCGCTCGCTGGCCGTCGGCGGCGTCGCCGTGGTGCGGGCCTGCGACAAGGTCAAGGACAAGGCCAGGCACATCGCCGCCCACATGCTGGAGGCCTCCGCCGACGACGTCGAGTTCGACGGCGGGACGTTCAAGGTGCGCGGCACCGAGTCGGGCAAGACCATCCAGGAGGTGGCGCTGGCGGCGTTCGCCGCGCACGACCTGCCCGACGGGGTCGAGCCCAGCCTCGACTCCGACGCGACCTTCGACCCGGAGAACTTCTCCTTCCCGCACGGGACGCACCTGTGCGCGATCGAGGTCGACACCGAGACGGGCGCGACGAAGATCCGCTCGTACGTCGCGGTCGACGACATCGGCAAGGTCGTCAACCCGCTGATCGTCGAAGGACAGGTCCACGGCGGCCTGGCCCAGGGCATCGCGCAGGCCCTGTTCGAGGAGGCCGTCTACGACGCCGAGGGCAACCTGCTCACGACGACGTTGGCGGACTACCTGCTGCCGTCGGCGGCCGACCTGCCCGACTTCGTCACCGACCGCACCGAGACGCCGGCCACGACCAACCCGCTCGGCGTCAAGGGCGTCGGCGAGGCCGGGACGATCGCCTCGACACCGGCCGTGGTCAACGCGATCGTCGACGCGCTGCGGCCTTACGGCGTGAACGACGTGCCGATGCCGTGCACCCCTCAGCGGGTGTGGCGAGCAGTACAGGAAGGCGTCTCATGATCATGAACCTCACCGGCCGTACGACCGTCCCCGCCCGCCTCGGGACCTCCGCTCATCACGAGGGAGGCGCCCGGTGATCCCCGCATCCTTCGACTACGTCCGCCCGTCCTCGCTCGGCGAGGCCGTCTCGGCGCTCGCGGACGCCGGGGAGGACGCCAAGGTGCTGTCCGGAGGGCAGTCGCTGCTGCCGCTGCTGCGACTGCGACTGGCCTACCCGAGCATGCTCGTCGACGTCGGCCGGCTCGGCGAACTGCACGGCGTCCGCGACGAGGACGGCGACGTGCTGATCGGCGCGGCCACGACCCACGACGAGGTGGTCCGCTCGCCGATCGTGAACGCCGAGTGCCCGCTGCTGGCGCTCGCGGCGGCCACCGTGGCCGACCCCGCCGTGCGGCACCGCGGCACGTTCGGCGGCTCCCTCGCCCACGGGGACCCGGCCGGCGACCTGCCCGCGGTGGCGCTGGCCCTCGACATGGAGTTCCTGATCCACTCGACGTCAGGCGAGCGGGTGGTGGCGGCCCGCGACTTCTTCCTCGACTACCTGGAGACCGCCCTCGAACCCGGCGACATCCTGACGGCCGTCCGGGTGCCCAAGCTTGGCCCGGGATGGGGTTTCCACTACGAGAAGTTCCACCGCACCGCCCAGTCGTGGGCCATCGTCGGCGTCGCGGCGGCCGTACGGGTCTCCGGCGGCACCGGCGGCGAACCCCGCCGCATCGAGGAGGCACGGGTCGGCCTGACCAACATGGGCCCCACCCCCGTCCGCGCCACCCAGGTGGAGTCGGCGGTCCGGGGCGTCGAGCTGAACGGCTCGGCCGCCTCGTACGGCTCTGCGGCCAACGGCACCGCCAACGGTTCCGGCCTCGCCCCCGGCGGTCCCGGGACCCCCAACGGCTCCGCCCGCAACGGCGCCCACGTCCCCGACGCGCTCCGCGACGCCACCGCCACGGCGGCCGACGACACCTCTCCCCCGACCGACCTCCACGCCACCCCGGACTACCGCCGGCACCTGGCCGCAGTCCTCACCCGCCGCGCCCTCCTCACAGCCGCAGCAGCCGTCTGACCCACCACCCCAGGCGCCGCGTCCCCACCACCCGGGACGCGGCGCCCCGTCCGCGGTTCAGGCACCGCAACGACACACAGCGGTCACCGAGAACATCCAGCAGAAGAGCAAGGAACGGTAAGAACAACAGGCCCGTACAGAAGCCCCTCAGCAGAACAGGTCGTCGATGGCATCGGCGGTGGCGGCCCGCTGAATCCACTCATCGAGCTGCGCCACGTCCGCACAGCCCAGGATGCGCCCCCGAACCTCATCGGAAACCGCAATCCCCCGCACCCCGAGCAGAATCAGAACCGCCTCGGCCTTCCCCTCCACCCGACCTTCAGCCTTGCCCTCGGCCTTGCCTTCGGCCCTGCCTTCGGCGACGTATTTCTTTGCGAAGTCGCTTTGGTACTCGTAAGTCCCGGTAGCCATCAATACCTCCATATGCTTTCGAGCCGCCTCAGGGAGCATCATCAGCACGAAATCAGCGTACAACCGTGCCTGACCTTCGTCGATTACCGCCAGGGCGGCGAGCAGCGCCTCCATGATCGGTTGCGCCTCGATGTCACCCCCATGAGCGATCGCCGACAGCACCGCCAACTCCGGTGCGCGAACCGCGGCGGATGGATCGGTCACCACCGGAACGTTCGCCGGACCGGCCACCATGGGGACGAGCCGCCAGCCCGGGTGTCCCATCTCGATCGGCCTCGCGCACCACCGCGCGATCGCGGCCTCGGAGCAGACCACCAGCAGGATCGCAGGGCAGCGCGTCCGCGCTCGCACCGATGCGAGATACACCGGCCAGCTCCATCGCTTGTGCGGATCACGGCCGCGCTGGACCTCCACCACCACCGCCAGCACCGGCGACGCGCCCGACGAGAGCACCACGACCGCGTCCGCCTGGTACTCCACCGGCGGACACTCGGTCAGATCCCCCGATTCGATTTTCATTTGGTTGTACTCCGGTAGCGCCACACCGAATGCCTCACCCAGCAGCTCAGCGGCCAAAGCGGGACGATTCCGGAAAAGCAGGATCAGCGCCTCATGTTCTTGAGTTGGCATGGCGGCGATATTACATCGAGGCGAAAGCCTGACCAAAACTTTGCAGTATTGACGACATAAATCGCGTTCGACGCATTCTGTGTTCCACAATTAAACGAGAAATATGCGAATATGTCTCTGCGGAACTGGCCGAGCTGTCCGCGATCGAGCGGGCGGCCGGGGCCAGGCGGCGGGTGCCGTGCCCGTGAGTGGGCGGACGGCCGGACATCGGGCCGTCGACAGGGGGAGTGTCTCTACTGCGTCCGATGTGCGCTACGTCTCATCCGTGGGGTGTTACGGCGGATGCGCGGCCGGTGTCTCAATGCCGAGTGCACAACACGAGGGAGACATGATGAACGGCAACGTCGAGGTGGTCGTGGTCGGCGGCGGGTACGGGGGCGTGATGGCGGCCAATCGCCTGGCCCGGCGCGATGGCGTGTCGGTGACCCTGGTCAATCGGCGTCCCGACTTCGTCGAGCGGATCCGCCTGCACCAGCTCGTGACCGGCTCCGATGACGCGATCGAGGACTTCGGTGAGGTTCTGCGAACGCGCCGTCTTCGTGCTGCACGAGGTCTTCGACGTGGGCTACGACGACATCGCGGCCGCGATCGGCAAGAGTCCCGCCGCCGCACGCCAGATCGCCTACCGCGCTCGCCGGCACGTCGACGCCCGCCGGCCGCGCACACCGGCCTCCCCGGACGAGACCCGGGCGGCGCTGAACTCGTTCCAGACCGCGCTCATGACCGGGGACCTGCAGGGACTGCTCGACGTTCTCGCCCCGGACGTCGTCTTCGTCAGCGACGGCGGCGGCCTCAGGCAGGCGGCCCTGCGGCCGCTCGCCAGCGCCGGCAACGTGCTCCGTTACATGGCCGGCAGTGTCGACAAGGCAGGTGGCACCCTCAGCAGTGAGCCCACGACGGTCAACGGCAATCCAGGACTCATCCTGCGCCTGGACGGCGTGATCGACGGCGTGCTGGCCGTCCGCGTGGAAGACGCCCGCGTCACCGGCCTGTACTACGTCCGCAACCCCGAGAAGCTCACCCGTGTCGAGTCCGAAACCCCCCTTACCTCCCGCTGACCGTTACCCGGACCCCGAGCGGAGCCGCACAGATGGTGTGACGCGGCGGAAGGCGTATGGGGTGGGGGCGGGTGATGCGTGACGATTCCCTGGGGTAGCAAGGTAGATGTGGATGGTCATAATGTCGCAAGAGCGACAAGGGCCGTCGACTGTGCACCGGCTGGGCGGCACCTGGATGAGGAGCGGGTCGATGACGATGCGGTTCGAGCACGAGTTCACGGTCCCGGTGCCCCTTGAGCAGGCGTGGGCAGTGCTCCTCGATGTCGAGCGGGTGGCTCCGTGCCTGCCGGGCGCGGCGCTGGACAGCGCGGAGGGCGACGTCTTCGCCGGGCGGATGAAGGTGAAGGTGGGCCCGATCACGGTGACCTACCGGGGCGAGGCGAGCTTCGAGTCGGTCGACAAGGACGCCCACGCGCTCACCCTCAAGGCGTCGGGCAAGGAGGCGCGCGGCACCGGCACGGCGAACGCGACGGTGAGCGCGGCGCTGTCCGGGGAGGGCACCCAGACACGGGTCAAGGTCGAGACCTCGTTCAACGTGACCGGCCGTCCCGCGCAGTTCGGGCGTGGCGTGATGGCCGAGGTCGGAGCCAAGCTGCTCGACCGTTTCGCGGCCAATCTGGCGGCGCTGCTGCACGAGGCCCCCGCCGAGGCCGCGGGTCCGGCGGCAGGCCCGGCGACGCCGGAGACGACCGCCCCGCCGCTGTCCGACGAGCCCGCCACCACCCCGTTCAACCAGCCAGAACCCGCCCTGCTGAGCGCCGAAGGGGAAGAGGCGGCCGAGGTGGTCCCCCTGGTCGGGCAGGAGCCACCCGCCTTCGAGCAGCCGGCCGTCTCCGAACAACCGGGCATCGCCGAGCGACCGGGCATCGCCGAGCACCCGCCGGTGGCCGAGCAGCCCGCGCGGCACCTCACCGCGGTGCCGGACGCCTATGAGCCGGCCTTCGCCGAGGAGGCCGCGGGCCGCGAGGTGCACCCGGCCGGGACCGCCCGCACGTCCCGCACCGCCGAGGAGGAGGCACTGGACCTGCTGGAGATCGCCGGCGTGCCGGTGCTCAAGCGCGTCGCTCCCGCGGTCGCGGGCCTGACCCTGGTGGTTCTTCTGGCCTGGCTGGTACGCCGCCTGCTCGCCCGCCGCTAGCAGGAGCACCCCGAAGCCACCGGCCGGGTGAGCGCCGTACGAGGGCGCCGGCTTCGCCGTACCCCGACCCGCCGACCCGGCGCCGAAGAACACCACACTGACCCGGGAGTACACAAGCCGCGCCGCCCACGGTGGCCGCCCGCCCGCCCGACCATCCGACCAGCCGTCGAGCCGGCCATGCCTGGCCACCCATCCGGCCAAGCGCTCGGCGCTGGCCGGGTACGCACCGTTGCCGCCGGTGGGGGTGGACGTGGCGACCAGTTCGGAGCCGGATCGCCCCTGAACGGCAGTCGTCATGAAGAGGGCGACATATCAACTTAGACCACCGGATCCTTGACGAAGGCGATATCGCGCTACGCCAGCACTCCACCGACACGGCCCGCGCCACGCGCCCCGGTGGCGACAAAGGTCACGGCAAGCCCCGGTCAGCACTCCGCCGAGGCGGACAGCACGGGCATCCGCCCGGGAATACCCCGGTCAGGGTCAATGCCGACTCGGGAGACCAGCCATGCAGCCGGACGTCAGCGTTGTGCTCATCACCTTCAACGACTCGGCCCGTCTGCCGCGCGCCATCGCCTCCGTGCTGGGCCAGTCGCTGCGCAACCTCGAACTCGTCATCGTCGACGACGCGAGCACCGACGACACCCCCGCCGTGGTGGCCCGGCTGGACGACCCGCGGGTCAGGTACATCCGCAGGCAGGCCAACAGCGGGCACTGCGGGGCTCCGCGCAACACCGGCCTGGACGCCGCGCGCGCGCCGTACGTCATGTTCCTCGACGGCGGCGACGAACTGACCCGGCACGCGTGCAAGAGCCTGCTGCTGGAGGTGGAGCGCACCGGCGCCGACTTCGCGGCCGGGCAGATCTCGCGGCCGGGTGAGTCCACCGGCCGCACGCAGCGGTACCACCCCGACCTCTTCCGGCCGCGCCGGGTGGTGGACGGCATCCGCGCCGAGCCGCGTCTGTTCCTGGACGGCTTCGCCACCAACAAGCTCTACCGCACCGCGTTCCTGCGCGAGCACGCACTGCGCTTCGCCGAGAACATCCACTACGAGGACCATGTCTTCACCGCCGCGCTGTTCTGCGCGGCCCGCCGCTTCGCGATCGTGCCGTGGACGGTCTACGTCTGGCACCGGGCCACCGAGCGGACCTCCCTCTCGGCGTCCGGCGGCGACATGGACGACGTCCGCCATCGGGTGCGCGCCGCGCAGATCAGTGACGCGATCTTGAGGGACAACGGCTGCTCCGACCTCGTCGTACACCGCCAGCAGCGCTTCCTCGCCCATGACCTGCGTGTTCACCTCAACAGGCTGCCGCGTCACGACAAGGTGCGGGTCAAGGAGTTCGCCGCGGTGGTGCGCCCCTACCTCGACGAGCTGGAACCGGGCGCGCTCCAGCGGGCCGAGCCGATGACCAGGGTGTGCTGCCACCTGGTCGGCGCGGACCGCGCCGAGGACCTGCTGGTGGCCGCCCGATCCCTGACCGGCCCCAAGGCCGGCCCCCGCCACGCCCTGCGCGTGGACGGCCGCACGTACTGGGGCACGCGCGCCGATCCCGGGATGGACATCACGCCGCTGCGCCTGGCCGAGCTGCCGTTCACCGCGTCCCGGATCAGGCACGAGGTGGGCGAGATCTCCTGCCGGGGGACGGTCGTGTCGATGACCGTCCGCACCTACGACCCCTTCGCCGTGCTGCGCCGCTGGAAGACCGACGCCGAGCTGACCGTCAAGGGGCTGCGGGTGCCGCTGTCACCGCGGCGGCAGCCGGACGGCAGCTACCTCACGCAGGTGGAGATGGACCTGGCCGGCGCCAGGCTCGGCCGCCTCGGGTTCGACGGCGGACGGGACGTGCGCATCGCCTACGTCCGCCAGGACGGCCACCGCACGAGCGACCGCCTGCTGGTCGACCCCGCCACGCCTCCGCTGACGCTCATGGTGGGCAGGCACGAGGTGACGTTCGCCCCGCGCGGCGACAGCGCCATCCTGCGCGTGTCCTGGCGTCCCTCGCAGGGGCTGCGCCGTGCCGCGCGGCTGCGCTCGCTGCGCACCCTCGCCGGGGACGCCGGGCTGAAGCTGTGGGTGTACCGGCGGCTGATCCAGGTGGTGCCGCGCCGCCACGACCTGGCGCTGTTCGAGTCCGACCTCGGCGCGGCGTACACCGGCAACCCCCGGTACATCTACGAGGAGGTGCGCCGCCGCGGCCTGCCGCTGCGGGTGCTCTGGTCGGCGCGCGCGGACACCCCGGGCCACACGGCGGGCTTCCCCGGCGACGTGCCGCTCGTACGGCGGATGAGCTGGCGGTACGTCTGGATCATGGCCCGCGCGGGCTACTGGGTGGACAGCCACGGGTTCCCGCTGGACTTCCCCAAGCCCAAGGGCACCCGATACCTGCAGACCTGGCACGGCCAGGCGCTGAAGACGGTCGGGTTCGAGTCACCCGGCCTGCGCGGGGACTTCCCCGGCCCCCGCGAGCGGTGGCGGGCGGCCGTGGCCCGCTGGGACGCGCTGGTCTCCCCCGGCCCGGAGTTCGAGCGCGTCTTCGTCCCGTCGAACGAGTACACCGGCGCCGTCCTCGGCTTCGGCTCACCACGCTGCGACGTGCTGGTCAATGGCGATCCCACCGCCGGGCCACGGGTGCGCGAGGCGCTGGAGATCCCCGGCGACCGCCGCGTGCTGCTCTACGCGCCGACCTACCGCGACCTGGCCGGGCGGAGCGGCACGTCGGTGCGGGTGGACCTCGACGCGCTGGCCGACGCGCTCGCCGACCAGTGGGTGCTGGTGCTGCGCACGCATCCGGCCGACCGCTTCACAGTGCCCGAGCGGGTGCGGCGCTTCGTCCGCCCGGCCGGGTCGTATCCGGAGGTCAACGACCTCATCCTGGCCTCCGACGCGCTGGTCAGCGACTATTCCTCGATCATCTGCGACTACGCGTGCACCGGCCGGCCGATCCTGCTGTACGCCGACGACCACGACGACTACGTGCGAGTGGAGCGCGGCCTCAACTACGACCTGCGCGAGATCGCCCCCGGGCCCGTCCTGACCACCACCTCCGAGCTGATCGCCGCGCTGCGCGACCTTCCGGCCGTGAGCGCGGAGTACGCCAAGCGGTACGCCGACTTCGCCGCCATGTTCTGCTCCGAGGAGACGGGCAAGGCGACCGCGCGCGTGGTGGACGCCTTCTTCTCCGGCCTGCCCGGGGACGCCGGGGAGAGTCCCGGGGAAAGAGGCGCATGAACGCGGTCGTGTTCGCCTGCATGGACGCCGACGCCCTCGGCGGCGTCCAGCAGGCGACCCACACGGTCGCCCAGGGACTGGCCATGCGAGGGCACGAGGTGCACGTGATCGGCCTGCACCGGACGCCCGACCCGTTCCGGTACGTCGAACGACCGCTGTACGAGCGGCACGTCGTGCAGCGGCGGCCGCTGGGCCAGGGAGCGCGATGGGTGGCGCGCGGCCGGGTGGCACGGCTGCTGACCTCGATCGGCCCCGGGTACGCGGTGCTGACCTCCCCGGGCGCGGTGTCCTGGCTGGCCGACCTGTTGCCGCCGCGGCTGCGCGCCATCGGGCAGTACCACGGCTCGTTCGAGCACGCCCGCGGCAGCGCGCACTTCGCCGCGGTGCGCCGGGACTACGGCGCCCTGGACCAGGCCGTGTTCCTCAGTCCCGAGGACGCCCGCCGGTTCGCCGAGGAGGCGCTGCTGCCGAACGCCGCCCACCTGCCCAGCCCGCTGCGCGCCTGGCCGGACACGACGTCCTTCCTGGACGTGCCGCGGGTGCTTGGCGTGGGCCGCCTGACCCCGGTCAAGCGTTTCGACCGGCTCATCACGGCCTTCGCGCGCGCCGGCCGCACGCGCGGCCGGTGGGAGCTGCACCTGCTCGGCGACGGGCCCGAGCTGCCCCGGCTGCGCAGGCACGCCGCCTCGCTCGGGATCGCCGACCGCGTGGTCTTCCGGGGACGGGTGCCGGCTTCGGAGATCGGCCGGGAGTTCCTCAACGGGGCGATTCTCGGGCTCTCCAGCGAGCATGAGGGGTTTCCGCTGGTCGTGGGGGAGGCGGCCTCGTACGGCATGCCTTCGGTGGCCTTCGATGTCTCGGGAGGGGTGCGCTCGCTGGTGCGCGACGGCATGACCGGGGTGCTGGTGCCGCCCGCGGACGTCGACGCGTTCACCGCCGCGCTGAGCGCGCTCATGGCCGACCCGGCCCGGCGGCGCCGTCTGGGCGCCGCGGCGCGGGCGCACGCCGCGGCGTTCCGTCCGGAGAACGTCCTGGACCGCTGGGAGGCCCTGTTCGCCCACGTCCGCCGCTGAACGACCGGCACTGAACGGCCGGCGCCGAACGATCGACGCTGAACGCCCGACGCTGAACGCCGGGCGCGGAGCGGTCACCGTTCAGCGGTCGACCGTTGACGGTCAGCGGTCGACGAGGGTCTGAGCCGGGTGACGGGGCGCGGGGACGGTCACCGCGGTCAGCTGCCCCGAGGTGAGCATGGCCGCCACCGGACCGGGTTCGCGGCGGCGGTTCACCTGGTCACGGGCGAGCTGGTCGCACCGGGACAGCCACCTCCGGGCCGCCGTCTTGCGGTAGGCCAGCAGGTGCGCCGGGGACGGCCGCGGGCCGCCCGCCGGCTCATAACCCCTGGCGCGCAGGCGCCCGCCCAGTACGCGGTCGCACAGTGCGATCTCCCAGGGCTCCAGCCGGGCGGCCCAGGTGCCCACCCTGGCCTGGGTGACCTCCCGGTGGGTGTTGCTGTGCCAGACCTTGTGGACGGGCACGGCCGTGGTCGCCATCCGCCGGGGCTCGCACATCGCGGGGTCGAACTCCTCGCCGAGGAAGCGGCACAGCTTGGCCAGCTCCTCCTGCGGGTCGGCGGTCAGGTCCTCGTACCGCAGCTCGTAGTACGAGCCGGCCGGCAGCCGCTCGGCGCACCGGCGCCCGAGGTCGACCGCCTCGGCCCAGGTGGCGATCGCGTGGAAGACGTCGAGGTTGTACCACGGCATCTCCTTGAGCGAGGCGACGCAGTCGCGCCCGTCCCTGACCAGGTGGACGAACTGGGCGTCGGGGAAAAGCCGCAGCAGCACGTCCACGTGCCTGATGTAGCTCGGCCGCTTGTCCCCCCAGCGCGGCTTGCCGAACCGCTCGGCGTACGCGCGGAACGCCTCGCCGATCACCGAGCCAAGCGACGCGGGTCCCTCGACGGCCCTGCGGACGTAGACCGCGCGGTCGAGTCCCAGCTCGCGGAACTTGGTGCTCTTGTCGGTGACGATCCATTCGGCCAGCCTGCGGCGGTTCTCCTCGTCGCGCATGTCCCCGTGCAGGCGCCGGTGGAAGTAGGCCGGAAGCAGGAAGCGGGTCTCCGGCGGCACCGCGATCCGCTCGTGGGCGTGCAGCATGAGCTGCAGCATCGTGGTGCCGGAGCGCGGGCAGCCGATGACGAAGATGGGCCGGTCAGGTCGCATGGATCTACACCCCCGTGAAGAACGGATCGGTCCGCACGTGCCGCTCGTCGTCCGGGCCGGGAGCGGCGTGCGCGGCTCCCGCCGCGAGGGCCCGGGTGGACTGCCACATGCGGTAGACCAGGAAGATTTCGTTGAGGACGAGCAGGGCACCGGCGCCGGTGGTGACCGGCAGCAACGCCCAGGGCCCGAGCACAGGGCCCAGGACGAACACGGCCGCGTGGAACTCGATGCCGCTCATCAGGTGCGTGCGCACGCGGTGGCGGGCGAGGTGGCGGCCGAGACGCCGGCGCAGGCCGACCGGCGGCTCGTCGCCCTCCGGCGGCTGCGGCACCTGGTGGTACGGCCCCGCCAGTGGCCGGTGGGCCGCCCCGTCGGCGGGCGCGCCGTGGCCGGACGCGGCGGCGTGGCCGTGCGGGCCGGGCCGCTCGTACGGAAATGCCTGGTCGAACGGCGCCGCGCGGTCGTAGGGGTAGGCCTTGTCGTACTCGCTGGACGGGGAGGCCTGGCGTGGGATGACCGGCCCGCTGTAGGTCTCCGCGGGCTGGTCGCCGGAACCGGGCGGCTGCTCCTGGTGCCCCGCGCGCGGGTACGGCGTGGGCGGGGCGTCCTCGAACCGGTACGACCGGTCGGCGAACTGGTCGTACGGCTCGTACGCGTCGTAGGGGTCGTAGAGGTCGCAGGAGGACGGGCCGGACGGGTGGAGCGGGGCGGACGGATGGGGCGGATCGGACGGCTCTCCGACGGAGGCCGCGGCGGCGTAGGGCATGTCGTATTCGGGGTCCTGTGCCAGCGACTCCACGGCCATGGCGTCGCGGACGGCGGCCAGCTCCTCGCGGCGGGCGGCGCGCCTGCGGGCCTTTATCGTCTGGCGCACCCGCTTCATCTGCGGGGCGTTGACGTAGCGGAACAGGTCAAGGATGGCGATGCCCGCGCCGAGCAGCACGTAGGCGAGCCGGCCGGTCGCGGCGTACTGGCCGTAGGCCAGGCCGGCGGCGCAGCAGACCACCCGGATGCGGTCGCCCACGTAGTCCAGCCAGAGTCCGAACGGGGTCCCGGTGCCCTTGAGCCGAGCGATCTTGCCGTCGACGCAGTCGATCATGAAGCTCACGTAGAACAGCGCCGCGCCGAGCACCAGGCGGTTCGCGGCGAAGCAGGCCGCGGAGACCATGCCGAGGACCAGTGAGAAACGCGTCAGGGCGTTCGGGGTGATCTCGGTGCGATTCGCTACGAACAGTGCCACCCGGCAGGCCACCGGGTCGACCATGAACACCGTCCACCATGAGTCTCTGCGTTTGCGCGTCGCGAGGACGTCATCGAGCGAATAGGACCTCATGACTGCCAGCATGGCCACGCGAAGTCACCGAAAACTCACCGTCTGTAACTAACATGAGATCTCTAGATGCTTTCTTGACCGCTACCGGCGACTGCCTCCGAGGCCTTGACCCCGGGTCGCACGAAGCCGTGTCGCGCCTCGCCCGGCCCGTTCTCAGCGCTTCATCCCTGCTGCCGGACCCATACCGTTATTGACCGCCTTATCCGGTTATTAGTGCGGCTGGGATAAAGTGACGCGGCGCTGAGCAAGGAGGAGATTCGATGCGGCGTTGGACACCGATCGTGATCGCGACCACCATCGCGCTGGCGGCCGCCCCCGCCGCCATGGCCACCGCCGACAGCACCACCACCGGCGGCACGACCGGCGGCACCGCGACCGGCACGACGGCAACTCGCTCGACGGCTCGCGCCACGACGGCGAACGGCACGGCCTCGCCCGCGGCGGCCCACGGCGCCGCCTCGTCCGCGGCGGCCAAGGTGAACTGCGCCAAGGTGAAGTGCATCGCGCTGACCTTCGACGACGGCCCCGGACCCTACACCGCCAAACTGCTGGACCTGCTCCGGCGGCATCGCACGAAGGTCACCTTCTTCCTCGTCGGCACCCATGTCGGCAAGTACCGGTCCATCGTGCGCAGGATGGCCCGCGAGGGGCACCAGATCGGCGACCACACCTTCGACCATCCGCACCTGACGTCCCTGCCCGACGACGACATCAGGGACGAGCTGACCCGCACCCAGGACGCCATCGAGAAGGCCACCGGCAAGCGGCCCGGCCTCATGCGCCCGCCGTACGGCGACACCGACGAGCGGGTGGGCGGCATCGCGGCCGAGCTGGGCCTGTCGCAGGTCCTGTGGAACGCCAGCAGCCGCGACTGGGAACTGCGCGACACCGCCGCCATCACCAAGAAGGTCATCGGCCTGGCCAAGCGCGACCGCGTCGTCCTCATGCACGACGTCTGGCCCGAGACGGTGAAGGCCATGCCGAAGATCTTGACGACGCTGGAGAAGAAGGGCTACCACGTCGTCCCGGTCACGTCACTGCTCCGCGGCAGGTCGCTCGCCGCCGGGGAGGTCTACCCTGTGGGCGGCTGGAACTGAAATGCCGCCCGCCGGGTGGCGCCGATGCCCGCTTGCCGTGGCCGGGTGGCTGCTAACGTTGCGTGCGTGACCCAACCCGCAGCGACGGAGGCAGGTCGGACGATGAGCGACGGGCGCGAGAAGGCCGAGCTGTACGCGATGGACATCTCGGACGCCACCTGGCTCAGTGCTCCCGGCAGCACGTCCGACGACCGCATCGAGATCGCGTACCTTCCCGGTGGCGCGGTCGCGCTCCGCAACCCAGCCGACCCCAACGGCACGGTGCTCAGGTTTACACCAGCCGAGTGGAACGCCTTCGTCCTAGGCGTCCGCGACGGCGAATTCGACGACTGATCACACCCCCGGCCGCACGACCACCGCACTTCGCCGGCCACTGCCTTCCGCATTCCTCCGCCAGCCCGCGACCGCGCCACGCTCCACACCAGACCAGGCCCCATCCCACCGACCGTGACGGTGCCGCACTCCACACCAGCCCGCATTCCCACCCAACAAGCCGTGACGGCGCCAGACTTCACACCAGTCCAGGCGCCATCCCACCAGCCGTGACGGTGCCGCACTCCGCACCGGCCCGGATTCTCATCCCGCTGACCGTGACGGCGCCACGCTCTACACCACCAGACCAGACGCCATCCCACCAGCCGTGACGGTTTCGGGTTCGGCGCCGGGGCGGCGGGAAGTGGTGCGGCGAAGCCGGCGCCGCCGTGCGGCGGGCAACCTGGTGGCGGCGCTAACGGGGCACCACGTCGACGAGGGCGGCGTTTCCGGCGTCATCGATCTTCAGTACGGCCGCCGCGCGGTCGGCCATGAGCTCCGACTGGACGCGGCGCGCCTTGTCCTCGGGCAGAAACAGGCTGTCGATGCCGCACGTCAGCCGCCCATACCCGTTGGTGTCGCACGTCAGGTACGGCGAGGCCGCCGGGCGCCGCCTCTCGATGCCGGCGCCCTTCCACAGGGCGCCGTCACGGACGAGCGGCACGTACACCTGCCCCGCCGCCTGGCCCTCCGCGGACGGCAGCCCCGGGTAGGTGAGCATCACGTACGCGCCTCTGAACGGGTCGACCGGATCCACCGGGCCGGCGGCCATGCGGTACTCGTCCCCCGCGACCCTGGCCGAGAGCTGCGGTCGCAGCACCGCGGCCAGCAGCACCGCCTGGACCAGCAGCGCGACGGCCACCAGGATCAAGGCGCGGCGGGAGGCACGCGACGGCGAGGCGTTCGCATGCTCGCCTCGTGACGACGATGCGTTCGCGTGCTCGTCTCGTGAGGGTGAGGGGCTCATCTGGTCGCCTCCATCAGACGGCGGCGCCCGTACTCCACCAGTATCCCGGAGACGATGAAGATCACCCCGAGCGCCAGGAACAGCGCGGCGCCCGACAGCAAGGGCTGGAACACCGCGAAGCTCTGTGCCGTGACGAAGATCACCAGGGCCACGGTAGCCAGCAGCACGAGATGTGAGGCGTCACGCCGGGCGGCGACGACGGCGAGCCAGCTCGCCGCGAGGATGTACACCAGCGTGCCGGCCACGGCACGGGCCGTCTGCGCCGCGGTGAACCCGCCGAACCGTGTCTGCGTTTCGGCGGGAGCCCAGGCGACCAGTCCCAGCACGGCGACGATCATGACGAGCGCCGCCAGAACCTCCCGGCGGCCGTCGGGGCCACCGAAGACCAGCGCGGCGCCGGCGGCCACGACTGCGGCGGCGAGCCCCGACCACAAAGCGGGCGAGCCGTACATGTCGTCCTGCCTGACGCCGGGGAAGGCCGCGACGAACAGCCCGGTCAAGGCCAGCACGAACCCCCCGAGCCGCCACACCTCCGCGAACCGCGCCGCCCACGCCCGCGGCGCTCCTCCGGCGCCCGTCCCGGCCCACCCGGCCCCGGCTTCAGCATCGGCCCCTTGATGAGCGGCGCCCTCACCGGCACTCCCCTCACCGGCGGCGGGTGAGACCGGGCGGCGCTCGTGCAGGACGGCCAGGCAGACGGCGGCCGCGCCCGCGGCCATCAGGGACGCCGCGACGCCCCCCGCCGCGCCCGTCTGCTCGCCGGTCCACCAGCCGTACCAGACCGACCCGATGGCGACCGCCGCGACCAGCGGCCCGGCGGCGCGGGTCGCGTACGCGTAGGCCAGCGCCCCGCCCGCCCAGACGCCCAGCAGGCTGGAGCTGTACGCCGGGACCTGCAGGCTCTGCGCCGCCTGGAAGATCACTCCCCCGGCGGCCAGCACCGTGACCAGCCGGGCCGCCGACCTGACCGCCGGCCCGGCGAGCACCTCACCGAGGACGGCCGCGGCCAGCCAGACCAGCGTGATGCCAGCGAACCGCGTCAGCGGCGAGAGCCGGTCCAGGTTGGCGGCGACGACCCAGATCAGCCCGATGCCGAGGAAGCCGCCACCGAGCAGCAGGACGATGCGTTCGAGGCTCAGCCGCCGGCCGGCGACGTAGCGGCCGGAGATCCGCTGCGCGGCGTCCGCGTCGATGACGCCCTCCGCCTGCCATCGGGCCAGCTCACCGTGCAGCCATGCCAGCCGTCTGGCCGGGACGCGCACCCGCGTCGGTTCCATGCCGCGTTCCTCCTTCGCCCATGTTCCGTCATGCCCCGGAACCGGGCGCCTCGCGCGGGCACAGGCGCGGGGACGCCCATGCCTTGGCCAGCCGCCGCCCGGCGCGCTGCATGGGCCGCTCGACGAAGAGGTAGGTCAGCCGGCTCACGGCCAGCACGACGGTCAGGAAGGCGACGGCCAGCAGCGCCTGTACCCCGGACGGCAGCCGGCGCGGGTCGCCGAACACGGCGAGGAAGAGCTTCAGCAGCGGATGGTGCACAAGATACACCGAGTAGCTGATCACCCCGAGCCAGACCAGCGGGCGCGGCACCGTACGGCGCCGCAGCGCCATGCCGCCCGCGAAGGTGGCCGCGACCAGCGCCAGCGTGCTGATCCACATCCGGGGGGACGCCCACACGCCGGAGGGGAAGGCGAAGAACGGTATGACCGCGAGCAGAAACGCCACGCCGGCGACCGCGCCCAGGCCGGTGACCTGCCCGCGCTCCCAGCGGTGGATCACGGTGCCGGTGAACATCACGGCGAGGATCGCCGGGCCGAGCCAGGGCGTGCGGCTGCCGAGCAGCACCAGCGTCACGGCGAGGCCGCCGAGGATCAGCGCGCCCGCCGGCCGCGCCCTGCCCGCCCCGATGACGACGCATGCCAGCCCGCCCGCGAAGGCGGCCAGCGCGACGAGAGCCGCCGGACCGCGGTCAAGGACGGGAGCCGCCAGCAGCAGGCCGACGACCATCGCCGCGAGCGCGAACGCCACGGCCCACACGCCGCTGCGGCGATGCAGCCCGGTCACGAACAGCACGGTCACCAGCAGGTAGAAGACCATCTCGTACGACAGCGTCCACATGGTGTCGGCGACGCCCGCCGAGCCGACCACGTCCAGGAGCATGGTGGCGTGCGCGGCCGCCGTGGGCGCGTCGGGCACGACCGCAGGCCGCAGCGGCACCAGCGGGAGCGACACGAGCACCAGCCCGATGACCAGCAGGTACAGCGGGTAGAGCCGGAAGAACCTGCCGGTCCAGAACGCCCGGACGTCACCCCTGTGCTCCAGCGAGGCGGGGATGATGTAGCCGCTGACCAGGAAGAACACCAGCACGCCGTACATGCCGAGGTTGAACCAGCCCGGCCGCAGCCCCGGCAGGAAGCGGTAGAACATGTGCTCCAGCAGCACGGCCGTGGCCCCGACACCCCTGATCGCGTCCAGCCACGCCAACCTCGGCCCGGAAAGACCCGGACCGTCAGCGGGGGGCGACGCGGTGCGCGGCCGAGCCGGAAGCATCAGCCAGAATTTACTCGGTCAGCGCCCGTCCAAACCGCCGACCGCGATATCCGTTCCGCTTTGCCCCAATATGCCGCTTGTGCGCCACAGTGCCGGTCCGGGTCACTCCCACTCGATGGTGCCCGGGGGCTTGCTGGTGACGTCGAGGACGACGCGGTTGATCTCGCGCACCTCGTTGGTGATGCGGGTGGAGATGCGGGCCAGCACGTCGTACGGCACGCGGGACCAGTCGGCCGTCATGGCGTCCTCGCTGGTCACCGGCCTGAGCACGACCGGGTGCCCGTACGTGCGGCCGTCGCCCTGGACGCCGACCGAGCGCACGTCGGCGAGCAGCACCACCGGGCACTGCCAGATCTCGCGGTCGAGACCCGCCCGGGAGAGCTCTTCGCGGGCGATGGAGTCGGCCTCGCGCAGGATCGCCAGCCGGTCGTGGGTCACCTCGCCGACGATGCGGATGCCGAGCCCGGGGCCGGGGAACGGCTGGCGCCACACCATCGCCGGCGGCAGCCCGAGCTCTTCGCCGGCGCGGCGCACCTCGTCCTTGAACAGCGTGCGCAGCGGCTCGACCAGGGTGAACTGCAGATCGTCGGGCAGGCCGCCGACGTTGTGGTGGGACTTGATGTTGGCCGTGCCCGTGCCGCCGCCGGACTCGACCACGTCGGGGTAGAGCGTGCCCTGGACCAGGAAGTCGACCGGCCCGTCGGCCATGATGGCGCGCTGCTCGTCCTCGAAGACGCGGATGAACTCGCGGCCGATGATCTTGCGCTTCTCTTCGGGGTCGGACACCCCGGACAGAGCCTTGAGGAACCGCTCGGCGGCGTCCACCACCCGCAGTTTCACCCCGGTGGCGGCGACGAAGTCGCGCTCGACCTGCTCGGCCTCACCCTTGCGCAGCAGCCCGTGGTCGACGAACACGCAGGTCAGGCGGTCACCGATGGCCCGCTGGACGATCGCGGCGGCCACCGCGGAATCGACACCGCCCGACAATCCGCAGATCGCCCGCCCCTCGGGGCCGACCTGCGCGCGGACGGCCTCGACGGCGTCCTCGACGATGTTGAGCATCGTCCAGGACGGGCGGCAGCCCGCCGCGTCGAGGAAGTGCTTCATCACCGTCTGGCCGTGCTCGGAGTGCAGCACCTCGGGGTGGAACTGGACGCCGTACAGGCCCCGCTCGGGGTGCTCCATCGCCGCGACCGGGGTGTCGGGCGTCCACGCCGTGACCCGGAAGCCGTCGGGGGCGGCGGCGACGCTGTCGCCGTGCGACATCCACACCGACTGGACGGCGGGCAGACCGGCGAACAGCACGCCCTCGCTGCCCACGGTCAGCGGCGTGCCGCCGTACTCGGCGACGCCCGTCTGCGCCACCTTGCCGCCGAGGACCCGCGCCATCTCCTGGAAGCCGTAGCAGATGCCGAACGTCGGCACGCCGGTGTCGAACAGCCCCTCGGGCGCGGCGGGCGCGCCCTCGGCGTACACCGACGCGGGGCCGCCGGACAGGATGATCGCCTTCGGGTTCTTCGCGAGCATTTCGCTCACCGGCATCGTCGAGGGCACGATCTCGGAGTACACGTGGCACTCGCGGACCCGGCGCGCGATCAGCTGCGCGTACTGCGCGCCGAAGTCGACGACAAGGACCGTGTCGAACTCAGACAACGGAAAACCCCCAAGAAAAGACGCCGCGGTGCACACAGTCTATCGGCGCTCATCGGCGCTCATCCCTGCCGGGACACCGGCCCCGATCCGCCCACGGGTCCGCCGGCGCGCACTGAGCGCGCACCGCTGTGGACACCGTTGTGGGCGCCGCTGTGGACGCCGCTGTGGACGCCGGCCACCGGCCGTCCTGAACCGCGCCCCGTCCGGAATCGTCATAGGGGCATGAGGACTTCGATCGGTACGGCCGCCGCCGTCGCGCTCGCCACGGGGCTCCTGGTCGCGGCGTGCACGGACGGCGGCACCGGTACGGCCCCGCAGGGCGCGCCGGTGGTGACGCTGGGCGACATCCGCCTCGTCGCCTACACCGGCTGCGACGACATGCTCGCCTCGCTGCGCGAGGCGACGGCGAAGAACGTCGGCCCCTGGGGCATCGGCCCCGGCCGGATCTTCACCGCCACCGGCAGGTCGATGGACGCGCGGGCGACCGCCGACGCGAAGTCCGCCGTCCCCAGCCACTCCACCACCAACGTGCACGAGGCGGGCGTCGACGAGCCCGACCTGGTGAAGACCGACGGCGAGCGGATCGTCACCTACGCGCGCGGCGTGCTGCGCGTCGTGGACGCCGCCACCAAGAAGGTCACCGGCACCCTGCGGCTGGCCACCGCCGACAAGGGCTGGGTCCCCGCGGAACTGCTCATCCACGGCGACCGGGCGCTCGTCCTGTTCTCCGGCGGCGGGATGGTCACGTTCGGGGCCATGGAGAAGCGCGCCGCCGGCCTCATGGGACCGGAGTACATGCTGGTCGACCTCAAGGCCATGAAGATCCTCGGATCGATCACCACCTCGGGGTCCCACGTGGACGCCCGCATGGTCGGCTCCACCGTGCGCGTCGTCGTCCGGTCCCAGCCGGACATCACCTTCGACCCCAACCCCCGCCCCGGCGATACCGAAGCCGAGCTGACCGAGCGCAACCAGAAGATCATCCGGGACGCGCCGGTCGACGCGTGGCGGCCGGCGTACGAGATCACCGGAGCCGACGGCTCGACCCGCGAGGAGAAGGTGGCCTGCGAGCGGATCAGCCATCCCCGGCAGTACACCGGGACGTCGATGCTGACCCTGCACACCATCGACCTGGAGGCCACCGGGTTCGACGGCGACGAGCCGATCAGCGTGGCCGCCGATGGCGACACCGTGTACGGCACCTCCACCAGCCTGTACGTCACCAGCAACCCCCGCTGGTGGTTCCGCGACGCGATGATCGACGACACGCCCCTCCCGCCCCCGGCGACGGCCACGCCGGCCGAGACCGGCGCGACGGTCGCTCCGGGCGGCGCCGGCGCGACCGTCGCGCCCAGGGACCCGGCGAGCACGCCGCCCGCGGAGAAGGTCGAGCCGAGCAACGACCCGTCGATGCCCTCTCTGCTGCCCGAGCCCACGGTGACGCCGACCGAGGCGGTGACGCCGACCGCGACCGTGACGCCGAGCGCGGGCCCGACCGGCTCCCCGAGCGGGACGTCCGCGCAGCAGCCGCCCGAGCGGACCGAGGTGCACCGGTTCGACATCAGCGGAGCGGGAGCCCCCGAGTACGTCGCCTCCGCCGCGGTGCCCGGACGGCTGCTCAACCAGTACGCGATGTCGGAGTACGAGGGGAACCTGCGGATCGCCACCACCTCGTCCGGCGGCCAGGGCGCGGCCGCGGAGAAGAGTTCCAGCGCGGTGTACGTGCTCGACGCCGGCACGCTCGCCAAGACCGGCGAGGTCACCGGCCTGGGCAACGGCGAGCGCATCTACTCGGTGCGCTTCATCGGCCCAGTCGGGTACGTCGTGACCTTCCGCCAGGTCGACCCGCTGTACACCCTGGACCTGCGCGACCCGGCGCGCCCGAAGGTCACGGGAGAACTGAAGATCACCGGCTACTCGGCCTACCTGCACCCGGCCGGCGACGGACGGCTGCTCGGCATCGGCCAGGAGGCGAACGAGCAGGGCAGGACGCTGGGCAACCAGATCTCCCTGTTCGACGTCGCCGACCCGGCCAAGCCGGTCAGGCTGGCCCAGTTCCACCAGAAGAACGCCCGCTCGGCGGCCGAGTGGGACCCTCACGCGTTCCTGTACTGGCCCGCGACCGGGCTCGCCATGCTGCCGCTGAGCAACTGGGGCGAGCGGAGCGACGACTACAGCACCTCCGCCCTGGTGCTGAAGGTCGGCGACGACTCGATCTCCAGCCGCGGCACGATCACCCACCCGAAGGAGCAGAGCCCGAAGGGCTTCGCGCCCGCCACGCCGACGATCCAGCGCTGCATGGTCATCGGCGACACCCTGTGGACGGTGTCGGACGCAGGGCTCAAGGCCAGCGACGCCACCACCCTGGCCGACCAGACCTGGATCCCCTTCACCGGCTGACCCACACCACCGGCCGCTGACCCGAGTCACACTCGAACGCAGGCTCAGGCTCAGACGGGCTTGGTGTCCGGCTCCGAGACCGGAACGATGTCGGGGGCGCCCAGGCGGATGGCGTCGGCCTCCTGGTCGGTGTCCTGTTCCTGCGAGGCGCGCTCGGCCTCCACGCGCTTGGCGTAGTACTCGACCTCGCGCTTGACCTGGTCGGCGTCCCACCCGAGCGGCCCGGCGAGCAGCTCGGCCGCCTCCTGGGCGACGGCGGTGCCCCGATGGAAGGTCTCGATCGAGATGCGCGTGCGGCGCGCGAGCACGTCGTTCAGGTGGCGGGCGCCCTCGTGCGTCGCCGCGTACACGACCTCGGCGCGGAGGTAGTCGTCGGCCCCGGAGAGCGGCCGCGCCAGCGACGGGTCCTGCTCGATCAGGGCGAGCACCTCGTCGATCATCGAGCCGTACCGCTGCAGCAGGTGCTCGATGCGCGCGACGTGCAGCCGGGAGGCCCGCGCCAGCCGGTGGCGCGAGTTCCACAGAGCCTGGTAGCCCTCGGCCCCGACGAGCGGGATCTTGTCGGTGCAGGAAGGCGGAACCCGCTGGTCGAGCCCGTGGACCACGGCGTCCACCGCGTCCTTGGCCATGACCCGGTACGTCGTGTACTTGCCGCCGGCGATCATCACCAGGCCGGGGACCGGGTGGGTCACCACGTGCTCGCGCGACAGCTTGGAGGTCTCCTCCGACTCCCCCGCGAGCAGCGGCCGCAGCCCCGCGTACACGCCTTCGACGTCATCGCGGGTGAGCGGCACCGAGAGCACCTCGTTGACGTGGTCGAGCACGTAGTCGATGTCCTGCCGGGACGCGGCCGGGTGGACCCTGTCCAGGGACCACTGGGTGTCGGTGGTGCCCACGATCCAGTGGCGTCCCCACGGGATCACGAACAGCACGGACTTCTCGGTGCGCAGGATGATGCCGGTCAGCGCGTGGATGCGGTCGCGCGGGACCACCAGGTGCACGCCCTTGGACGCGCGGACGTGGATCTGCCCGCGCCCGCCCACCATCTCCTGGATCTCGTCGGTCCACACGCCGGTCGCGTTGACCACCTGGCGGGCGCGGATGCTCAGCTCCGCGCCGGACTCCAGGTCGCGCACCCGGACCCCGGTGACCCGCTCGCCCTCGCGCAGGAAGCCGATCACCTTCGTGCGCGAGGCCACGTGCGCCCCGTACGAGGCGGCCGTGCGCAGCATCGTCGTGACGTACCGCGCGTCGTCCACCTGGGCGTCCCAATATTGCACCGCGCCGGTGAGCGCGGTCTTGCGCAGCGCCGGCGCGAGCCGTAGCGCCCGGCGCCGCGACAGGTGACGGTGCCCCGGCATGCCCCGGGTCAGCCCGGTCGAGAACCCGAGCGTGTCGTACAGGGTCAGGCCGGCGGCGACGTAGGGCCGTTCCCAGACGTGGTGGGTGAGGGGGAACAGGAACGGCACCGGACGGACCAGGTGGGGCGCGATGCGCTGGAGGAGCAGCGCACGCTCCTGCAACGCCTCGCGAACCAGGTCGAAGTTGAGCTGCTCCAGGTAGCGCACACCGCCGTGGATGAGCTTCGAGGAACGGGAGGAGGTGCCCGAGGAGAAGTCACGCGCCTCCGCCAGGCCGACCGTGAGCCCGCGGGTCACGGCGTCGAGCGCCACTCCCGAGCCGACCACGCCGCCGCCCACCACGAACACGTCCAACTCGTGGTCGGGTTCGGCCATCCAGGTCAGCGCCGCCGCCCGCTCGGCCGGTCCCATGCGCGCCGAATGCATGCCGCCGCCGCGGACCTCCACCTGAGCCCCCTCCCGCCTGATCCGCGTATCGGCCCGCTCCACACCCACGCCTGCCCCGATCCCTTCGACCACACCTGCCCCAGCCCTGTCGACCACGCCCGCGCCGCCCTTGCCCGTCACGCCCGCGCCGCCCTTGCCCGTCACGTCGGCGCCGGCCTTCGCTGTCACGTCCGCGCCGGTCTCCCCGGCCACGTCTGGTACGGCACTCACCTCGGCGCCGGCGTCGGAGGCGTCGGCCGTGTGCGCTGTCATCTGCGACCCCCTGGGGTGCGGCTTGTCGCGTCGTGTCGAATTCCTACCCGTGAGTAGATACCAGCATGCGATAGGCGTGTCCCACCGGTGCCGGTGCGGGTCATGCCTGGGACGGCTCACACGTGCCCTGCTCCACCAACGGCCACATCCGGCCTCGCCCGCACCACCGCCCGACCGGTAGATCTTTTCGCGGAAGCCCGCCGGCCCATGTCCGACCCCTGCAGCCTCGCGCCCCATCCGCATACCCGTAGAGACCCACGTCATCCGACCTGCGACCACCTGGGGCCGACTGAGTTTGCGGCGGGTCGAGGCGTGTCGCGCTCAGACGCGCATCACCTGCACGCCGGCGTCCATGAACGCCGACGCGTCGGCGTCGCTCATGCTCGCGTCGGTGACGAGCGTGTCGATTCGGCTGATGTCGCAGATCTTCGCGAAGACCCGCCGGCCCACCTTGGAGGCGTCCGCCACGGCGACGACGCGGGACGCCCTGCCGATGAGCAGGTTGTTCACGCTCGCCTCCCCCTCGTGGTGGGCCGAGGCCCCCGCCTTGGCGTCGATGCCGTCGACGCCAAGGAAGGCGATGTCCAAGGTGACCTGCTGCAGCACTCCGGTGGCGAGCGGACCGATGAGCTCGTAGGACTGCGGGCGGGCGACCCCGCCGGTGACAACGAGCTTGACGTTCTGCCGGACGGTCAACTCGGCGGCGATGTTGAGTGCGTTGGTCACCACGGTGATCCGCGCGTCCGGAGCGGTGTGGACGGCGAGCGTCCTTGCGACCTCCGACGTCGTCGTCCCGCCGTTCATCCCGACCACGGCCCCCGGCTGGACCAGGGCGGCCGCCGCCTCGGCGATGCGCTGTTTCTCGCCGGCGTGCCTGGCCGTCTTGTAGCGGAGCGGCAGGTCGTAGCTGACGCTTTGGGCCACGGCGCCGCCGCGCGTGCGCATGAGCATCTGCTGCTGGGACAGTTCGTCGAAATCCCGCCGGATCGTCGCGGTCGACACCCGCAGGGTGCCGGCGGCCTGCTCGACCGTCAGACGACCCTGCTCGGCCAGGAGCTCCAGCAGGGCGTTCCAGCGTTCATACCGGCTCATGGTCCCAAAGCGTCGCACACCACCCGGTCATTCTCACCTCTTCAGTCATCCCTTACTGCACAATTCTGCTCATTACTGCGACCATAGCTGCATAATCGATAAGCATGAGGAGCGGCCCGTGTCAACGCACACCGAGATCGAGATCGCCTCTCAACCGGCCTGCTGGCGCCGCGGAGCCGAGATGGCCGGGACCGCCACCGTCACCGCCGCCCTGCCCCGGCCCGGCGAGCGCGTGGCCGTCGTCGGCTGCGGCACCTCCTGGTACATCGCTCAGGCGTACGCCGTCCTGCGAGAGCGCGCCGGCCACGGCGAGACCGACGCCTTCGCCGCCTCCGAGGCCCCCCTCACCACAGGTCCGGCCGCCTCTGAGACCCCCCGGCCCACAGGTCCGGCCGCCTCCGGAGCGCCCCTCACCACAGGTTCCGCCGTCCCCGAGCAGACCGGCTCCTCCACGCACCACCAGCCCAGACCCACCCCCCATGACCAGACCCGCGCCCCCGCACACCACCAGACCTGCGGCTCCGTCGAGGCCGTGGCCGGGCGGGCCTATGACCGGGTCCTCGCGCTGACGCGGTCCGGCACCACGACCGAGGTGCTCGACCTGCTGCGCCGCCTCGACGGCACCCCGGCCACCGTCATCACCGCCGACCCCCGCACCCCTGTCATGACGCTCGCGGACGAGGTCGTCGTGCTCGACTTCGCCGACGAACGCTCGGTCGTCCAGACGCGCTTCGCCACCACGCAGCTCGCCCTGCTCCGCGCCCACCTCGGCGAGGAACTCACCCAGGCGATCGCCGACGCCGAACGCGCGCTCACCGAGCCCGTCCCCGACGCGTTCGTGGCCGCCGAGCAGTTCACCTTCCTCGGCCAGGGCTGGACCTACGGGCTCGCACAGGAGGCCGCGCTCAAGATGCGTGAGGCGTCCCGCTCCTGGACCGAGGCGTACCCGGCGATGGAGTACCGCCACGGCCCGATCAGCATCGCCGGCCCCGGCCGCATCACCTGGATGCTCGGCGCCGCGCCCGAGGGGCTCGCCGAGGACGTGCGCAGGGCGGGCGGCGTCTTCGTCAGCGGCGACGCCGACCCGATGGCCGAGCTGGTCCGCGTCCAGCGCGTCGCGGTGGCCCGCGCCAAGGCCCTCGGCCTGGACCCCGACCAGCCGCTTCACCTCACCCGATCTGTGATCCTGTCCTCATGAGCATCACACTCGCCGACGCCCGCGTGGTGACCCCCGCAGGTGTGCACGACGGCTGGATCACCATCGAGGACGGGCGCATCACCCATATCGGCCGTGGACGCGCGCCTCGCGGTGACGGGCACGGCCTCGACGGACGGTACGTCGTCCCGGGGTTCGTCGACATCCACACTCACGGCGGTGCAGGCGGATCGTTCCCGTCCGGCGACCAGGAGGAGGCGCGGCGCATCGCCGCCTTCCACACCGCGCACGGCACCACCACGATCATGGCGAGCCTGGTGACCGCCTCACTCGCCGACATCGCGCGCGCCACGGCCGCCCTGGCCGACCTGTGCGACGACGGGCTGCTGGCGGGCATCCACTTCGAGGGCCCCTACATCGCCCGGTCCCGCTGCGGCGCGCACGACCCCGCGCTGCTGCGCGAGCCGTCCCCCGGCGAGCTCGCCGGCCTGCTCAAGGCCGGGCGGGGGCACGTCCGCATGCTCACCATCGCCCCCGAGCTCCCCGGCGGGCTCGACACCATCCGCGCGGCGGCCTCGGACGGCGTGATCGTCGCCCTCGGGCACAGCGACGCCACCTACGGCCAGGCGATCGCCGGCATCACGGCCGGCTGCACGGTCGCCACTCACCTGTACAACGCCCTGCCGTCACTGCACCACCGCGAGCCCGGCCCGATCGCCGCGCTGCTGGAGGACGAGCGCGTGACGGTCGAGCTGATCAACGACGGCCTGCACGTCCACCCGGCGATGCTGCGGCTGGCCGCCCGGGCGGCGGGCACCGGTCGCGCGGTGCTGATCACCGACGCGATGGCGGCCGCCGGCATGGGCGACGGCACCTATCGGCTCGGCTCGATGGAGGTCGAGGTCGCGGGCGGCGCCGCCCGGCTGGCCGAGGGCGGCTCCATCGCCGGCAGCACGCTGACCATGGACGTCGCCTTCCGCCGCACGGTGCAGGAGGTCGGGCTGCCGGTGTCGGACGCCGCCGTGATGGCCTCGCTCACACCGGCCCGGGTGCTCGGCCTGGACGACCGCGTCGGCTCCATCGCCGTCGGCAAGGACGCCGACCTGGTCGTACTCGACGACGACCTCACCGTCCACCGCGTCATGAAACACGGCACCTGGATCAGCTAGAATCCCGCGCCAGAAGCTCGTCCTCTAACTCGATGGCCCACGTGACCAAGTCGGCGAGCGGTCCTCATGCATCCCGCCTGCTGGGGACCGACATGACTCACCCGCCGGACCTCGGCGCGGGACACCAGCGCCGTGACCGCTTACCTTCACCGGTGTGATACCTCCCGGAGGTTCTTACGACGGCGCCGCGTCGGCGGGACGGTGGACGGCGAATACCGGCGCCGCCCTACGGCGGGCACCCGGCGAACCGACCGGCCGGGAGTGCCCGCCGGTCCGGGAACGGAGCGCCGGAACCGGCGTCCGCCGCGGGGAGACCCGCGGCGGCCGCCCGAAACGGATCCCGGCCAGTCCGGAGGGCCGGGTGTCGGGGTGGGTCAGGGGACGTGGGGGGCTACTACTACCTCTACGCGTTGGAATTCTTTGAGGTCGGAGTAGCCGGCGGTGGCCATGGTGCGGCGGAGGGCGCCCATGAGGTTCATGGAGCCGTCGGCGACGGTGGACGGGCCGTGCAGGATCTGTGCCAGGGTGCCGATGGTGCCGACCTCGACGCGGGCGCCGCGCGGCAGTTCGCCGTGGTGGGCCTCCGAGCCCCAGTGGTGGCCGCGTCCGGGGGCCTCGGCGGCTCGGGCCAGAGGCGAGCCGACCATGACGGCGTCGGAGCCGCAGGCGATGGCCTTGGCGATGTCACCGGAGCTGGTCATGCCGCCGTCGGCGATGACGTGGACGTACCGGCCGCCGGACTCGTCGAGGTAGTCGCGGCGGGCCGCCGCGACGTCGCCGATGGCGGTGGCCATCGGCACCGCCACGCCGAGCACGGTGCGGGTGGTGTGGCCGGAGCCGCCGCCGAAGCCGACCAGCACGCCGGCGGCGCCGGTGCGCATCAGGTGGAGGGCCGCGGTGTAGGTGGCGCAGCCGCCGACGATGACGGGCACGTCGAGCTCGTAGATGAACTGCTTGAGGTTGAGCGGCTCGGCCCGGCCCGAGACGTGCTCGGCGGAGACCGTGGTGCCGCGGATGACGAAGATGTCGGCCCCGGCGTCGACCACCGCCTTGTAGTGCTGGGCGGTCCGCTGAGGCGACAGCCGCGCGGCGGTGGTGACGCCGGCGGACCTGATCTCCTCGATGCGGCGGCCGATCAGCTCGTCGCTGATCGGAGCGGAGTAGATGTCCTGCAGACGCTTGGTCGCGGCCTCACCGCGCAGCTCGGCCACCTCGGAGAGCAGCGACGCCGGATCTTCGTACCGCGTCCACAGGCCTTCGAGGTCGAGGACGGCGAGACCGCCGAGTCGCCCGATCTCGATGGCGGTCTTGGGCGAGACGACGCTGTCCATGGGGCTCACCACGACGGGCAGGTCGAAGCGGTAGGCGTCGATCTGCCAGGCGATGGAGACCTCTTCGGGGTCGCGGGTGCGCCGCGACGGCACGATGCCGATCTCGTCCAGCGCGTAACCGCGGCGGCCGCTCTTGCCACGCCCGATCTCTACCTGACTCATGCTGTTGTCGTTCCCGTCCCTCGGTGAAGCCGCTGTACTCGATTACGTCATTACCCTCGCGCGCCGCCTTACCCCCGCGCGCCCGCCCCCCGAACGGCCCGGCATGGCCAGCCATGGCCAGACATGGCCCGGCCGGCCCGGCCGGCGGACCGCCGACCGAGGCCGGTGACCAATGGCCGCTGGCCGGGGCCAATGGCCGGTGGCCAATCGCCGGTGCCAACGGTCGTTGGCCGGTAGCCAATGGCCGGTGGCCGGTGCCAATGGCCGGTGGCCGGTGCCAATGGCCGGTGGCCGGTGCCAATGGCCGGTGGCCGGTGCCAATGGCCGGTGGCCGATCGTCGGTGGCCGGTCAGCGGCCGTGGTAGTTGGGGGCTTCGACGGTCATCTGGATGTCGTGCGGGTGGCTCTCGGAGAGCCCGGCCGCGGTGATGGGCATCAGCTGGCCGTTCTCGCGCAGGTCGTCGATGGTGCGGGACCCGGTGTACCACATGCCCTGGCGCAGGCCGCCGACGAGCTGGTGGGCCACCGCCGCCACCGGGCCGCGATAGGGCACCTGGCCCTCGATGCCCTCGGGGATGAACCTGTCTTCGCTGGACACGCTCTCCTGGGAGTAGCGGTCTTTGCTGTAGGAGCCGCCGCGCTCGCGGTTGCGGACGGCGCCGAGCGAGCCCATGCCGCGGTAGGACTTGAACTGCTTGCCGTTGATGAAGATGAGCTCACCGGGAGACTCTTCGCAGCCGGCGAGCAGCGAGCCGAGCATGACGGTGGTGGCTCCCGCGGCCAGGGCCTTGACGATGTCGCCGGAATACTGCAGGCCGCCGTCGCCGATCACCGGCACGCCGGCGGGGCCGCAGGCGAGCGACGCCTCGTAGATGGCCGTGACCTGCGGGGCGCCCACCCCGGCCACGACGCGGGTGGTGCAGATGGAACCCGGGCCCACGCCGACCTTGACGGCGTCGGCGCCGGCGTCGATGAGCGCCTGGGCGCCGGCGCGGGTGGCGACGTTGCCGCCCACGACGTCGACCCGCCCGTTGGCCTTGATCTTGGCGACCATGTCGCACACCCCGTGGGAGTGGCCGTGGGCGGTGTCGACGATGATCACATCGACGCCCGCGTCGATCAGCGCCATGGCGCGCTGCTCGGCGTCGCCGGCGACGCCCACCGCCGCGCCGACGACCAGACGGCCGTCGGCGTCTTTGGTGGCGAGAGGATATTGCTCGCTCTTGGTGAAGTCTTTGACCGTGATGAGACCGCGCAGCCTGCCGTCGGCGTCGACCAGGGGGAGCTTCTCCACCTTGTTCTGGCGCAGCAGGCGGAACGCCTCGTCACGGGACACGCCGACCGGCGCGGTGACCAGGGGCATCGGTGTCATGACCTCGCGCACGGCGCGGCTCTGGTCGGTCTCGAACCGCATGTCGCGGTTGGTGACGATGCCGAGCAGGACGCCGCCCCGGTCGGTGACCGGCACACCGGAGATGCGGTAGCGGGCGCAGAGCTGCTCGACGTCGGCGAGGGTGGCGTCGGGCGAACAGGTCACCGGGTTGGTGACCATGCCCGCCTCGGAGCGCTTGACGAGGTCGGCCTGCTGGGCCTGCTCTTCGATGGAGAGGTTGCGGTGCAGGATGCCGATGCCGCCCTGACGCGCCATCGCCACCGCCATGCGCGCCTCGGTGACGGTGTCCATCGCGGCGGACACCAGAGGGATGCGCAGAGTGATCGAGCGCGACAGGCGGGTGGTGGTATCGGCGTCGCCCGGCTGCAGATCGGAATACGCGGGCACCAAGAGCACGTCGTCGAACGTGAGCCCCGGCTCGGTGAACTTGGCCATCTGCAACCCTCCTGCCATGGCGCTCTCAAGATGGGGAAAGGCGCCGGCCCCCTGCGGTCAGTTTAGTGGCCCGCTCATCACCTGCTCCGCAGTCCTGTGGACAACCAGAACGGGAAACGCTGACGGCCGGTCGTGCCTGTGGACGACCGGGCGGGCCCACCCCACACTCCATCACTCCTGTGGCACGGACCCCGCCGCTTCTCCACATCTCTGTGGAGATCTCCGGCCGGCTCCCCCACTTCTCCTGTGGATCATCGACGGCCTCGAAGCGATCCGGCGACGGGAATCCGCGGAGATGTCCGACCTCTGCCGGCTTCGGCCGCGGCGGCGGAAACGGCGGAATCCGGCTCTCTGCCGCCTCTCGCGGATGAATGTGGTCAAAATTTCCGGTCCGCTGACCGCTGTGGACAACGGGCCACGCGCCGCGGCGCTTCCCGGCGGCCCGCGACGCCGTCCCCCGCGCACAAATCGCCCTGTCCCTGGACGAACGGGGCTTCCGGTCGGCACGGCCGGCGCCCTCACCGTCCGCGCCGCCGGGTGACGCCAGGGACGAACGAGCCCTGAGAGGTGTGCGGAGGTCCACCGGCGCGCTCGGCATCCCCGCCACTTGCCCTCATCAGGGTAGGTGGGGGTCATAAGGTGGAATGCGTGCTGGAAGACGTCCCCCGCGACCCCTTCGCGGAAGACCCCAACGACCCTGCCGCGGTTCTCGGCGATCTCGACGACTCCGCGCCGCTGACCATGGCCGAGCGCGACGAGGCGCTCACCGACCTCGCCGATGTAGAGGTCTTCCGCTCGCTTCTCGAGCCACAGGGGGTGCTGGGGCTGGTCCTCGACTGCCCGGAGTGCGGTGAACGGCACTACTTCGACTGGGATCTGCTGCGCGGCAACCTGCGGCAGATGATCGACCACGGCCGTCCGCAGGTGCACGAGCCGGCCTTCGCCCCCGACCCTGCCGACTACGTGAGCTGGGAGTACGCCAGGGGCTACGTCGACGGGGTGATCGACACCGAGGAGAGCCGCTGATCGACGTCGCGGGTGAGCGCCCGCAACAGGCTCACCACGGGGTCGGCGTACTCGCCGAGGGGCCGCCGCCCGGCGAGCGCGTCGATGACGGCGTCCGTCTTGAGCACTTCCGGGTCGGTGTCGTCGGACTCGCGTTTTCGGAGGGAACGGGCCGGGTGGAGGGCGGTCAAGCTATCGACTCCATGTCGGCCATCGCTCGCAACCTGGCCAGCGCCCGATGCTGGGCGACGCGAACCGCACCTGGTGACATACCCAGTACGTTACCGGTCTCCTCGGCGGAGAGTCCTGACACCACCCGCAGAATGATCAGCTCGCGCTGGTTGTCCGGCAGGCGCGAGAGCAGCGCGCGGGCGTGCTCGGCCTCGATGTAGCGCACCACGGTCTCCTCCGGCCCCGGCCCCTGGTCAGGACCGTCCGGAAGGTCCTGGGTGGGCACGGCGGAGCGCACCGAACTGCGAAGCGCGTCCGCGACCTTGTGCGACGCGATGCCGAACACGAACGAGGCGAACGGGCGCCCCATGTCGCGGTAGCGCGGCAGCGCGGCCAGCACCGCGATGCACACTTCCTGGGCCACGTCGTCGGCTATGTGATAGTGGCCGGACACCCGGCCCAGACGAGCACGGCAATAGCGCACCACCATCGGGCGAAGTTGCCCGAGCAGTGATTCGATCGCGGTGCGATCTCCCTGCACGGCAAGGCTCGTCAGATCCCTGAGGTCGGACTCGTCCGATCTCGTCGCAAGCCTTACCCCAGTTTTGGCGTCGGCGACGCATCCCTCGGTCACGTTAGGCATGATGCCCGCCACGATCGCGCATGTCGTCATAGTGAACGGATACGGATTGGTCACATTGACGCGACGATAACCGAGGGTAATCGAGTGAACACAGTAGTGTTTGCATATTTCACTCGCGACCCGAATTCGTCGGATATTCGTTAGATGTCGCACCAGCTTGCAGGCCGCACGGCGCGGCGCATCCGACGCTTCGCCGCACCGGTCGGTTTACCTTCCCGGTCAAATCCGAGGCGGCAAAATCGTTTCGATACAAAAAAGCACGGCCCCCGCACTGCGGCGGGAGCCGTGCTTCGGCCGATTGATCGGATCAGTGGCCGTGACCGTGGCCGTGACCCTGGCCCGCGGCGGCCGGAGCCTCCTCCTCGGGCTTGTCGACCACGAGGACCTCGGTCGTGAGCAGCATGCCGGCGATGGACGCGGCGTTCTGCACGGCCGAGCGGGTGACCTTGACCGGGTCGATGACGCCGTCGGCGATCAGGTCGCCGTACGAGCCGGTCGCGGCGTTGAGGCCGTGACCGACCGGCAGCTCGCCGGTCTTGGCGGTGACGACGTACCCCTCGAGGCCGGCATTCTCGGCGATCCAGCGGGCGGGCTCGACGAGCGCGCGGCGGACGATGGAGACGCCGGTCGCCTCGTCGCCGGTCAGGCCGAGGTCGTCGAGGTCCTTGGCGAGGTGCACGAGCGCGGAGCCACCGCCGGAGACGATGCCCTCCTCGATCGCGGCGCGGGTCGCGGAGATGGCGTCCTCAAGGCGGTGCTTCTTCTCCTTGAGCTCCACCTCGGTGGCCGCGCCGACGCGCAGGATGCAGATGCCGCCGGACAGCTTGGCGAGGCGCTCCTGGAGCTTCTCGCGGTCCCAGTCGGAGTCGGTCTGCTCGATGGCGTGCTGAATCTCGCGGACGCGGTCCTGGATCGCCTGCGGGTCGCCGGCGCCGTCGACGATGGTCGCGCTGTCCTTGGTGACCACGATGCGGCGGGCCGTGCCGAGCACCTCGGTGCCGGCGTTGGCGAGCGTGAGGCCGAGCTCCTCGGAGATCAGCTGGCCGCCGGTCAGGATCGCGATGTCCTGCAGCATGGCCTTGCGGCGGTCGCCGAAGCCGGGCGCCTTGACGGCGACCGAGGTGAACGTGCCACGGATCTTGTTGGTGACCAGGACGGCCAGGGCCTCGCCCTCGACGTCCTCGGCGACCACGAACAGCGGCTTCTTGGTCTGGGCGACCTTCTCGAGCAGCGGCAGGAACTCGGCGATCGAGCCGACCTTGCCCTGGTTGAGCAGGACATAAGCGTCCTCGAGGACCGCTTCCATGCGCTCGGGGTCGGTCACCATGTACGGCGACAGGTAACCCTTGTCGAACTGGAGGCCTTCGGTGAACTCCAGCTCCAGGCCCATGGTGTTGGACTCTTCGACGGTGATCACACCGTCCTTGCCCACCTTGTCGAACGCCTCGGCGATCAGCTCGCCGATCTTGGCGTCCTGCGCGGAGATCGTCGCGACATTGGCGATCTCCTTCTTGTCCTCGACCGGGCGGGAAAGCTCGAGGAGGCGGTCGCTGACCGCGCGGGCGGCCAGGTCGATGCCGCGCTTGAGCGACAGCGGCGAGGCGCCGGCGGCGACGTTGCGCAGACCTTCGCGGACCATCGCCTGGGCGAGCACGGTGGCGGTCGTGGTGCCGTCACCGGCGATGTCGTTGGTCTTGGTGGCGACTTCCTTGGCGAGCTGAGCGCCGAGGTTCTCGTACGGCTTCTCGAGCTCGACCTCACGGGCGATGGTGACGCCGTCGTTGGTGATGGTCGGCGCACCGAACTTCTTGTCGATGACGACGTTGCGGCCGCGCGGCCCGAGGGTCACCTTCACGGCGTCCGCGAGGGCGTTCACGCCGCGCTCCAGAGCGCGGCGCGCGTCCTCCTCGAACTCCAAGATCTTGGGCATTTAAGTCCTCCCAGCATCAAGGCCCCGGGCCTTGCGATAAGGGCCCGGGGCTTGACACGCGTTTTTGTAAGGCTCCGTACAGGTGGTCGCTTACGCGCCCGGGGCTTTACTTCTCGATGATCGCGAGAACGTCACGGGCGGAGAGCACGAGGTACTCCTCGCCGCCGTACTTGACCTCGGTACCGCCGTACTTGCTGTAGAGGACGACGTCCCCTTCCTTGACGTCGAGCGGGATGCGCTTCTCGCCGTCCTCGTCCCAGTTGCCGGGGCCCACCGCGAGGACCTTGCCCTCTTGCGGCTTCTCCTTGGCGGTGTCCGGGATGACCAGACCGGAAGCGGTCGTCTGCTCGGCCTCAAGCGGCTGGACCACAATGCGGTCGCCGAGCGGCTTAACGGGAACCTTGGTGGCGGTCGTCACGATCGGACCTCCCCTTCAGATTGTGATGATGAGCTGAAGAGGCGACCAGCGGCCTGCCGTCGCGGGTGTCAGACCTGCCTCGTCGCATTTTTAGTTGGCACTCTCACTAGGTGAGTGCCAACACTGAACAGTATGCAAGGCCGCCGACGCAGTCAACACGGACAGGCCGCCCCAGGTCAGCCGGGCCTTCGCCCACCGTACGACTCGCCCGCTTTGTCCATGTATGGGGGTGCGCTCGCGTGGCGGCGGAGTGGTGCCGCACCGCCACGGCGCGCGCGATAGCGTCGGGAGGCGTGGACCTCTACGCCTTCCGCGAATTGCTGACCCCTCACGGGCAGAAGGCCCTCGGCGAGGCCGTGGGCGCTGTGACGGACGGCACAGACCCGGTGGCGGCGGCGAGCCGGCTCAGGAAGACCTTCGACGCGCCGCTCGCCGCGGCCGCGCTCACCCAGGCCCGGCTCCGGGCACGCGGCGCCGTCAAGTTCGGCGAGGACGCCGCACGCATGTACTTCACCCCCGACGGGCTGGAGCAGGCCACCCGCGCCGAGGTGGCGGCCCACCGCGCCCGCCGGTTCTCCCCGGGCACGCGGGTGGTGGACGCCTGCTGCGGCATCGGCGGCGACCTGATCGCCCTGGCCCGCGCCGGGTGCGAGGTCGACGCCCTGGACCTCGACCCGCTCACCGTGGAGGTCGCGCGGGCGAACGTCGTCGCCCTGGACCTCGGCGGCCGGGTCACCGTCCGCGCCGCCGACGCGGCCGAGGCCGACCCGGCCGCGTACGACGTGCTGTTCGCCGACCCGGCCCGGCGGTCCACCGGCAGGCGGGTATTCGACCCGATGGCCTACTCGCCGCCGTGGCCGGCGGTGCTCGACATGGTGTCGCGGGCTCGCGCCGCCTGCCTGAAGGTCGCGCCGGGCATCCCGTACGAGTTCATCCCCGCCGGCGCCGAGGCCGAATGGGTCTCCTACCGCGGCGAGGTCAAGGAGGCCGTGCTGTGGACCGGCGCCCTTGCGACGGCCGCCCTTGCGGCGGGCGCCGACGAGCCGCGGACGCTGCGGCGCGCGACGTTGCTGCCCTCTGGGCACACGATGGCCGCCGACCCGTCCCTCGGGCCGCCCGACCACGGACCGGTCGGGCGATATCTGTACGAACCGGACGGCGCCGCGATCAGGGCGCACCTCGTGGCCGAGGTGGCCGCCCAGGTGTCCGGTCGCCTGCTCGACCCCCAGATCGCCTACATCACCGGAGACGTCCCCGCGAGCACGCCCTGGGCGTCGCGGTACGAGGTCCTGGACACGCTGCCTTTCTCGCTGAAACGCCTGCGCGCCGCGCTCCGCGAACGCCGCATCGGCGCGGTGACGCTGAAGAAACGCGGCTCGGCACTGGATTTGGAACGCTTGCGGCGAGATTTGCACCTTTCCGGGGATAATTCGTGTGTCGTGGTGCTGACCCGCATCGGCGAGCGCCCTTTCGCGTACATCTGCGACCCATCCTGACCTGGGACGACTCCTGTCCCGCCGTCAAATCAGGGCAATATAGCGATAATCACGATGTTTTAAAGTCGGCCCCGAAAGTCTCCAGCCGAAGCACTACAGTTGGCCAGCGCGCGGGATTCCGCCTGATCGATGGCCGACCCGCCTGATTCGCCACGCAAGACGACCGGACCGACCCCACCGCCGTGCGGCCGACCGCCCGCGAGTGAAGGAGCTTTCGGTGGATCACTCCAACCACACCCTCCTCCAGGCTGGAAGCCAGACCGCCATCTCCGACCGCATGCGAGAGCTGCTCGCCAGGGCGGCGCAGGACCACGTCTACGAGCAGCGCACCCAGGGCGCGGTGCTGGACGAGATCCGCCAGCGCCTGGAAGGCATGGAGTGGCTGCTGCGCGAGGTCCGCGAACGCGAGCTTGGCGGGTTGAACGGCGCGCTCGAAGGGGTCAGCGGCAGGCTCGGCGAGCTGGTCAACCGTCCCCCCGCCTGGGCCGAGGGGCTGGCGCAGCACGTCGAGATCGTGCGCGACCGCGTCGACGGTGTGGGCAACCGCGTCGCCGGGCTCGGCGACCGCGTCGAGGCCGTCGGCGACCGCGTCAAGCCGATCGCCGAGCTTCCCGGCCTGTGGACCGACCTCGGCACGGTGCGCGAGGGCGTCGCCGAGTCCCTCAAGCGCATCCAGGCCGTCCTCGACGGCACCAAGGGCGTGCCCGAGGGCATGGCCGAGCTCACCAGGCGGCTCGCCCAGCTCTGCGCCGGCGTGGAGGCCGCGGGAGGCCGGTTCACCCGCGTCGACAAGGCGCTGCTCGACCTCACGCAGCGCACCGAGCGGGTCGAGGGCAGTGTCCTGGACCTCAGCGAGGGCCTGGAGGAGACTCTGTCGTCGGCCGTCCAGCGCCTCAGCGGGTCCATCGAGCAGCTCGCCGGCAAGGTCGACGGCATGACGGCCAAGCTGGCCGAGACCGAGACCCTGCTGACCAACCGGCTGGACGGGGTCGAGAGCCGGCTGGAGGGCGCCGGCGACGGCCTGGAAGCCCTCGGCGGCCGGCTGGAAAGCCTCGACGGACGGCTCGGCTCCATCGACGGACGGCTGGAGTCCGCGGACGGACGTCTAGCGACCGTGGACGGGCGACTGGAGGCCGTGGACGGGCGGCTGGAGACGGTGGACGGCGGGCTGGGGGCGGTGAACGACCGGCTGGCCGGCTTCGACGGGCGCATGGACGGCGCCGAGGTCCGCCTCACGAGCCTCGCGGCGCGCTTCGACGGGTTCGACGCCCGGCTGGACGAGGCCGCCGAACGCCTGGACGGTTCCGTGACCGGCCTCGCAGGGCGTTTCGACGGAGTCGACAGCCACATCGGCGCGGTCGAAGGACGGCTGGAGACCGTCGACGTCCGGCTGCAGAGCATCGACGGCCGCATTGAGACGGCCCAGTCGGGCCTCACCGGCCTGGAGGGGCAGGTCACCGGCATCCAGCGGCAGCTCACCGACACCGACGGCCGCCTGTCGGCCCTGGACGAGCACCTGACCGGCGTGGACGGACGCCTGTCCAAGCAGGACGAACGCCTTGGCGCCATCGACGCCAACTTCGAGGACGTCAACGAGCGGCTGGAGATGGTGGACGACCGCGTCGAGGCCGTCAACCAGCGCGTCGGCCAGCTGCCCGCGCTCCTGGAGGTCGGCGAGGTCCACAAGCGCGTCGGCGAGCTGATCAGCGCCCAGACCGACGACCAGGGCAAGCGGTTCGACACGCTCGACGAGCGGCTGTCGGAGGCCGCGGCGGCCCTGCCGCCCCTCGCCGAGCTCGTACGCGCCCGCCCCGACCGTGACGGGCTCGCGGAGACCGTCGACCAGATCGTCCAGCCCACCCACAGCGACCTCACCCGCAGGCTGGGAGCCCTGGAGGAGACCATGCTCGCCCTCGCGGAAGCGCTCCTACGCCCCGCCCGCACCCCCAAGGACTGAACGCCGCCTGCCCGGCGGTGTCGTCAGAGGTGGATGGCGGTTACGGGAAGGGAGGAGTCGGCGGGGATGTCCAGTGGTGACGGGGCCACGCCGGCGGCCAGCAGTTCGGACCCGAGGGCCGCGATCATCGCGCCGTTGTCGGTGCACAACCCCGGGCGCGGCACGCGCAGGCGCACCCCCGCGGCGTCGCACCGCTCCTGCGCCAGGGCGCGCAGCCGCGAGTTGGCCGCCACGCCGCCCCCGATGAGCAGGTCTTTCACGTCGTAGCGCTGGCACGCCTGCAACGCCTTGCGCGTGAGCACGTCCACCACGGCCTCCTGGAACGACGCCGCCACGTCGGCCACGGGCACCGGCTCGCCCGCGCGCTCCTTGGCCTCCACCCAGCGCGCGACCGCCGTCTTCAGCCCGGAGAACGAGAAGTCGAGCGTGCCGTCGTCGTACTTGCCGCGCGGGAACGCGACGGCCGTGCCCGACCCCTGGGTGGCGGCACGGTCGATGTGCGGGCCTCCCGGGAAGGGCAGGCCGAGCACCCGGGCCACCTTGTCGAACGCCTCGCCCGCCGCGTCGTCCACCGTGGAGCCGAGAGAGATCACGTCCCTGGCGACGTCCGGCACCAGCAGCAGCGACGAGTGGCCGCCCGACACCAGCATCGCGATCGACGGCTTGGGCAGCGGACCGTGCTCAAGCTGGTCGACCGCCACGTGCGCGGCCAGGTGGTTCACCCCGTACAACGGGACGCCGAGGCCCAGCGCGTACGCCTTGGCCGCCGCGACCCCCACGAGCAGCGCCCCGGCCAGCCCGGGACCGGCGGTGACGGCGATGGCGTCGATGTCGGAGAACCGCAGGCCCGCCCGCTCAAGGGCGCGCTCGACGGTCGGCGTCATGGCCTCCAGGTGGGCGCGCGAGGCCACCTCGGGCACGACACCGCCGAACCGCGCGTGCTCTTCGACGCTCGACGCGACGGTGTCGGCCAGCAACGTGTTCCCCCGGACGAGGCCGACGCCCGTCTCGTCGCAGGAGGTCTCGATGCCGAGGACCAGAGGTTCGTCAGCCATCAGCGCCCACCTCGTCCATCTTTCTCATCATCATGATCGCGTCGGTTCCGTCGTCGTAGTACTCACGCCGCAGACCGATGCGCTCGAAGCCGAAACGCTCGTACATGGCCTGTGCGGGCGGGTTGTCGGCCCGCACCTCAAGGAACACCGCCGTCGCGCCGCGGCGCACGGCCTCGTCGAGCAGCGCACGCAACATCGCGCTGCCGATGCCGGCCCGCTGGCGGTCGGCGCTCACGGCGATCGTCTGCACGTCCGCCTGGTCGCCCGCCGCGGCCAGCCCGGCGTATCCGACGACCACGCCGTCGGCCTCGGCGACGATGTAGTGCCTGGTGCGCGGCTGGTCGGCCAGCTCGCCCCGCAGCATGCCCTCGCTCCAGGCGTCGAACGGGAACGTCGAACGCTCGATCGCCAGGACCGCCGGCAGGTCTGTCTCGGACATCTGGCGCAGCGTCGCGCCTGTCATACGGTGACCTTCTTCGGCGGGCCGGGCACCCGCGCGTCCGGCCTGCGCAAGTAGATGGGACGCGGCGCCGTCAGCACCCCGTCGCCGGCCGCGTCGCCCGCGGCCAGGCGCTCGGCGGCCAGCGCGGCCAGCGCGCCCGCCGCCGGATATTCGGGAACGCCCGGCACCAGCCGTCCCTCTCCGAGGATCTCGGCGTACATCGTCGCGCCCGCACCCACCACCGGAAGCTCACCCGGCACGTCGCCGGGACGGTCGACCGAGGGCTCGGTCACGCGCGTGCGCATATCGGCGTAACGGGCCCAGAAGACTTCCTTGCGGCGGGCGTCGGTGGCGACGACGAACGGCTCGCTCAGACCGCTCGCATAGGCGAGCGCGTCCAGCGTGCACACCCCGTACGCCGGGGCCCCGCTCGTCGAGGCGAACGCCTGCGCCGTCATCAGCCCGACCCGCAGGCCCGTGTACGGCCCAGGGCCCGCCCCGGCGACGATCGCCGTCACCTCGCGCAACGACACCCCCGCCTCGCGCAGGACCTCACGGACGGAGGGGACCAGCAGTTCGCCATGACGGCGCGCGTCGATCGTCGTCGATTCGGCGAGCACCCGCTCGCCATCGTGAATCGCCGCCGTGACGGCCGGAGTCGCGGTATCGAAGGCCAAGACCAGCACGAACATCAAGCCTAGCCGTGTTTCCCTGCGCTCGCTCCGCTCGCGCGGTGCCCGGGCGCCCTTGAGCCGGCGTCCTTCCTCGTCGTTCACGAGCGCTCGTTCCTCGCACTCGCTCTCTCCTCGTCAGGACACCGGCGCGCCCGAGCACGTGTGGGCTGGGGGATGTCGGTCAGGAAGCAGGTGCGGAGGAGGAGGCGCTCGGGCTGGTCAGGGCCTTGAGGTTGGTGTCGCGGGGGGACACGCGGGAGGCGTAGACGATGATGTTGTCGAGGTACTCGTGGGTTCTGCGGTCGAAGACGCCGCCGCAGGTGATGAGGCGCAGGCCGTCTTCGACGTAGACCCGCTGGGCGGGGAAGCGCTCCTTGGACACCTGTTCGATGGAGTCGACCTTGTAGGTGGCGGTCCTGCCGTCGCTGCGCAGGACCTTGACGACCGCGCCCTTCTTGACCTCGCGCAGGCGGTAGAAGACGGCCGGAGCCGTCTTGGTGTCCACGTGCCCGATGATCACGGAGGCGCCCGAGTCGCCCGGTACGACGCTCTGGTCGAACCAACCGGCCGTCGTGGGCTTCTCGAACGGGGGCAGCTCGACCTCGCCGTCGTCGTCGAGCCCGAGCTTCATGAGGGGCGCCTTGATGGCGAGCGAGGGGATGTCGAGCCGCTTGGGGACGGCGGCGGCCCGCTGGGGCGCGGCGTCCTTGTCACGGTTCGTCAGCGCGAACATGATCGTGCCGGTGACGAAACCGATCGCCACGACCTTCAGCCACTTGGGGGAATCAGCCATCGGTGGAACGCCGCTTTCGAGCTCAGCGGACCTTCGACCTGCGACGCGCCACGGCGATGCCGCCGGCCAGGGCCACGGCGAGACCGGCCGCGATCACGCCGCCGGGGACGCCGGACGGCTCCTCGGCGGGCCCGCCGGCCGCCGTGCCGCCGCCGCCCGCCCGCGGCGCCCTGGTGGGCACGGCGCGGGTGCGGGTGGGGGTCGCGGTGGCCTTCGGCCGGGCGACCACGGTGAGGTTGGCCTTGCCGATGTCGTTGGTGCCCTCGCACTTGACCTCGACCTGGTAGCGCCCGGGGTCGGAATCCTCGTCGACGAGCGCGAACCCGTGTACCTCCGGCGGCGGCGCGGCCGCGGTGACCGGGGTGGACGACGTGGCGGGGGTGGCCGGCGGCGGCTGGGTCAGGGTGACCAGGCCGGTGAACGCGTCCGACCGCGCGGTGGCCCGGTAGGCGGTGCCGCCCTGCGGCAGCGGGCAGAACGCCCGCACGCGGATCGACCGCGTCGCCCCGCCCTGCACCCGGTCCGGGATGAGCTGGACGCGGATGTCCTGCCGGCTCACCGATGGCGACGGGGTGGGCGCCGACTCACCGCCGCTCTGCGCTTCCGCCGTGCAGGCGACGCCACCCAAGAGTAGGAATGCTCCAGCAACCGCGACCTGCCCGACCCTGTGCACCGTCGCACTCCACTTCGCCTGCGATACGACCCCGCCGACATGACCACGCTTAGGCGTTACCCCACCTGCATACCCAGAAAAATCAGGGCAATCCATTGGAACGATCTTCATTCCGATGATCCGGAGCAAGTGGGGCCCGCGTCAAGGCTGGCTAGATTACCGGTCTAGATCGCGGAAAGGCGGTCAATCGAAAGAGCCGGGCATGTCATGCCAGCGCGGGCCGACGCCGCGGAGCCGCACCAGCCGCTCGTCGCCCGCGTCGCCGCGCTCGATGGAGATTTCGAGCCGGTCGTCCGCCAGCCCCTCCACCAGGCCCTCTCCCCACTCGACCACGGTCACCGAGTCGTCCAGGGAGGCGTCGAGGTCCAGGTCGTCGACCTCCAGCGCGCCGCCGAGGCGGTAGGCGTCCGCGTGGACGAGCGCGGGCCCGCCGGTCAGGGACGGGTGGACCCTGGCGATGACGAACGTCGGCGAGGTGATCGGGCCGCGGACCTTCAGGCCCTCGGCGACGCCCTGCACCAGGGTGGTCTTGCCGGCGCCGAGCGGGCCGGACAGCACCACGAGGTCACCGGGCCGCAGCAGGCGCGCGATCTCCTCACCCAGCGCCCACATGTCCTCGGTCGTCGCCGCGCGCCTCATCTGGCTCCCTCCCCGCGTCCGTCGCCCTTCAAGGGTCTCATGGCGCCCGTCACGAGGCCTCCTCGTCCGCGCCGCCGTTCTCGTCCGCGCCGCCGTCCTCGCCAGCGCCCTCGGACTTCCCGGAGCCGGCCGAGGCCACGGCGGGCGGGGCCTCCTCGGCCTGCGCGAGCTCCTGGACCTCGGCGACCCTTTCGAGCAGCTCGCCGATCATCTCGTTGACGATCGCCGGCTTCTCCATGAGCACCAGGTGGGAGGTGCCCGGGACCTCGGTGAGCCGGGCGGAGGCCACGGTGGCGCTGATCGCCCTGCTGTGGTCCGGCGGGGTCAGCCAGTCCTTGTCCCCCACGATGACCTCGACCGGCACCTTGCCGACCACGTCGAGGGCGGCCAGCTTGTCGTGCGACATCAGCGCGGGGTAGAAGTCGGCGATGACGTCGGTCGGCGTGGAGCGGATCATCGACTCGGCGAAGTCGACCACCGTGGGGCTGACGTTGGAGGGGTCGCCGAACGCCAGGTAGCGCAGGGCGAGGAACGACACGTCGTTGCCGGCCTGCCTGCCCCGGTCGATCAGCGCCGCGCGGCGGCCGAGCACCGACACCGCGGGCGGCGCCACCCAGTGGACGACCTTGGAGATCAGCGCGGGGAGACCGAGGGTGAGCTCGGCCAGCTTGCCGGCCGAGGTGGAGATCAGCGCGACCCCGCGCACCTTGTCGCCGAACAGCTCGGGACGGCTGTCGGCCAGCGCCATGACCGTCATGCCGCCCATGGAGTGGCCGACCAGCACGCACGGCCCAGGCACCAGTTGCCTGAGGATCTCGGCCAGGTCGTCCCCGAGGCGGTCGACGGTGCAGTCCTCGGCCGGGGTGCGGGCCGAACGCCCGTGGCACCGCTGGTCCCAGAAGACCATCCGGTAGCGGTCGCGCAGGTCACGCCGCTGGTAGTGCCAGGAGTCGAGGTTGAGCGTGTACCCGTGGCAGAACACGACGGTCAGCGGGGCGTCCTCTGGCCCGTCGACCTCGGCGTACAGCTCGACGCCGTCGGAGGTCCTGACCGTGGTCGGACGCCCGCGCAGCTCACCGAACTGCTCGCTCGCCTCCAGGTCGGGCCGCAGACGGATGCGGCCCACGACGTACCGCTTGGCCAGCGCCGTCGCCGCGAGGCCCGCCGACGCCGTCCCGAAGACCGCCCCGGCGATCCCGACCCTGCGCCGTGTGGACATTCACGACCTCCTCTTACCGGTGAACGCGCGGCACGCGCGGACCAATCCTCGTCACGATCTCATGGGTGATCGTGCCGAGGGAATCGGCCCACTCTTGCGCGGTCGGCTCGCCGGCGGTCCCCGGCCCGAAAAGGATCACCTCGTCACCCTCGCTCGCCTGGTCGTCACCGATGTCGATCAAAAACTGGTCCATGCACACCCGGCCCGCGATCGTGCGCCGCCGGCCCGCCGCCCACACCTGCCCGCGATTGGTGGCCGCACGCATCACACCGTCGGCGTAACCGAGGGGCACCAGCGCCAGCGTCGTCTCGCGCTCGGTGACGTAGAGGTGCCCGTAGGACACCCCCGTGCCGGGCGGCACCCGCTTGACCATCGCCAGGCGGGCGCTGAGCGTCATCGCGGGCCGCAGCCCGAAGTCGCCGAGCTCGGGGATCGGGCTGAGCCCGTACACCGCGAGGCCGGGCCGCACCATGTCGTAGTGGGCCTGGGGGATGTTGACGGTGGCCGCCGAGTTGGCGATGTGGCGCAGGACGCGCGGCCCGGCCACCCCGGACTTCTCGGCTACCGCGAGGGCGTCGTCGAACGCGGCGAGCTGCCGCTCGATCGCCGGGTGCCCGGGGATGTCCGCGCAGGCCAGGTGCGACCACAGCCCGGCGATCTCGATCAGGCCCTCGGCCTGTGCGGCCAGGGCGCGCTCCAGCAGCGCGGGCCACCCGTCGGCGGTGGCGCCGCCGCGCGTCATGCCGGTGTCGATCTTGAGGTGGACGCGCGCCGTGCGCCCGGTGCGGCGGGCCGAGGCCGCGATGTCGTCCAGCAGCCAGACCGCGCCCGCCGACAGGTCGACCGCGGCGGCCACGGCGTCGTCGATGGGCTCGCCGGGCGTGACGATCCACGACAGGACGGGCGCCGTCACGCCGGCGGCGCGCAGGTCCAGGGCCTCCTGGATGAAGGCGGTGCCGAGCCGCGAGGCGCCGGCGGCGAGAGCGGCGCGCGCGCAGGGCACCAGGCCGTGGCCGTAGGCATCGGCCTTCACCACGGCCATCATCTCGGCGGCCGGGGCGTGCTCGCGCAGCACGGCGAGGTTGTGCGCGATGGCGGAGAGATCCACCCGGGCCTGAGCCGGCGTCACGAGGGAACCGTCCATGGGGAAGCTCACTCTCTCAGTCTGGCAGTGACGCGCCGTGCCCGAGCCGGTCGGCAGGGCGGCGGTGGCGGTCGTCACAGTGGTACGGGTCGGCGTGATCAGTCGAGGTCAGGCGCCCGCGGTGAGCGCGCGGACGGCGGCGGGGATCGCAAGGGCCACGTCGAGGGCGGCGATCGGCGCCTCGCCCTCTTTCGGCCCGCCGGCCGCGAGGCGTCCGGCCAGACCATGCGCGTAGGCCGCGCAGGAAGCGGCGTCATAGCAGCTCAGCCCCCCGGCGAGGAAGGCTCCCGCGATGCCGGCGAGCACGTCGCCCGTGCCGCCGGTGGCCAGCCAAGGGGTGCCCGTGACGTTCACGCGGACCGGCCTGCCCTCCTCGGCGACCAGGGTAGTCGACCCCTTGAGAAGAACGGTCACTCCCAGTTCCCGGGCCGCGTGGCGTGCGTAGTGCAGCCGGCGGGCCTCGATGTCGTCCCGCGCCACGCCGAGCAGCCGGGCGAGCTCACCGGCGTGCGGGGTGATCAGCGTGGGCGCCTCGCGCCGCAGGAGCCCGGGGTCGCCGGACACGACGGTCAGGCCGTCGGCGTCGACCAGCACCGGGACGTCGCCGCCGAGCACCGACCGTGCCAGGGCGTGCGCCTCGTCGCCGGTGCCCATGCCGGGCCCGAGTACCCACGCCTGCACCCGGCCGACGTCTCGCACTCCCTCGGCGGCCGTGACGACCTTCGTCACCGCCTCGGGCCATCTGGCGCGTACCTGGGCGACGGGCTCGGCGGCGCTCGCGAAGCGGACCAGCCCGGCGCCCGCGCGCACGGCGCCGCCGACCGTCAGCACCGCCGCCCCGGTGAACCGGTCGCTGCCCGCGACGACGCCGACCACGCCCCTGCGGTACTTGTCGGACTCCGCTCCCGGGCGCGGCAGCCGGCCGGCGACGTCCGCGCCGGTGAGCGCCACCACGTCCGGGTCGGGCAGGTAGGGCCCGAGGCCGATGTCCACCGGGTGCAGGGTGCCCACGCGGCTCGCTCCCGGGTCGATCAGCAGGCCCGCCTTGACCGCGCCGAAGGTCACCGTGAGATGCGCGCTGATCGCCTCGCCCGCGACCTCCCCGGTGCTCGCGTCGACCCCGCTCGGGACGTCCACGGCGACGACGACGCCGGGCGCGCCGGCCGTCAGCCTGGCCAGCGCCGCGTACGGCTCGCGCAGCGCGCCGGCGCCGCCGATGCCCACCAGGCCGTCGACGATGACGTCCGCCCGCTCGACCAGGTCCGCGAGGACGCCTCCCGCGGCGTCGACGCCGTCCCGCGCGTCCACGAGCCGGCCTCCGGCCCGGCGCAGGTCGGCCAGGCCTCCCTCGTGCGTCTTGCGCCCGGCGAGGACGGCGTGCACCCGCGCGCCGCGGCGGGCCAGCAGGGCTCCGGCGTACAGCGCGTCGCCGCCGTTGTCACCGCTGCCGATCAGCAGGACGACGCGGGAGCCGTACACGCGGGGCAGGACGTTCACGCAGGCCACCGCCAGCGCGGAGGCGGCACGGCGCATGAGCGTGCCCTCGGGGAGGCGTGCCATGAGCGTCCGCTCGGCCGCCCTGATCTGGTCGGAGGTGTACGCGGTCAGCATCTCACCGAATGTAGCCCTCGCCGATCACCGCCGCGAAGGCCACCCGCCGCGAGACGCCACCCACGCGCGGCCCCACGCGCCCTTCCGTGCCGACCCCGCGCGCCGGCGGCCCGGCCGGGCGTCAGCCTTCGGCGATGACGTAGGCGATGGCGAGGCCGCCGTCGTGGCTGAGGGAGACGTGCCAGCGGCGCACGCCGAGCTTCGCGGCGACCTCGGCGACCCGGCCGCGCACCCCGAGCACCGGACGTCCGTGCTCGGCGACCGTGATCTCGGCGTCGCGGTGGCCGAGGCCGGGCGGCGCGCCCAGCGCCTTGGCCACGGCCTCCTTGGCGGCGAAGCGGGCGGCCAGCGAGGCGACGGGCAGCCCCTTCTCGGCATCGGTGAAGACGCGGTCGCGCAGGCTCGGAGTGCGTTCGAGGGCGGCGCCCAGGCGCGCGATGTCAACGATGTCCACGCCGATGCCCACGATCACCGCCCCATTCTGCCGCAGAGCGGCCCCGCCGAGATCGAAGGCGGGGCCGTCAGTAGAGTTTGCGGCCATGGAGGCACCGAACCCCTATGTGGAGCTCAGCCGCGCGCAGTGGCGAGATCTCCGAGAGAACACGCCTCTCACCCTCACGGCCGACGAGCTCGAAGAGCTGCGCGGGGTCGACGACCCGATCGACCTGGCCGAGGTCACCGACATCTACCTCCCGCTGACGCGCCTGCTCAACCTGCACTTCACCGGGGCGCGGCAGCGCAGCGCGGCCGTCAACACCTTCCTCGGCGACGACCGCGAGCCGCCTCCGTACATCCTGGGCATCGCGGGCAGCGTCGCGGTCGGCAAGTCCACGACGGCCCGGTTGCTGCACACCCTGCTCGCCCGCTGGCCGGAGCACCCCCGGGTGGAGCTGGTCACCACCGACTCCTTCCTCTACCCGAACGCGGTGCTCGAAGAGCGCGGCATCCCGCACCGGAAGGGCTTCCCCGAGAGCTACGACCGCCGGGCGCTCGTGCGGTTCGTCGCCGACGTCAAGGCGGGGATGCCCGAGGTCCGCGCCCCCATCTACAGCCACCTGGAGTACGACATCGTGCCCGGCGCCGTCCAGACGGTCCGCCGGCCGGACATCCTGATCGTCGAGGGCCTCAACGTGCTGCAGCCCGCCCCGCCCGCGGCGCTCGCGGTGAACGACTACTTCGACTTCTCCATCTATGTGGACGCCAAGGTGGAGGACATCAGGTCCTGGTACGTCGACCGCTTCCACAAGCTGCGCCGCACGGCGTTCGCCGATCCCAAGTCGTACTTCGCCTACCTCGCCGACCTGTCGGAGGAGGAGGCGACGCGGTTCGCCAAGGACGTCTGGCGGGACGTCAACGAGCGCAACCTGGTCGAGAACATCGCCCCCACGCGCGGTCGCGCCGGACTGGTCCTGCACAAGGGCGCCGACCACTCGGTCCGCCGCGTCCAGCTCCGCCGTACCTGACCCGCGCCGTACTTAGGCTTTGATCGTGTTGCACTTGCGGGTGATCTCCCCTTCCGGCCGCACCGTCGATGTGCTGGACCTCCTCGACGCCGCCGTCGGCGTCACCAACGTCGTCGTCCTGCCGGACGCCGGCCACCGTCCCAAGGGCGACGTGATCCTGTTCGACGCCGCGCGCGAGGCGACGAACGAGATCATCGAACGGCTGAAGGACCTGCGCCTGCCCGAGGACGGCTCGATCGCGGTCGAGCGGGTCGACCTCTCGCTGTCCGACGTGGCCGACGTCGCCGAGGCCGAGGCGCCGGGCGCGCCCGAGGACGCCGTGGTGTGGGAGGAGTTCGCCCGCCAGGTCGCGAGCGACTGCCGCATCACCTGGGCGTTCCTGGCGTTCCTCACCATCGCCACGCAGCTCGCGGCGATCGGCGTGCTGCTCCCGTCGATCATCCTGATCGTCGGTGCGATGGTCCTCGGCCCCGAGTTCGGCGCCGTGGCCGCGGTCTCGTTCGGGCTGCTGCGCCGCGACCGCCGGCTCATCGTGACCGCGGCCCGCGCGCTCGTCGTCGGGTTCGCCGTGGCCATCGCCGTCACCTGCGCGTGCGCGCTGCTGTTCTCCGCCTTCGGGTGGATCACCCCGCAGAGCCTCAACGGGCACAACGAGGTCGAGTTCATCGTCAAGCCGGACAAGTGGTCGTTCATCGTCGCGCTGCTCGCCGGGGGCGCCGGGGTGCTGTCGGTCACGGCGGGCAAGTCCTCGGCGCTGGTCGGCGTCTTCATCTCGGTCACCACGGTCCCGGCCGCCGGGTACGCCGCGGTGGCCGTCGCGCTGGGCCGCTGGCAGGACGTCGGCGGCTCGGTCACCCAGCTGACGACGAACATCGCAGGCATGATCATCGCCGGCACGCTGACGCTGCTGGTCCAGCGGTTCTTCTGGGCGAAGTACGGCCTGCGCATCACCTCGCCCGCCGCTCGGAGGAGACGCGGTTCCTCCGTGTGAGGGAGGATCCGCGCCGGGCGCTTGGATAGTGTCCTGGTCATGACCATCCTCGCGACCGAGGGACTCACCAAACGCTTTCCCCGGGTGACGGCGCTCGACGGCCTCACCGTCAGCGCGGGATCGGGCGTCACCGGCCTGGTCGGCGCCAACGGAGCGGGGAAGTCCACCCTCATCAAGATCCTGCTCGGCCTGCTGCCGCCCACCGAGGGCCGCGCCACCGTCCTCGGCCTGGACCCCGCCGTCCAGTCGCTCGACATCCGGCGCGTCGTGGGCTACATGCCCGAGCACGACTGCCTGCCGCCCGACGTGTCCGCCACCGAGTTCACGGTGCACATGGCGCAGATGTCCGGCCTGCCGCGCAGCGCCGCCCGCGAGCGCGCCGCCGACACCCTGCGGCACGTCGGCCTGTACGAGGAGCGCTACCGGCCCATCGGCGGCTACTCCACCGGCATGCGGCAGCGGGTCAAGCTGGCCCAGGCTCTCGTGCACGACCCGAGGCTCGTCTTCCTCGACGAGCCCACCAACGGCCTCGACCCGCAGGGCCGCGACGACATGCTCGCCCTGATCCGGCGCATCGGCACCGAGTTCGGCATCAGCGTGGTCGTCACCTCGCACCTGCTCGGCGAGCTCGAACGGGTCTGCGACCACGTCATCGTCATCGACGGCGGGCGCCTGCTGCGCTCCTCGGCCATCGGCGAGTTCACCCAGGCGACCAAGTCGATCACCGTCGAGGTGGAGGAGGGCGCCGACCGCCTGGCCGCCCGGCTCACCGAGGCGGGGCGGCAGGTCACGCCGCACGGCCGCCTGCTGAGCGTCGAGGCGGGCTCCCCCGACACCTTCGACATCGTCCGGGACGCCGTGTGCGACCTGGACCTCAGCCTGGTCCGGCTGGAACAGGGCCGCCACCGCATCGAGGACGTCTTCCGGGAGGAGGCCGCCAATGTCTGAGACCGTTCCGCCTCCGCACGCGCCCACCGGCGTCATCCACGACATCGGCTACCGGCACTACGAGGGCGCGCGTCTCGGCCGGGGCAACGCGTTCGCCGCCCTGACGCTGCACAGCCTGCGCGGCGTCTTCGGCCTGGGCCGCCCCGCCCGCGCCAAGATCATGCCGTTCGCCCTGGGCGGGGTGATGATGCTGCCGGCCGCCGTGTCGATCGCGGTGATGGCCCTGCTCAAACGGCAAGGGGTGTCCTATACGGCCTACGCCGTGACCATGCAGGCGGTGCTGGCGGTCTTCCTCGCGGCCCAGTCGCCCTATCTGGTGGCTCCCGATCTGCGGTTCCGCGTGCTGCCGCTGTACCTGTCCCGGCCGGTCAAGACCGGCGACTACGTGGCGGCCAAGCTCGGGGCCATGGCCATCGCGCTGTTCCTGCTGGTGGCGGTGCCGCTGACCACCCTGTACATCGGCGAGCTGCTCATCGACCTGCCCGGCCCGCCGCACACCGGCGACTACCTCGCCGCGCTGGCCACCGCGGTCATCTACGCGGTGCTGCTGGCGTCCGTCGGCGTCGCGCTCGCGTCGTTCACTCCGCGGCGCGGGCTCGGCGTGGCCTCGGTCATCGCCGTCTACCTGCTGTCCTCGGCGATTTCGGGCGTCATGGTCGGCGTGCTGATGTCGGTCAGCCGCGACAGCGCCGCCCAGTGGGCGTGGCTGCTCAATCCGTTCTTCCTGGTGGACTCCGTGCAGGTGTGGCTGTTCGGCACCACGGCCAACAACGACGGCGGCTATCCGCCCGGGGCCGGCGGGCCGATCGCCGCCGCCGCCGTGCTCGCGATCGTCGCCCTGTCGGTGACCGCGCTCGTCCTCCGCTACCGCAAGGCGGCCTCATCGTGAACATCGAACTCACCCAGGTCTCCCGCTGGTACGGCAACGTGGTGGCCGTCAACGACGTCACGATGACCGTCGGCCCCGGCGTGACCGGGCTGCTCGGCCCGAACGGCGCGGGCAAGTCCACGCTGCTGCACATGATGGCGGGCTTCCTCGCCCCCTCCACCGGCACCGCGACGCTCGACGGCAAGCCCATCTGGCGCAACCACCAGATCTACCGCTCCATCGGGCTGGTGCCCGAGCGCGAGGCCGTCTACGGCTTCCTCACCGGCTGGCAGTTCGTGCTCTCCAGCGCGCGCCTGCACCGCCTGCCCTCCCCGGAGGACGCCGCCGCCAAGGCGCTGGCCATGGTCGAGATGGAGGACGCCAAGGACCGCCGCGTCGAGACCTACTCCAAGGGCATGCGCCAGCGGGTCAAGGTCGCCGCCGCCCTCGTCCACGACCCCCAGGTGCTGCTGCTGGACGAGCCGTTCAACGGCATGGACCCCCGCCAGCGCCTCCACCTGATGGACCTGGTCAGCGAGCTGGGGGCCGCTGGACGCACCATCTTGTTCAGCTCGCACATCCTGGAGGAGGTCGAGCGGGTCGCCCAGCAGATCGAGGTGCTCGTGGCCGGCCGGCACGCGGCCTCCGGCGACTTCCGCGAGATCCGCCGGCGCATGACCGACCGGCCCCACCTGTTCCGCGTGCGCTCCAGCGACGACCGGCGCCTGGCCGCGGCGCTCATCGCCGACGCCTCCTCGGGAGCGGTGTCGCTGAGCGAGACCGGCCTTGAGGTGCAGGCCGTGGACTTCCGCAGGTTCACCTGGCTGCTGCCCCGCGTCGCCCGCGACGCCGGCGTCACCGTCTGGCAGCTCTCCCCCGCCGACGAGGACCTCGAAAGCGTCTTCTCCTACCTGATCACCCGGAGCACCCGATGAACTCCGTCGTCGCCGGCATCACCTACCGCGCCGTCCTCGGGCGCCGCCGGGTCCTGCTGCTGATCCTGCTCCCGCTCGTGCTCATCGGCCTGGCCGTGGTCCTGCGCCTGGTCGGCAGCACGGACGAGCGGGCCACCGTCACGCTCATGCAGGTGTACGCCATCGGCACCATGCTGCCGCTGCTGGGCCTGATCGCCGGCACCGGCACGATCGCGCCCGAGATCGACGACGGCACGATCATCCACCTGCTGTCCAAGCCCATCTCGCGCCCGGTGATCGTCCTCACCAAGTTCGCGGTGGCCTCCTCGCTGCTCGCCCTGTTCGCCGCCGTCCCGACGTTCGCCGCCGGGTACCTCCTGCTCCGCGGCGAGTCCGGCATCGCCGCCGGGTTCGCGCTGGGCTCCCTGATCGGCGGCATCGCCTACTCGGCGGTGTTCCTGCTGCTCGGCGTCGTCACCCGGCACGCGGTGACCATCGGCATCATCTACGCCGTGGTCTGGGAGAGCCTGGTCGGCGGCCTGGTGCCGGGCGCGCGCAACTTCTCCATCCAGCAGTGGGCGCAGACCTTCGCCGGGCAGCTCACCTCGACCGACTTCTTCAAGCCCACGGTCACCATGGGCTTCGCCGTCCCCGCCGTCCTGATCGTCACCATCGGCGCCGTCCTCTGGGCCGGCCAACGCCTGCGCTCCCTCTCCCTCACCGGCGACGAGTAACCCGCCCGCGCTCGCACCGCTGCGGCCCGCAGCCTCAAGCACTGAGCGAACCCGTCATGGCGGCGCCATGACCCCCGGTACGGTTTACCCATGAGACCGCACCTGTTGGAGCTGCGCCTTTCACATTTCAAGACGTTTCATGATGAGAAGCTGCTCTTGCATCCAATGACGGTGCTTATCGGGCGCAACAGCAGTGGGAAGTCAAATGCGCTCGATGGTCTCGAAGTTCTCTCTCGACTCGCCAGCGGCGCGGACGTCGCCGACGCCCTCGACAGTCGCCGGGGCGACGAGGGACCCCTGCGCGGCGGAATGGCAGGCTGCCCGCCACACGGTAGTGATCATTTCACCTTGGGCTGCAAAGTCTTCTCCCCCGAGGACGCACCACACCGCGACTACTGGCTCCTCGACCTTGAGGTCACCGTCCAGGTTCGGCCAGAGCCTGAGATCGTCAAGGAAACCCTGCGGGGCGTCTCTGGAAAACGGCGTGACACCAAGAACCCAGAGGAAAAATACTTTCATACCCTCCTGACCACGCACGAACCTTCGTCGGGCCCTGGAAGCATCGACGCAAGCTGGCACAGCGGGCGCAGAGGACGCGCGCCCCGCGGAGCGTTTCGATCGACCAGACTCCTTACCGCGCAGCTTCCTCTCCGCATACCCGGCGAAACCAAAACGGAGCAACAGGTCGTCAAGGCCGCGAAGACCGTACTAGACGTCCTTGGCCGCGTTTTCCACCTTGATCCAATCCCTCATCTGATGCGGCAGTACGTGCCCGGACGCGATGTCAGACTGAGGCGGACGGCGGAGAACCTCTCGGCCGTCATCGGGCAGATGTCAAACGAGGACCCTGAGGGATTCCGGCGCCTGCTGCGACTGGTACAGGATCTCGTGGAGCACGAGGTCACCGGCCTCGACATCGTGCGCTCGGAGTTGAACGATGTCATGCTGGCGCTAAACGAAAGCAATGCGATCACGCCGGCTCGGGAAATGAGCGACGGACTTCTGCGCTTCATCGCGATAGCCACAGCCCTCCTGCGCAGAGGTACGGACCTGGACGTCGGAGGACCGGACGGCAAAGATGAGAACCGCCCCATCACGCTGGTGATCGAGGAATTGGAGAACGGCCTGCATCCATCCCAGGCCGCGAAATTGCTTGAACTAGTAAAAAGCTACGCAATGGACTACGGCGCGCGAGCGCTGTTCACTACACACAGCCCTGCGCTGCTGTCCGCCCTCGATCCGAGCGATCACACAGGTGTTATGGTCTGCTCTCGTGACTCTCGCACGGGATGGTCACATCTTCGGCCACTTCCCGCCCTTGAAGGCTACCCAAGGCTGATGGCCAAGGGAAAGCTCGGTGATGTGATCACGTCCGGGCTGCTGGAGGAAGGGACCGAACAGGCCACGAACTACAGCGAGTTCGACCGGCTGATGGGAATGGAGTGACCATGAGCCGCAGGGTCGAATTCGTTGACACCTCCATTCTGTGCAACCTGCTGGACGTTCCCGGGAAAAACCAGGACCGGCAAGCGGTCCAACAGGATCTGATGACCAAGAGAAAGTCCACGGACCTGATCCTGCCCGTCACGGCCGTTATCGAGACGGGCAATCACATCGCCCAACTCAAGGACGGATCTGCTCGCCGGGATCGCGCGGAGAAGCTGACCAAGCTTCTGGAACTTGTCATCGCAGGGGATGCCCCCTGGGTCCTCCATACGGTCGAGTGGGGTGAAGGCTTTCTCCGTCGGCTCCTCACGGGAGCCGGAACAGATATCACCCTGACCAACCACGCCATGTCCGGACTAGGACTGGGCGACCTGTGCATCCTGGTCGAACGCGAACTGTATCAGCAGCGCGTAGCAGGCGTCGAAGTGTCCATATGGACTCTCGACCATCAGCTCAGTGCCCATAACTGACCTGCTCGCGCCCACGCCTTCAGCGATCACCACCGATGTCATCTTCGCGTGCTGCGACAGGAGCCTCGGCAGGGAGACGCCTCAACGAGGTCGATCGAGACGAGCGACCTTCGTGGCTCAGGTTCGCATAAGGACGATGAGTTCGTTCGCCGGCAGGCGGCCCTCGAACCGTTCCTGGAGGCCCGCGAGCCCGGCCATGGCCTCGGCGAGCAGTTCGGCGGCCCCCTCGCTCTTGCTGACCGGCAGCTCGTACCGCCCGCCGACGGGGCGCACCAGCAGTGCCACGGCGGCGAGCAGGCGCACGCGCGCGTGCGCGAAGTCGACCACGTTGTAGGAGGCGCCGTCGAGCAGCACCGGAGCGACCAACTCGTCGGCCTCCTCGGCCAGGCTCAGGGCCTGCTCGCGGACGCTCTCCGCGAGGCCGAGCGAGGTCATCCCCGACAGGACGGCGATGCCCCCGCGCAGAGCCGCGACCGGATTCCCGCGGTGGCGCAGCGTGAAGGACAGCCCTCTGGTGAACTCGGTGAGCGCACGCTCAAACGCGGCACGGTGGAAAGTCGTGAGCGGGGGTCCGCCTATGGGCGTCCGCCCCGAGCCGCCCCCGGCCGTGACCCGCGTCGGCCGCCACAAGGTGAGCAGAACGTGCAGCGCGGTCATCGCTCCCTCGAACCGGTCGTCATGCATCACGAGGGCCAGGCCGAGCCCGCGCCTGAGTTCGTCTTCCCCGTCGGAGGTGCCCGCGCCGTCGTAGAACTCGTGGACGGCATCGGGGTCCCGGAAGTAAGGCGAGTCGCCGGCGACGCCGGACAGCCGGGCCAGAACGGCGTCGGCGCGGCCGAACTCCCGGGTGGGATCGCCGGCCATCCGGTCGAGCCGGCGCTCATGAGCCAGAACGGCGGCATGCTCAAGCGCCTCCTCCAGATTCGACACGATGAGCCGCCACGCCGGTATTCGCAGATCCTCGGACAGATCAGCATCGAGGTGTCCGTAGGCGCCCAAGGCGTCCTCGATCTGCTCGATCAACGGCGCGAGGAGGTCGGTCAACGAGAACAACGAGGGAAGTCGCCTGGAGTTCGGAAATGCCCTGCCCGGCAGGGTGGCCTCGACCAGTTCGTCGAACGTGAGGAAGCCGGTGAGGCCGGCGTGGGCCGCGAGGTCCAGGCCAAGGGCCTGTCCCAGCCGCATGACGCGGGCGAGCACCACGGCGCGGCGGGCGTCCGCCGCGCGGTCCAGCACGAGGATTCCGAGGCGTTCGAGCTCCAGTCGCAGCGCCAGGACCAGGACGCGGGCGAAGTCGTCCCGGTCGCGGCCCTGCGACGGCTCCTCGACGGATCTGAGCGCGGCGGCGAAGACGCGCGTGTGCGACCACACATTCCGGGATATCTCCGCGCTCAGCGCCAAGGCCAGATAGTCGCCGCAGAAGGCGACGTCGCGCGCCGGGTAGTCCAGGAGGCGCGAGACGTCGGGCGCGTACGGGGATCTGACGCGGGCCGGTTGGTAGAGGACGACGCCGTCGGCGGTGGGGGCGACGCCATCGGCGGTGGAGGTGACCTCCGACGGCCCTGCGGCGCCGGAGCCGCGAACCCAGACGGTGCGGCGCGGAACGCCCGCCACCAGGCTCAGGGCGGGGTCGGCGATCTCCTCGGGGGTCGGCAGCCGGTAGGTGACGTCCCCGTCGAACAGGGCGTTGAGCCAGTTGACGAAGCGCTCGGCGTGACCGGCGAGGACGCCGACCGCCGGCACGTCACCGGCCGCCCTGGCCGACGCGTCCCCGGCACCGGTCGGCGACGCGTCCCGGCCGTCCTCGGACGGCACGTTCCCGCCGCGCGCGGGTGAGGCGTCGCCGTCGTGACCGGACGAGGCGTCGTCGCGCGCGCCGTACCAGGTGTCGCCCCGCACCCCGGTGTCGCGGAGGAACATGTCGTACAGGTCGCGCGAGACCGGGCGGGCGCAGACGGCGGTGTTCTCGTCGAGCCAGATCACCTCGCGCAGGCTCCGCGTGGCCCGCACCCCGGCGAGCAGCCGGCGACGGTCCTCGTCCTGCTCGGCGCCGCCGGAGTCCAGCAGGCCCTCCAGCCGCTCGCGGATCTCCGGATCCACCTGGAGGGCCTGCTCGGCGCAGTCGAAGGCCAGGGCCAGGGCGTGGACGGTTCCCGAGGCCATGCACGCCTCGATGACCGGGGTCGCGTCGGCGTTGGCGGACCACAGCAGAATCGTCTCCCGCCACCACGGGTCGTCCACGTGACCGGCGAGCGGGCCCGCGTCCTGCTGGCCGATCTGGGCGGCGGCCAGGTACTCCTGCAAGGTCAGGTGGGCGAAGGCGTACATGCCGTGCTCACGTTCCACGAGCAGACCGCTCTTGCGGGCCTCCTCCAGGAAGACCTCCGGGGTCACGGTGCCCGACACCGTGCGCAGCGCCCGCCTGATTGCCCTGCGCGCGTCCACGGCCGCCATGTCCCGGACCCTGCCCCGCATCATGGCCAGCGCCAGGTGCCGGACGACCCGCTCCTTCTGCGGGCCGCGGAGGCCGGTGGCGTCGGTCAGGTTGCGGGCCTCCTGGCGACGGTGCAGCAGGACATCGCACATCTCGGCGTACAGCGCGGCGCGGCTGCCCGGGAGCTGGCCGCGGTAGCGGTGCACGTTCGCGATCATGGTGAGCAGCAGGGGGTTGGCCGCCAGGTCGTACAGGCCGGGGGCCGCGCGGACGCGGGCGAGCAGTTCGTCGGCCTTGCCAGCGGCGATGTCCCTGACGGCCGGGCCGGCCGCGCCGGCGGCGCGGCTCTCGATGGCGTGGTACCAGCCGTGCAGGTAACGCGTGATCTGCTCGTGGGTGAAGCGCCGCACCTGGAGCACCTCGGCGCTGGGCAGCGGGTTGGACAGATAGCCGTGCGGGCGGGAGGTGACGACGTACTGGTTGCCGGGGTGCCGCTCGATCTGCCGCCGGATCCACGCCACCACGCGGACGCGGTCGTCATCGTCGGCGACCTCGTCCAGGCCGTCCATCAGCACGACGCAGCCGCCCCGGTCGAGCCGCCGCTCCAGCCACGCGGCGGGGATCTTCCCGGCCAGCCACCCGGCCGACGTCGCCACGGCGGCGAGTCCGGGGGGCTCCTCGGCCAGCAGCGCGGCCGCGTGGTCGCGCAGGTAGATGAGAACGGGCAGCGGGCCGCGCTTCCAGAACCGCCACGGGCGCGCGCTCAGATTGAGCGTGGTGCTGCGGGCGAGGGTCGTCTTGCCCGAGCCGGGCCCGCCGATGACCGCCAGCACCCGGCCGCCGTCGCCCGCCGCGAGAAACGACTCCAGCGTCCGCCGTTCGCCGGGCGTCGCGTGCCCTCGCGCGGGGACGGCTCCGACGTAGGGCTCGCGGGCCGTGTCGTGCGTGGGTTTGGGCATCAGGCTGACGTCGACGTACACCTGCCGCGTGCGCAGCATGAACTCGCTCTGGGTGGCCACCCCGACGGTCTCCATGTAGCTCACGCTGGCGCGCACCTGGCGCAGGTAGACGCCGCGGCCTCCGCGCGGCGGCCGTGAACCCGAGGGAGGCGACGGCTGGGAGACCAGCAGCTCCCTGGACAGCTCGGCGATCAGGGCCAGAGCGAACGCGGCGTACGCCCAGTTCCAGCTCAGCGCGCCGTTGTCCAGTACCTGGTTGGTGGCCACCCCGGCCGCGACCACGCCGGCCGCTCCGGCGGCCACCCGCACCAGGACCTTCAGACCCCGCACCGATGTCCTCCTCCTGGCCGGCCCACGGACACCACTGAACCGGAATCGGGCCCGACGGACGGTGCGTTTCGCCGACCCGAGACACTCCGGGCGGCGGGAGCGGGCGGCTCAGCGGCGGAACATCAGGCGGACGCAGATGCCGATGGCGACGCAGCCGACCGAGAAGACCAGCAGCAGCGTCGAGATCACGAATCCGAGCACCCACATGCCGCCGTCGCCGTCGGGCTGGGGCGTCATGCCGTCCCACACGGCGAGCAGCGGCTGGGGCAGTGAGAACGGCACCAGGACGGCGATGGCGCTTCCCACGCGGACGACGCTGCCCAGGATGACGGCGACCAGCAGGACGCCCGCGCACGTCCATGGATACAGCAGTGAGCGGAAGAAGTCGCCGTCGGTGCCGGTGGCCGTCAGCATCCACGTCACGAGGACACCTCCGGCGAAGGAGGTGACGGCGATCAACTGGTGCCTGCGCCTACGGATCACGACCAGCCACCCTAAATCACCCCTGACAGGAAAAGCGGCTTGAGTCTCCACCGACTGGAGGGTGAAGTCTTGCCTTCGAAGCATCGCCCGGAGCGGTGCTTCGGCGACATGACTGAGGAGACGAGGAAACATGCACGATTTGGGCGCACTGTCCGCACGGGAGCGACAGCAGATCATCGACGGCTTCGTCGACGAGGCGTTCGCGGGCATCGACCCCGGCGCCCCGGGCGCGGGCATCGCCCAGGCCATGCGGCAGTTGCCGGCCGAACTGCCGCAGGAGCCCGGCGCGGAGGTGAGCGAGGCGTGGTCAGAGCTCGTCGAGCTGATCTCCGACGAGGCTTTCCGGCAGCGTGTGCGGCAGATGGCGCTGGCGGGCGCGGAGGGCGGGCAGGCTCAGCCGTACGACCCGCAGCCGGTGATCGAGCACGCCGGGGCGGCGGTGGCGGCGGGCATCGCCCCCGGGTCGCCGGAGGCCCGGCGGGTGCTCGACCGCATCGTCGCGCCGGACATGCCGGCCGATGAGCGGTCCGAGCTGGCCGCGCGGCTGGAGACCTTCACCGACCGGCGGGTGGAGCGCTACTGGGAGCTGACGGGCGTGCTCAACGGCCGTCCGCCGTTCCCCTCCAGCCTCCCGGCCTTCGAGTGGTTCATCGCGGCACTGCGCGCCCACGCCTGAGACCAGAAGAGAGGCCACCGGGCGCGGCGGCGCCGGACATGAGCGTCCCCCGTACGACAAGTCGTACGGGGGACCACGGCGTTGGACCGAGACCGGCTATCCGCAAGTGGTGCGGACGACCTCGGCCAGCTTGTTCGCGATGGCCTCGGCCTCGTCCTGGGACTCGGCCTCCACCATGACGCGGACCATCGGCTCGGTGCCGCTCGGCCGGATGAGCACCCGGCCGCCGTCGCCGAGCGACTCCTCAGCGGCGGCCACGGCGGCGGCGAGCTCCAGCGAGCCGGCCGCCTTGGCCTTGGAGACGTCGCGGACGTTCACCAGCACCTGCGGCAGCCGCGTCATGACCGAGGCCAGCTCGGCGAGGGAACGGCCCGACCGGGTGACCTCGGCCAGCAGGTGCAGCGAGGTGAGCAGCCCGTCGCCGGTGGTGGCGTGGTCGAGCAGCAGGACGTGGCCCGACTGCTCACCGCCCAGGTTGTACCCGCCCGCCTGCATGGCCTCAAGGACGTAGCGGTCGCCGACGGCGGTCTCCACCATGGTCAGCCCCGCCTTGGTCAAGGCGTGCTTGAAGCCCAGGTTGGACATGATGGTCGCCACGACGGTGTCCTGGACGAGGGTGCCGGCGGAGTGCATGGCCAGCGCCAGCACCACCATGATCTGGTCGCCGTCCACGATCTCGCCGGACGCCGTCACCGCCAGGCAGCGGTCGGCGTCGCCGTCGTAGGCGATGCCGGCGTCGGCCCCGCGCTCCACGACGGCCTCGCGCAAGGCGTCGAGGTGGGTGGAGCCGACGCCCTCGTTGATGTTGAGGCCGTCGGGCGAGGCGCCGATCGTCTCGACGACGGCCCCCGCGCGCAGCAGCGCCTCGGGAGCCACCATGTGCGCGGCGCCGTGCGCGCAGTCGACGATCACGCGCAGCCCGTCCAGGCGTCCCGGCAGCGTTTCGAGCAGGTGGGAGACGTAGCGGTCGGCTTCGCCGTACGCCTCACGGACCCGCCCGACGGCCGCGCCGACCGGACGGCTCCACTTCTCGCCGAGCCGCTGCTCGATGTCGTTCTCGACCGCGTCGGGCAGCTTGTACCCGCCCCGGGCGAAGAACTTGATGCCGTTGTCCGGTGCCGGGTTGTGCGAAGCGGAGATCATGACCCCGAGGTCGGCCCCGAGGGCCGAGGTCAGATAGGCGACGGCCGGGGTGGGCAGCACGCCGAGGCGCAGCACGTCCACACCGGACGACGCGAGGCCGGCGACCACGGCGGCCTCGAGGAACTCCCCCGAGGCGCGCGGGTCCCGGCCCACGACGGCGACCGGGCGGCCACGCCGCCCGACGCTCGACTCGAACGCGCCCGCGTCACCGAGGACGTGAGCCGCCGCGACCGAAAGGTCCATGGCGAGCTCGGCCGTGAGGTCGCGACCCGCGACCCCACGAACCCCGTCGGTGCCGAAGAGCCGACCCGTCAACGCTTGCTGTACTGCGGAGCCTTACGGGCCTTCTTCAGACCGGCCTTCTTCCGCTCCGTCTCACGGGCGTCGCGGGTGAGGAAGCCGGCCTTCTTCAGCGGCGGACGGTTGACCTCGGAGTCCAGCGCGGTGAGCGCGCGGGCGAGGCCCATGCGCACGGCGCCGGCCTGGCCGGTCACGCCGCCACCGTCGATGCGGACGAAGACGTCGAACTGGTCCTCGGCGCCGAGCGTCACGAACGGCTCGTTGACGATCTGCTGGTGGACCTTGTTCGGGAAGTAGTTCTCCAGCGAGCGGCCCTCGATGGTCCACTTGCCGGTGCCCGGCATGATGCGGACCCGGGCGATGGCCTCCTTGCGGCGGCCGGTGCCGTAAGAGTTGCCCGTGGTGATGGGCTTACGTGCGGCGACCTCGCTGCTGGGAGCGGACTCGCTGGTGTACTCGGACGGGAACTCCTCGGAGTTGTCCGCAATGTCCAGCTCGCCCTCGAGGGGCGTCTCGACACCGGTGGGCTCAGCCACGGTTCTCCTCTAACTTTCGATCTCGCGTCGGCCGTCGGCCAACGGCGTACGACTACTGGGCGACCTGGGTGATCTCGAACGGCACCGGCTGCTGCGCCAGGTGCGGGTGCTCGGCACCGGCATAGACCTTGAGCTTCTTGGCCATCTTCCGACCGAGGGAGTTCTTGGGCAGCATGCCCTTCACGGCCTTCTCCACGGCCCGGTCCGGCCGCTTCTCCAGCAGCTCGCTGTAGGAGACCGAGCGCAGACCGCCCGGGTAGCCCGAGTGGCGGTACGCCTTCTTCTGCTCCAGCTTGTTGCCGGTCAGGGCCACCTTGTCGGCGTTGATGACGATGACGAAGTCGCCCGTGTCGACGTGCGGCGCGAAGATCGGCTTGTGCTTACCGCGGAGCAGCGTCGCGACCTGGGTGGCCAGCCGACCCAGCACGACGTCGGTGGCGTCGATGACGTACCACTGACGCTGTACGTCGGTGGCCTTAGGGGTGAACGTGCGCACGGTGGTAAGCCTTCTGTCGGGTTGGCGTCTCTGGTGGAGGTCATGGGCGGGCGCACGACAGCCCAGACCTTCCGTCTCCACGAGCAGGGAGATGACGCCGGACGCGCCGCGCACCGGTCACGAAGGACCGATTCGCACACAACGAACCTGCAGACTACCGCCTGTGACAGGCACGGGTCAAAACGAACGACGCCGACGCCTGGACCGTCACAACGGGCCCGCGCCCACAGTCTATTGGTGATCAGACCAATGTCCCAACGAAAACCAGTCCCTCACGTCTCTTCTTTAACATGAGCTGACCTCTCTATATTGGCAGCGGTATGTGTCAGCGCCCTCACCTTCGGCACACCCGGCGGTTCCCCCATCGGCGGACCGGGCTGGGTCTGCTGGCGTGCCTGACCCTGGTCCTTCTCGCCGGCTTCGTGGCCGTGCGGCTGGACGGCGCCCAGAGTCCCGGCGAGGTCTACCTCCAGACCGGCACGCCCACGCCCACCCTCACCCGGCTGCTGGCGGCGCCCAGGCCCAAGGCGACGTCCTCCGTCGGCCGCGCCCCGCTCGGCCACGTCGCGCGCGCGTACGTCTCTCCCACGGCCGGTCCGCGATCGCGTCCCACTCCGGCGGCCACCACACGGCCCCACACCATCGACGGCTCGGGCTCCGAGGTCCCGGCCGGCACGAGCGTCGGCGCGGCGGGCGGCCGGGGAACGCAGGAGCCGCCGCCCGACGGGGCTCCCTCCGCCGCCCGGCTCGAAGCCGAGGCCGTGCGCCTCACCAACCGAGAGCGGGCGGCGCACGGATGCGCGCCGCTGCGCGTCGACCCGCGGCTCACCCGGTCCGCGCGCGCCCACAGCCGCGACATGGCGGTGAAGAACTATTTCGGCCACACCTCGCCGGGCGGGGCCAGCCCCTGGGATCGCATGGCCCGGGCCGGGTACGGCAACAGCGCGGCCGAGAACATCGCCCGCGGCTACGAGACCGCCGATGAAGCCGTACGCGGCTGGATGGCCAACACAGGGCATCGCCGCAACATCCTGAACTGCCGCATAGTCACCGTCGGGGTCGGGGTCGCCTACGGTTCCGGCGACACCTGGTGGACGCAGGACTTCGGCTATTCCTGACCTGTTATGTCGTCGTGCCGGGCTAGTCTCGGCGCATGGGTTACCCCGGGGATCGACAGCCACGCCGCCAGCCTTACCAGCCGTACGAGACACCTCGGCAGACCGGCGACCTCCGGCCGGAGACCGAGCCGGAAGCGACCGCCCGCGAGTCGGGGTCATGGCCCGTCGCGCCCGAATCCGGCGCTGACCTGCCCTCGTGGGGCCGCTCCGAAGAGCGGCGGCAGCACTCGTACGGCGACCCCGCCTCCAGCGGGGCGGGCGACCCCACCTTCGACGTCGGGCGGACGTACGGCACGCCGCGCAACACCGCCTTCCCCGAGCCCGAGGGCGACGTCCGCCCCTTCGAGGCCCCGCGGGCGCGCGGCGGCGCGTTCACCCCGCACAGCGAAGGCTCCTTCGGCAGGCCGCCGGCGAGCGGCTCTTTCGGCGAGACATCGACGAGCGGCCCCTACGGCGAGACGCGAAGGAACGACGCCCTCGGCGAGACGCGCTCGAACACCCCTAACGGCGACGCGCGCTCGACTTACGGACACACGCGCTCGGACACCTCTTACGGAGAGACCCGGTCGGACACCTCTTTCGGCTCTTTCGGCTCTTTCGGCGAGACGCGGCCGGACGCCTCTCCCGGCGGGACGCAGACCGGCGGGACGTACGGCGGAGCGCGTGGAGCAGGGGCGTTCGGCGAGGCCCGGGGCGGTTCCTTCGAACCGCGCGAAGGCGGGTCGCTCGGCGGGCGGCAGGCGCAGTCGCGTCCGTTCGAAGACCTCGGCCGCCGTCCCTTCGAACCTCCCGCGCACCAGCAGGCGGCTCCCTCGAACGCCGCGCCGTCCCAAACCGGTCCTTTCCAGCCCGTGCCGTCGCAGACGACGGGCCCCTTCGGCAACGCACGGTCGCAGACGGGGTCCTTCGAGACCCCTCGCGCGCAGACCGGCGCCTTCGAGAATCCCCGCGCGCAGACCGGCGCCTTCGAGAATCCCCGCGCGCAGGGGCAGGCCGGGAATGGGCGCGGCAGAGAGGCCGCGGCGTCCGTGCCGCCGCCTCCCGACAAGAAGAAGGCGAGCGAGTTCGACCTGGTCCCGCGCACGTCGCGAGCTCCGCTGTTCATGATCGGGGGGGTGTTCGGCCTGATCGCCGTGATCGTCCTGGGCATCGTCATCATGAGCCAGAGCGACGACCCGGTCAGCACGGCGTCCCCCTCGGCCGGCGGTCCCTCGGCGCAGGCGCCGGTGGTGGGCCGCGTCGGCAGCGGCAAGTACGGCTTCGCGGCCTCGCGCAAGAGCGACCCGCAGCCCCTCACGCTCAAAGAGGTGTTCGGCCACAGGAAGGTCACCGCCCACAAACGCTCGTACATCATGACGGTGCGGCGGCTCGACAAGAAGTGCAAGGACGCCGTGCACGGCGCCAAGATGCAGAAGGTCCTGACGGCGGGCAAGTGCACGCAGTTCCTGCGCGCGAGCTTCCGCGACGCGCCGGGCAAGCTCATCGGCACGGTCGGCGTGGCCAACCTGAACACCGCCGCCGGGGCCAAGAAGGCGGCGAAGACCGGCACCGGCGGCGAGCTGCAGGACTACGTCAACCCGCTGCAGGGGAAGGACTCCGCTACCAAGCTGCTCGGAAGCGGCGGCGAGTCGTACGCCACCGCGTGGCCGCAGGGCCATTACCTGGTGCTGCTGTGGTTCCAGTACAAGGACGGCCACAAGCCGTCCAAGACCGAGCTGAAGCGTCTCAACCGAGCGGCGATGGACATCACCGAGGCGACCGTCTTCTCGGCGCTGGACACCCGCGCGCTCACCGGCGTCAAGAGCAACTGACCTCGGGACGAGGCGACCGGGCGACCGGGCCACCCTCGCGGCCCGGAACGCGCGCTGCCGGACCCAGGCTCCGCCCGTGGACCCGTCCTCCGGCCCCGCCTTCCCGGACCGATGCGATCGGTCCGTGCCCCGGTCGAGACAGGCGGGCACTTCACCGAGGGAGCAATTGGCCACCAAACCGCTTATATATGTAGATAAGCGGACAAACCGCTCGGCAAGCTAGACCAGGAAACGCCCATAGCGGTATGCCGATCTCCGACTGTGGATACGCTTCCGCGTATGCGTGGCCAGGATTCCGGATCCGAGCACGAACGCGGGACCGAGAGCTCGGGGGCTCCGTCAATGCCACCCCCGAGCTTCGGGCAGGTACGCCCGCAGGTGCCAGGAACCGACCAGAGCGTGACGGATTCCAACTCGACCCAGGAGGTGAGATCCCCCCGCCGCAGAGGTACGAGGGGCCTCTCCTCCGCCGAGGAGACGACCGCCCCGGCCTCTGGCGATGCCCTGACCGACCGCCCCTCCATCTCTGAGTCGGCGACCGGCACCACCAGCACCTCCGACTCCCCCACCACCCCTGGCACCGCGCTCTCCGGAACGGCCGCCACGGGGTCTGCGCCGGCCCCCTCGGCGGGGTCGTCCAACCCTCTGGGAACAGAGCACGGCACGGGCGGCCGTTCCTCGCGACCGGCCGATCGCTTCCCTCTCGATTACGAGTGGCTCGATCCCGACCAGCCGCCGAGGCACAACTACCGATCGGTCGGCTCCCCCGGCACTTCTGACGGCGGCGGCGTGTCCGCAAGCCCCGCACCGAGCGGTCTGTCGACGTCCCCTCCGCCCGGCGGCACGTCTCCAAGCCCTCTGTCCGGCGGCATGTCCATGAACGCCCAGACGGACGGCGCCCCTGCAAGCCGGCAACTCGGCGGCATGACGACCGGCGCTTCACAGGGAACCGGCCCGCAAGGAGCCGGCGCGGAGGGAACCGCCGCACAGGAAACCCACCCGCAGGGAACCGGCATACACGTAACCGGCGCGCATGGAGCCGGCATACAGGTAACCGGCGCGCAGGGAAGCGGCTCGCAGGCCGGGCCAGAGGCATGGCAGTCGCCCCCTCCGTACGGCACCTCCGGTGACAGCGCCCCCAACGTGCCGGTCGCGGGTCAGATGTGGGCCGCGCCGGTGCTCCTCCCTCCGGACGCCGCCGAGGCCCCCGCCATCGACCCGCGTCCGGCGGACTCGCTCGCCCCGCCGAACTCGTGGGCCATCCCACCGGCCTCCTCGGCGGCGGTCCCCCAGAACGGGCCGTCCTTCTCCCAGCAGCCCGGCAGCCCCCCGCCGAGCTGGTCCGCAGCTCGCCAGGAAGCACCCGCATCTGCCGCGGGCCAGACCCCCGCCCCGCAGACCGCACAGCAGGACCGGCCGTGGGCGCCGCCCAGTCCACAGGACCGGCCGTGGGCGCCGCCGACCCCCCAGAACGGCATCTCGTCGCCGCCACAGAACGGCCCGTGGACAGCGCCGGCATCACAGGACGCCCGATGGGCGCCGCCCGCGCCGCAAGACGGCTCCTGGACGCCGCCGACCCCGCAGGACGGCACCTGGCCGTCCTCCGCACCGCAGAACGGCCCATCGACGCCGTCAGCGCCGCACAGCGGCCCATCTACGCCACAGACGCCACAGAACGGCCCATGGACGCCACCGGCGCCACAGAGCGGTCCAGGGACACCGCCGGCCTCCCCTGAGGGCGCCTGGACGGCTCCGGCCCCCCAGGGCGGCCCATGGACGCCGCCGGCGCCTCAAGACGGCCCGTGGACGTCGGCGCCGCCACAGAACGGCCCGTGGACGTCGGCGCCGCCACAGGACGGCCCGTGGACGTCGGCGCCCGCACAGGACGGCCCGTGGACAGCAGCGCCGCCACAGGACGGCCCGTGGACGTCGGCAACTGAGGACGCTTCGCGGGCGCCTTCTCAACCGCAGCACGGAAACCGGCCGCCTTCGGCGCCGCAGGACGCGCCGTCGCCGTCCCTGCCTCCGCATGCGCCATCTCGGCCGCAGGACGCCCCACCCAGGCCACAGGACACCTTGCCTGGACCGCAGAGCGCCTCGTCCGGGCCGCAGGACGCCTCGTCCACGCCACAGGACGCCTCGTCCACGCCACAGGACGCCTTGTCCGGGCCTCAGGATGCCGCACGGCCGTCCCATAACGCGCCGAAGGACGCCGGGCACCAATCTGGTGCCGGCACGTGGCGTGCTCAAACCCCGCAATATCCCGACGTGCCGGTCTGGCCGCCGCCCGACATGCTCGACGGCGACGGCACCGGCGCAACGCACGCCGGCGGGCCCGGGGATGCCGCGGGCACCAGCGAGGCGGAGGGCAAGCGTCCTTCGAACGCCGACGACAAGCCCGCGACGCCGGAAACCGCGCCCGGCGCGGACCAGGCCGAGACCGCACCCCGCGACCTGCCGCCGTCCCAGCCCTCGCCGGGTCCGGGGCCGTCCCAGCCGTCGCCCGTCCCGACGCCCGGTCCGCGGCCGTCCCCGACGATTCCTGCGCCGTCGCCGCCCCCGGTGCCGGCCCCGTCCATCCCGGCGCCGCGGCCTCCCGCGCCCAGCACCGCGCCACCGTCCGAACCGCCGACGTCCCCCCTGTCAGGTTCCCCCGCCCCCGGCATGTCCCAGGCATCGGAGACTTCCCCGACATCGGACACCTTCCCGACGTCGGGGACGCCGACGGCACCGGAGGTGTCGGCCGAGTCGGCCACATCTCCTAGTTCGGACGCGGCACCGTCCTCCAGCACGTCCGCGCTTCCCGGGTCCGGCGCGTCGACGCCGTCCGGGACCGGGAAGCAGGACGACGCGCGAGGCATGCCGGCCATCCCGCGTTCGCAGGCGGGGCCTCCGCCCAGGCCCGCCCTACCTCCCGCGCGTCCGCCGGGCACCCCGCTCCCGCCCGCGCCGATGTCGCTCAGCCCGCTGGACGACCGGTCGCCAGGGGCGCGCACGGCCGAGGGCCCGACATTGCCAGGACGGGTGCCCGGCACGCCTCTCCCCCCTGCCCCCATGACGAGCGACGCGCTCCCACTGCGCTCCAGGCACGCGCTCTCGCCCGGGGCCTCCGCTGAGAAGTCCTCTGCGGAGACGACCCAGCAGGCCACCGGTACGTCCCACCCGGGCACGGGAACGTGGCAAGCGGGTGCGTCCGGTACGGCGCTGCCGCCCGCGCCCGCGCCGGGCACACCGCTCCCGCCGGCGCCGCGCAGCCTCTCGCCGCTGCCCCTCCCGCCGGGCGGCGCCCCCTCGCCCGCCGACGGCGCCGCCAAGCCGTCCACGGTCGGGGGCACCTCAAACCATCCGTCCACGTCCGGCGGCGTCGGCAAGGGCTCTTCCGGTGCCGGCGGCCTCACGAACAGCCCGCCCACGACCGGCGGCGTGACGAACAGCCCGTCGAGCGCCGCCTCCGCAGGCGGCCCGTCCACGGCCGACGGCATCACCGGTAGCCGATCCACGTCCGCGGGCGGTCTGTCCGCGTCCGGCGGTGGCCAGGCCGACGTCGGCGGCGGCATCGCCGGTAGCGGGTCGGCAGGTGGTGTCACGACCGCCTCGCCGACGACCTCGGTGACGACGGCATCGGCCATCTCGACGGGCAGCGCGTCCGGCGGCGCTTCGACGGCCACCGGCATCACCACCGCGCCGGCGCCCGGCACGGGCATCGGCATCGGGGTGACCGGAAGCTTCGGGAGCGGCGAGCGTCCCACGGCCTCCGAGGTCGCGGTCGAGCGCCCACCGTTCGTCCCACCGGGCGCCACCCCGCCCGAGCCGCCCGCCGGGACCACATCCGGCGAGCCGGCTCCCCGTTCCGGCAAGAGGGTGGTGCTGGCCGCGGGGGTGGCCGTCGCGGTCGCCGCGATCGGCACGGCGGCGTTCTTCGGCTACCAGAGCTACAACACCACGGGCAAGCCGGTGACCATGCCGGACCCGTTGCCGTCGGTGGATGTGGTCCTGCCGGAGGAGGAGCCGAGCGTGTCCGCCTCTCCTGAGCCGAGCGTGGCGGCGACCACCGTGCTGGACTCGGTGAAGACCGACCCCAAGAAGCTCACTCTCAAGGAGGCCTTCGCGCGGCGGCGGGTGACCATCGACGGGCGCGCCTACACCCGTGCCAAGGTGGACATCACGCCGCAGTGCGACAAGGTGGCGGTGGGCAGCTTCGCCACGGCGCTGAAGCGCCAGAAGTGCACCCGCGTCCTGCGGGCGACGTACGTCGACAACAAGCGCCGCTACGCGGTGACGACGGGCATCGCCGTGTTCCCGACCAAGCGGGCGGCCGTCGCGGCCGACAAGCGGAAGGACCTCGCCAAGACCGTGTGGTTCCGCGGTCTGGCGGGCGGGACGGGCACCGGCACCGACAAGGCCGACATCTCCGGTGGCTACGCCGCGGGGCTGGTCTGGGGACGCTACATCGTCTTCAGCTTCGCCACCTACAGCGACGGGCACACGCCCGGCGCACAGGAGAAGGACCTCGGCCCGGTCAGCGGCGCCTTCCGCGACTACACCGCCCGGGTGATCGAAAAGCGCGTCACCGACTGACCGTCCGGCCGCCGGGCCCCGATCACACGGGGCCCCGCCGGCCCGGCCACCCGGACCGCCTGCGGGGCGGGTTCAGAGGTTGAGGGTACGCAGGTGGCGGGTCTGGCCGGCGCGGTGGGCCAGTTCGTCGTCGGCCGGGTAGCGGACCTCTTCCAGGCACAGGCCGCGCGCGGGGGCGACGTTCACCCCCGAGTCGCGTACGGCCTTCAGCAGGACGTCGGCGGGCCAATCGACGGGCCGCTGCCCCTCGCCGACGGCGAGCAGGCAGCCGACGAGCGCGCGCACCATCGAGTGGCAGAAGGCGTCGGCGACGACGGTGGCGACGAGCAGGCCGTCGGCGTCGCGCGCCCATTCCAGGCGCTGGAGCTCGCGGATGGTCGTGGCGCCGTCCCTCCTCTTGCAGAAGGCGGCGAAGTCATGCTCTCCGAGCAGATGGGCGGCGGCGGCGTTCATGCGGTCCATGTCGAGGGTCCTGGGATACCAGAGAACCTCGCGCCTGCGCAGCGGGTCGCCCCCTCCCGGAAGGTCGCAGACACGGTACGCGTAGCGCCGCGAAAGCGCCGAGAACCGGGCGTCGAAGCCTTCAGGGGCCACGCTGACGGCATGAACCCGTACGTCCGGCGGCAGAACACCGGCGAGGCGCCGGGTGAGCGTGGAGAGCCGCTCGGACACGCTCATCGAGCCGGCGTCCTTCTTGCGTCCCTCGACCGCCCGCAGCGCCTCGGCGGGCAGGTCGACGTGCGCAACCTGGCCGCGCGCGTGCACGCCCGCGTCGGTACGGCCGGCGACCGTCAGGGAGGGCGGAGCTTCGAGACGCAGGACGCGGGCGAGCGCGCCCTCCAGCTCACCTTGGACGGTCCGCCGCTCAGGCTGGCGCGCCCAGCCGGAGAACTCGGTGCCGTCGTACCCGAGGTCGAGCCGCAGCCGCAGCGTCACTCCCGCGTCGTCCAAGGACACGGCCGCCGGCACGGCTTCGACCCCGGAAGGCACCATGCCGGAACCGGACGACGACGCGCCTGGCGCGGAGGTCGTGGGTGCTGCGGGCGGTGATGCGGGCACTGCGTTCTCCCTGAGTGCCGAGGTTGCCGTCGTCCTGCTCGTAGTGATCGCCGTGATGCCGCCGATCGCCCCGGCCGTGCTGATCGCCGTGGTCGTGTTGATCACGCCGGCCGTGCTGATCGCCGTGCTCGCGCCGGTCGCCGTGGCGGTGCTGATTGCGTTGGTCGTGCTGATCGCCGTGGTCGCCACCGTCGTCAGGCGAGGCCGGACTGACCGTGCGGCTTGGTGGTCGAACGCGGACGGGCCCAGCGCACCGGGTGGTGTGCTGGGCCCGTCCGTGAGCGTTCCGTGGCCGGTCGGCCCGCCAGGCCCGGGGGCGGCGAGCCCCCGGGATGGCCGCCAGAGGTCAGGCCTCGTCCTTCTTGGACTCGGTCTTCTCGTCGGCCGGCGCCGCGTCGGCGGGGGCCTCGTCGGCCGGAGCCTCGGCGGTGGGAGCGTCGTTCTCGGGGAGCTCGACGACTTCCTCGGCGGGGGCGGCGACCGGTGCGGCGGCGGGCGTCGTACGGGTCGTCGTCACCGCGTTCAGCGGCTCGGACACCAGCTCGATCAGCGCCATCGGGGCGTTGTCGCCCTTACGCGGGCCGAGCTTGGTGATGCGCGTGTAGCCACCGGGACGCTCGGCGAAGGTCGGCGCGATCTCGGTGAACAGGTGGTGGACGACGCCCTTGTCCTTGACCACGGACAGAACCTGTCGGCGGTTGTGGATGTCGCCCTTCTTGGCCTTCGTGATGAGACGCTCGGCCACCGGCCGAAGGCGCTTGGCCTTGGTCTCGGTGGTGCGGATGCGGCCGTGCTGGAACAGCTGGGTGGCGAGGTTCGCCAGGATCAGCCGCTCGTGGGCCGGGCTGCCGCCGAGACGTGCGCCCTTGGCAGGCTTGGGCATGGTCGTTCTCCTTTGAGGTAACCCGCCCCGGCCGTGTCAGGTACCGGGGTCGGGCCGGGAGCCCAGGTGGTCACCAGGGCTCCCGTTGACAGAAAATGCGTCGCCGGCCGAAGCCGATCAGTACTGCTCGGTCTCGACGTAACGGGCGTCGTCGTCGTCGTAGTCGCCGCCGGCGACGGCCGTCGGGTCGAATCCGGGCGGGGAGTCCTTGAGGGCCAGCGTCATCTCGTGCAGCTTCTGCTTGACCTCTTCGATCGACTTGGCACCGAAGTTCCTTATGTCGAGAAGGTCCTGCTCGCTGCGCGCGACGAGCTCACCCACGGTGTGGATGCCCTCGCGCTTGAGGCAGTTGTAGGAGCGGACGGTGAGGTTCAGCTCCTCGATCGGCAGCGCCAGGTCGGCGGCGAGCGCCGCGTCCGTCGGCGACGGGCCGATGTCGATGCCCTCGGCCTCGACGTTGAGCTCGCGGGCCAGGCCGAACAGCTCGACCAGCGTCTTGCCGGCGGAGGCCACCGCGTCGCGGGGCTTCATCGACGGCTTGGTCTCGACGTCCAGGATCAGACGGTCGAAGTCGGTGCGCTGCTCGACTCGGGTGGCCTCGACCTTGTAGGTCACCTTCAGGACCGGCGAGTAGATCGAGTCGACCGGAACGCGGCCGATCTCCTGGCCGGGCTGCTTGTTCTGGGCGGCGGAGACGTAGCCGCGACCGCGCTCGACGGTCAGCTCCATCTCAAGCTTCGCCTTGCCGTTCAGCGTGGCGATGTGCAGGTCGGGGTTGTGCACCTCGACGCCGGCCGGCGGCGCGATGTCGGCGGCCGTGACCTCGCCGGGACCCTGCTTGCGCAGGTACATCACCACGGGCTCGTCGTGCTCGGAGGAGACGACCAGGGCCTTGAGGTTGAGAATGATGTCGGTGACGTCTTCCTTGACCCCGGGCACGGTCGAGAACTCGTGCAGGACGCCCTCGATGCGGATGCTCGTGACCGCCGCCCCCGGGATGGAGGACAGCAGCGTGCGGCGCAGCGAGTTGCCGATGGTGTAGCCGAAGCCCGGCTCCAGCGGCTCGATGACGAACCGGGACCTGGTCTCCTCGATCGACTCTTCGAGGAGGGATGGGCGCTGTGCGATCAGCATGGGTTCTCCCCTGGTTACGCGGGGCCCGCTATTTGACCACCGCGATTGGGTTGTTCACTGCCAAAGCTGTACGGCCTCCGCGAGGACGCCGTACAGCTCCGCAGACTTGCTCGAGCCTTACTTGGAGTAGAGCTCGACGATCAGCTGCTCCTGGACCTGGGTGTCGATCTGCTGACGGACCGGGAGCTGGTGCACCAGGACGCGCAGCTTGTCGGGAACGACGCCCAGCCAGGCCGGGACGGTGCGGTCGCCCGTGGTGGCGCGGGCCACCTCGTACGGCATCAGGTTGCGAGCCTTCTCGCGGACCTCGATGATGTCGTGCTCGCGGACGCGGTAGGACGGGATGTCGACCTTCTTGCCGTTGACCAGGATGTGGCCGTGGCGCACCTGCTGGCGGGCGGCGTCACGGGACACGGCCAGGCCGGCGCGGAAGACGACGTTGTCGAGACGGCTTTCCAGGATCTGGAGGAGGTTCTCACCCGTCTTGCCCGACTTGCGGTTGGCTTCCTCGTAGTAGTTGCGGAACTGCTTCTCGAGGATGCCGTAGATGCGGCGGGTCTTCTGCTTCTCACGAAGCTGGAGCTGGTACTCAGACTCCTTGGGACGGCCGCGGCCGTGCTCACCCGGAGGGTAAGGACGGATCTCGATGGGGCACTTGGGGGACTCACACTTGCTGCCCTTGAGGAAGAGCTTGGTCTTCTCACGGCGGCAGAGCTTGCAGTCCGCTCCGGTGTAACGAGCCATTTCTCTATTTCTCCTGGGCCTCAGACGCGGCGGCGCTTGGGCGGACGGCAGCCATTGTGCGGAACCGGGGTCACGTCCTGGATGGACCCCACCTCAAGGCCGGTGGCCTGGAGGGACCGGATCGCGGTCTCACGACCGGAGCCGGGGCCCTTGACGAAGACGTCGACCTTGCGCATGCCGTGCTCCATGGCGCGGCGGGCGGCGTTCTCGGCGGCCATCTGCGCCGCGAACGGCGTGGACTTGCGGGAGCCCTTGAAGCCGACGTGGCCGGCGCTGGCCCAGGAGATCACGTTCCCGCTGGGGTCGGTGATCGAAACGATCGTGTTGTTGAACGTGCTCTTGATGTGGGCGTGCCCGTGAGCGACGTTCTTCTTTTCCTTGCGGCGCACCTTCTTCGGTGCACCCTGGCGGCTCTTCGGAGGCATGTAGCGCTATCTCCTGAGGTGGTCGGTCCTGCTGCGTGGACGGCGGCGCGGCATCGGGTCGTCGGACGGCCCGGCTCTGCGCCGCGTCGCGGACTACTTCTTGCCGGGCTTCTTCTTGCCGGCCACGGTCTTCTTCTTGCCCTTGCGGGTGCGCGCGTTGGTCTGCGTGCGCTGACCATGCACGGGAAGGCCGCGACGGTGACGGATGCCCTGGTAGCAGCCGATTTCGATCTTGCGGCGGATGTCGGCCTGGACCTCGCGGCGGAGGTCACCTTCGATCTTGAAGGTGGCTTCGATGTAGTCACGCAGAGGCACCAGCTCGGTGTCGCTGAGCTGGTGGACCCGCAGGTCACCGTTCACGCCGGTGGCGTTCAGGATCTCGATGGCGCGGCTGCGGCCGATTCCGTAGATGTAGGTGAGAGCGATCTCCAGCCGCTTGTCGCGGGGGAGGTCGACGCCAACCAGGCGAGCCATGGTCGGGCATTCTCCTTCGATGTGGCGGAGGTCCTGCGCCTCACTACCCCTCCCCATGCCCGGGGTGAGGGCCCCGGCCTCCGACCGGGGGTCGCCCGCGCGGTTCGGCCCTGAGGCCGCCTGCGCGGGTGTGGTGCGCGATTACGTTGTTCCGGGTGAGCCCGTCCGCCCCCTGAGGGCCGGACGCCTCACCCGGGCCGCGATCAGCCCTGGCGCTGCTTGTGGCGCAGGTTGTCGCAGATCACCATGACGCGACCGTGCCGGCGGATCACCTTGCACTTGTCGCAGATCTTCTTGACGCTCGGCTTGACCTTCATAGTCCCTGTCGTTCCTCAGACGGCCCGCCCGCCGGCCCTGCCCGGTAGTCCCGCCGACGCCGTGCGGAACGCACGACCGCGGCGGTTCTTCCTCGCTGCCGGGACGGGGGGCTTACTTGTATCGGTAGACGATCCGCCCACGACTGAGGTCGTAGGGGCTCAGTTCAACGACAACCCTGTCGTCGGGGAGGATCCGGATGTAGTGCATCCGCATCCGTCCGCTGATGTGGGCCAGGACCTTATGGCCGTTGTCGAGTTGCACCCGGAACATCGCGTTCGGGAGCGACTCAACCACAGTGCCCTCGATCTCGATGGCGCCGTCCTTCTTGGCCATGTCCCTCGCGTTTCACTGATCGGTCGTCTGAGGTATCGGCACACTAAGCAGCCGCGACCTGAAGCGCGCATGAGAGAGCGGCGATAGCTGACCGCCGACGCGCATTGGTCATAGTGAGCCGACAAAGGAGTGTACGACAACCGGCGAGGAATTGCGAAACGCCTGGCGCTTGTCCGGACACAACCGACCACTAGCGTACCTCACCGAACCCGGAAGAGCAGCGGACCCGCCGCCCCTGCTTCGGCCCCCGACCGGGCCACCTGCCGCGCGATGTCCGAGCAGACCACCTGCCGCGCGGCGCCGGCGCGGACGCGCCCACCCGGCCGCACGGTACCGCCGATACCGGGCCTGGGTGGGCGCGTGCTCGTGGCGCGCCCGGGGGGCGCTCGCAAAAGCTCACCTACCCGGCGACACCCCGGGAAACTGCCCTGAGCGGTAAAGCCTGCGTCCAATGCCCGTGAACAGTCCAATGCCCGTGAACAGTCCAATGGGCCTGAACACGAGAAGAGCGGGCGCTCCCCCCCAGGAGCACCCGCTCGTCTTCCCCCGCCTCCGGTCCCCCTCACTGAGACCGGAAGGTCTGATCACCGTGAGAGAGGAGACCGGTCAGAACCGGTGCCAGCCGCTCCAGTCGTAGTCACGGGTGGAACCCTCGCCCACGCGGAAGCGGAAGCCGTCCGTGCGCCGGTTGAAGTCGATGCGGTGGCCGAAGTGGCCGAAGGTGCGGTAGCGCTTGTAGAAGTGCCAGCCGCTGCCGTTGTGGTAGTAGACGTCCAGCCACGCGTACTGGCGGTCGCGGTCACGGTCGAACAGGTCGAAGTCGAGGTAGTAGTGGCCGCCCGACCGGCCCCAGAAGCCCTTGACGTAGGCGCGGTCGCCCCGGTCCTCGCGGCCGCCGAAGTCGGAGAAGTACGGGCCGAAGCTGTGACGGGACAGAGCCTGGGTGGCCGAGGTGGCGGCGGCGGCGCCCTCCGTCGACGCCGAGGCGGCGGGGGCGGCGGCGACGCCGGCCGCCAGAGCACCGGCGAGGGCGGTGCCGACGAGCAGGTTGCGGATCTTGCGCACGGTTTCCTCCTGTGAGCGAGCGTCCTCAGGGTGAGGACGCGTTCCCCGTGCCGGTCGAGCTTTCTGTGTGCCGCTCGTTCCGGACAACGCTCACGTTATGGAGTTCGGCCCTACCGTTCTGCGTACGAATACGCACTCACCGCCGAGGGTGTATTTCTCCACAGAACACGCGAATACGGAAGGGCTCAGGCCTTCTTCCCCGAGTCGCGCGAACCCGCACCGAAGATGGTGCTGACCAGCAGAATCGCGCCCCAGGGGCCCGCCACCCACATCGGCCAGAAATATCCGCCGAGGTCGGTGAGGGCGTAGACCACCGTGCAGACGGCCAGCACGGAGGCCCACGCCGACCAGGCGGCCTTGATCACCTTCACGCCCTGGCCGGCCTCCGGGGACGGCGCCGGCGCCTGGGCGGCGGGAAGGTTGTGCAGGTCGATGTCGGGCAGGTCGGCGGTGAGCTTCTGCAGGTCGCCGTAGGTGCGCCCGGCGTAGACGAGTTCGAGGCGCTCGTTGAACTCGTCCATCGTGAGCCTGCCTTGGGCGCAATGCTCACGCAGTGCGGCCGCGACCCTGTCTCGGTCGCCGTCGGACGCCCTCATGTCCGGTGTCGCAGCCATCACCATCAACTCCCGCGCAGACGTCAGCCGACAGGCCGTTCCACGAGCGGGTCAAGGGAGCGCATCACTCCGTCTTGCCGTCGGTCGCGGCCTTCTCTCCTAGAAGCTCGCCAAGGCGTGCTTTCCCCCCGTCAAGGGCGGTGAGCACCCAAGGACCATTATCGGTCACCGCGACGCTGTGCTCGAAGTGCGCGGAGGGTTTTCCGTCGATGGTCACAACGGTCCAGTCGTCGGCCAGCACGCGGGTGCGGTCGGTGCCGAGGTTCACCATCGGCTCGACGGCGAAGCACATGCCGGTCTCGAAGCGCGGGCCCCGGCCCGGCCGCCCGTGGTTGGCCACCCATGGGTCCATGTGCATCTCGGTGCCGATGCCGTGGCCGCCGTACTCCTGAGGAATGCCGTAACGACCCTGAGAACGCACGTAGCGCTCTACCTCGTACCCGATGTCGGACAGGTGCCGGCCGACGGTCAGGGCGGCGATGCCGCGCCACATGGCCTCTTCGGTCACCCGCATCAGCTCGGCCAGCTTGGGGTCGATCTCGCCGATGCCCATGGTGATCGCCGAGTCGCCGTGCCAGCCGTCGAGGATGGCACCGCAGTCGATGGAGATGATGTCGCCCTCGCGCAGGGGACGCCGGTCGCCGGGGATGCCGTGGACGACCTCCTCGTTCACCGAGGCGCAGATGGACGCCGGATAGCCCTGGTAGCCCTTGAACGACGGGATGGCCCCCTCGTCGCGGATCGCCTTCTCGGCGATGGCGTCGAGGTCGAGCGGCGTCATCCCCGGGCGCACGGACTCGCGCAGGAGCTGGAGCGTGCGCCCGACCACCAGCCCGGCGGCCCGCATCTTCTCCAGCTGTGCGGGCGTCTTGATCTGAATTCCGTGCTTGTTCTTCTTGAACACTTACTGGCACCCCCTGGGGTGAATCAACGGACCGCGCGGCATCCCAATTCCCCCGATTGTCCCCCCTGATTGTCCCCCGGCAAGCCGAACGCCACCCTTGGGACGAACCCAAAGGTGGCGTCGGAGTGGTGCGTTCAGTCAGTGAAACGGCGCAGTTCCGCCATCGCCCGCTGGGTGATCTCTTCGACCGGCCCGGTGGCGTCCACGCCGTGCAGGATGCCCTCGTCGGCGTAGAAGGAGATCAGCGGAGCCGTCTGCTGCTGGTAGACCTCCAGGCGGTGGCGGATCGTCTCTTCCCGGTCGTCGTCCCGCTGGAACAGATCGCCGCCGCAGGCGTCGCAGACCCCGTCCTTGGAGGAGGGGTCGAAGACCACGTGCCACACCTTGCCGCAGGAGCGGCAGGTGCGCCGGCCGGCCAGGCGGCGCACGACCTCCTCGTCGTCGACCACGAGTTCGAGGACGACATCGAGGTGGGTGCCGAACTCGGCCAGCATCTTGTTCAAGATCTGCGCCTGCGGCACGTTACGCGGGAAGCCGTCCAGCAGGAAACCCTCCTGCGCGTCCGGCTCCCCGAGGCGGTCGCGGACCATGGCGACGGTCACCTCGTCGGGTACGAGGTCGCCGCGGTCCATGTACTCCTTGGCAAGCTTGCCGAGTTCCGTGCCGCCCGACACGTTGGCACGGAAGATGTCACCTGTCGAGATCTTCGGGATGGACAGGTTCGATGCGATGAACTGGGCCTGTGTCCCCTTGCCCGCTCCGGGGGGCCCGACCAGGACGACGCGCACTACTTGAGGAAGCCCTCGTAGTTCCGCTGCTGGAGCTGGCTCTCGATCTGCTTAACGGTGTCCAGCCCAACACCAACCATGATCAGAATGCTCGTGCCTCCGAACGGGAAGTTCTGGCTGGCCCCGGCCACCGCGAGCGCGATGATCGGAACCATGGAGATCAGCCCCAGGTAGAGCGAGCCCGGAGCGGTCAGCCGGTTGAGCACGTAGCTCAGGTACTCGGCGGTCGGCCGTCCCGGACGGATGCCTGGGATGAATCCACCGTACTTCTTCATGTTGTCGGCCACTTCAACGGGGTTGAAGGTGATGGACACGTAGAAGTAAGTGAAGAAGATGATCAGCACGAAGAACGTGAGCATGTAGACCGGGTGGTCGCCGCGGACGAAGTTCTGCGCGAGCCACTGCACGACCGCGCCGGGGTTCTCACTGTTGCCGAACAGCGAGACCACGAGCTGCGGCAGGTAGAGCAGCGAGGAGGCGAAGATGACCGGGATGATGCCGGCCTGGTTCACCTTCAGCGGGATGTAGGTCGAGGTGCCGCCGTACATCCGGCGGCCGACCATGCGCTTGGCGTACTGCACCGGGATGCGGCGCTGGGCCTGCTCGACGAACACCACGGCCGCGATCATGAACACACCGACGATCATCACCACGACGAAGGTGAAGGCGTTCTGCCGGAAGATGTTCAGCAGCTCCGACGGGAAGACCGCGATGACCTGGGTGAAGATCAGGATGGACATGCCGTTGCCGACGCCGCGGTCGGTCACGAGCTCGCCCAGCCACATGATGACCGAGGTGCCGGCCGTCATGACGACCACCATCGTGACGATGGTGAAGGCGTCGTTGTTCACCAGCAGCGGCTGGCGGCAGTTCGGGAACAGCTGACCGGTGCGCGCGAGGGCCACGAACGCGGTCGACTGCAGCACGGCCAGGCCGATGGTCAGGTAACGCGTGTACTGCGTGATCTTCGCGGTGCCGGACTGACCCTCCTTCTTGAGGGCCTCCAGGCGGGGGATCACCACCGTCAGGAGCTGAAGGATGATGCTCGAGGTGATGTACGGCATGATGCCCAGCGCGAACACTGAAAGTTTCAGCAGCGCGCCGCCGCTGAAGAGCTGCACCATGCCATAAATGTTGGCGGCGTCGCCCGCCTGCGCCTCTTTCAGACACTGCTGCACGTTCACCGTGTTGACGCCGGGGGTCGGCAGCACCGAACCCAGTCGGAACAACACGATGATGCCCAGTGTGAAGAGCAGCTTGTTGCGCAGGTCGGGCGTACGGAACGCCCGGGTAATCGCGGTCAGCACGGTCCCTCCTGCGCGCCTATAAGGCGGTATCGGTCAGCGAAGGTCTGAAAGTGAAGCATCGGCACGTCTCTGACTCAACGAGCCCTGGACAGCCTTTGTCCAGCGCACTCTAACGCACTACGGGCGCGGCGGCTCCCCACGGAGCCCCCGCGCCTCGTACTGCCTTGCCTACAGCTCGGTGACAGAGCCACCGGCCGCAGCGATCTTCTCCTTCGCGGAGGCGGAGAAAGCGTGCGCCTGCACGTTCAACGCCACCGAGATGTCGCCGGTTCCCAGGACCTTGACCGGCTGGTTCTTGCGGACCGCGCCACGCGCAACCAGCGTGTCCACCGTGACGTCTCCGCCCTCGGTGAACAGCTCGCTGAGCTTGTCCAGATTGACGACCTGGTAGGTCGTCTTGAACATGGCGTTGGAGAAGCCCTTCCGCTTGGGCAGCCGCCGCTGAAGCGGAACCTGGCCGCCCTCGAAGCCGAGAGGGACGTTCGTGCGGGACTTGGTGCCCTTGGTGCCACGACCGGCGGTCTTGCCCTTGGACGCCTCGCCGCGACCCTTGCGGATCTTGGCCTTGTTGGCGCCGGGGGCCGGACGCAGGTCGTGGATGCCGAGCGGCCGCGCGCCGCTCTGGTTCTCTGCGTTAGCCATGACTAGTCGACCTCTTCCACCTCGACGAGGTGCGTCACCACGGCGACCATGCCCCGGATCTCCGGGCGGTCCTCCTTGACGACGACGTCGCCGATTCGCTTCAGGCCCAGCGAGCGCAGCGAGTCACGCTGGTTCTGCTTGCCACCGATCTTCGACCGGGTCTGGGTGATCTTGAGACGAGCCATCGGCTAGCTCACCGCCTTCGCCGCAGCGGCGGCCTCGGCGATGCCCTCGGCGCGCGCCTTGAGCATGCGCACGGGGGCGACGTGCTCGATCGGGAGCCCACGGCGGGCGGCGATCTCCTCGGGCCTGCTGAGGCCCTTCAGCGCCGCCACGGTGGCGTGGACGATGTTGATCGGGTTGTCCGAGCCGAGCGACTTGGACAGCACGTCGTGGATGCCGGCGCACTCAAGGACGGCGCGCACGGGGCCACCCGCGATGACACCGGTACCGGGCGAGGCCGGCCGCAGCAGGACGACGCCGGCGGCGTCCTCACCCTGCGAGGTGTGCGGGATGGTGCCCTGGATGCGCGGCACCTTGAAGAAGTGCTTCTTGGCCTCCTCGACGCCCTTGGCGATCGCCGCGGGCACCTCCTTGGCCTTGCCGTATCCCACGCCTACCAGGCCGTTGCCGTCACCGACGACAACCAGGGCGGTGAAGCTGAAGCGCCGACCACCCTTGACGACCTTGGCAACTCGGTTGATCTTCACCACGCGCTCGATGTACGAGACGCCCTTCTCGGCAGCGCCGCCGCGGCGATCGTCGCGACGGTCACGCCGCTCACCACCGCCGCCGGCGCCGCGACGCGGAGCTGCAGCCATCAGTGGTCCCTCTCCTCATTGCTCTTGATTGCGATGCCGGCCGGAGACGTCGGTTGCGATGCTCGCCCCATCAGAACTCCAGCCCGCCTTCACGGGCGCTGTCCGCGAGAGCCGCGATGCGGCCCGCGTAGCGATTGCCACCGCGGTCGAAGACCACGGCGGTGATCCCGGCGGCCTTGGCCCGCTGAGCGAGGAGCTCGCCGACCTTCTTCGCCTTGTCGGTCTTGGTGCCCTCGGCCGTGCGCAGGGAGGCGTCCAGGGTGGACGCGCTCACCAGCGTGTGGCCGGCGAGGTCGTCGACGATCTGCACGAACATGTGGCGCGCGGAGCGGTTGACGACCAGGCGCGGACGGGCCGGAGAGCCCACGACCTTCTTGCGGACACGACGGTGACGACGCGAACGCGACAGGGCGCGCGCGGCCGTGTGCTTGGCAACCTTGGTGAAGGCCATGACTACTTACCAGCCTTTCCGACCTTGCGGCGGATGACTTCGCCCTGGTACCGCACACCCTTGCCCTTGTAGGGGTCGGGCTTGCGCAGCTTGCGGATGTTCGCGGCGACTTCGCCGACCTTCTGCTTGTCGATGCCGTCCACGTGGAACAGGGTCGGCCGATCGACGCGGAAGGAGACACCCTCAGGGGCGTCGACGACCACGGGGTGACTGAAGCCCAGCGAGAACTCCAGCTGCGCCGGGCTCTTGGCCTGGACGCGGTAACCCACGCCGACGATCTCCAGCGTCTTGCTGTATCCCTTGGTCACGCCGTCCACCATGTTGGCGATCAGCGTGCGGGAGAGTCCGTGCAGCGCACGGACCTTCTGCTCGTCGTTGGGGCGGGTGACGGCGATCGTGCCGTCCTCGCCCTTCTCGACCACGATCGGCTCGGCGACCGTGTGCGAAAGCGTGCCCTTGGGGCCCTTGACCGTGACATCCCGGCCGTCGATGGTGATGTCAACACCATTCGGTACGGGGATGGGCAGCCGTCCAATTCGCGACATGCTGTGATTCCTCCCCTCTACCAAACGTAGGCGAGGACTTCCCCGCCCACACCACGCTTGCCGGCCTGCCTGTCGGTCATGAGCCCGCCGGACGTCGAGATGATCGCGACGCCCAGACCGCCCAGGACCCGGGGCAGGTTGTCCTTCTTTGCATAGACCCGCAGACCGGGCTTGGAAACCCGGCGCAGGCCCGCGATAGACCGTTCACGCGTAGGCCCGAACTTGAGCTCCACCACGAGGTTCTTCCCGACCTTGGCGTCTTCGACGGCCCAGGACTGGATGTAACCCTCCTGCTGGAGGATCTCGGCGATGTGCGCCTTGATCTTCGAGTACGGCATGGCCACGGTGTCGTGGTATGCCGAGTTCGCGTTACGCAGACGTGTCAACATGTCTGCGATCGGGTCGGTCATCGTCATGGCCGGTGGCCCTCCTCACCGCGGTTTCCCTGTGACGGGACCTACGGTGTGGTCATGGGCGCCTAGAGCAGCGCCCGGTTGATATGACTTATATGTACGGCTGGCGCCGTGCGGGCCCCTCCCTGAGGGATGTCCCTCGGGGAGCCCCTCGAAGAGGAGCCCGCACGCGGACTACCAGCTCGACTTGGTGATGCCGGGCAGCTCGCCCCGGTGCGCCATCTCACGGAAGCACACGCGGCAGAGGCCGAACTTGCGGTAGACGGCGCGGGGCCGGCCACAGCGCGAGCATCGAGTGTACGCCCGCACGCCGAACTTCGGCTTGCGCTCGGCCTTCGCGATCAGAGACTTCTTTGCCATCAGGCCTCCTTGAAGGGGAAGCCGAGAAGCTTCAGCAGCGCCCGGCCCTGGTCGTCGTTCGTGGCCGTGGTCACGACCGTGATGTCCATGCCCCGCTGGCGGTCGACCCGGTCGGGGTCCACCTCGTGGAACATGACCTGCTCGGTCAGACCGAAGGTGTAGTTCCCGTTGCCGTCGAACTGCTTGGGCGACAGGCCGCGGAAGTCCCGGATGCGCGGAAGCGCCAGGGAGAGCAGCCGGTCCAGGAACTCCCACATGCGGTCGCCGCGCAGCGTCACGTGCGCGCCGATCGGCATGCCCTCGCGCAGCTTGAACTGGGCGATGGACTTGCGGGCGTGGGCGACGGCCGGCTTCTGACCGGTGATGGCGGTGAGATCGCGCACCGCGCCCTCGATGAGCTTGGAGTCACGAGCCGCCTCGCCGACGCCCATGTTCACCTTGATCTTGGTGAGCCTGGGGATCTGCATGGCGTTCTCGATGCCGAACTGCTCGCGCAGCTTGGCGGCGATCTCCTCGTGGTAGCGCTGCTTGAGACGCGGCGCGACGCGCTCGGTCTCGGTTGTGGTGGCGGTCATCAGTTGTCCTCACCCGATTCGTCGGCCTTGTCGGCCTTCTTGGCGGGCTTGTCGTCCTTCTTCGCCTCATCCTTGAGCTTCTTGACGTTGCTCACGTGGATGGGGGCCTCCATGGTCTGCACGCCGCCTTCCTTGGCGCCGCGCGGACCCTGGTGGGTGACCTTCGAGTGCTTCTTGATCATGTTGACGCCCTCGACGACCACGCGGTCCTCGCGCGGGAGAGCGAGGATCACGCGACCCTTGGCACCCTTGTCCTTACCGGCGATGACCTGGACGAGGTCACCCTTCTTCACATGCAGCTTCGGCATTTACAACACCTCCGGCGCGAGCGAGATGATGCGCATGAACTTCTTCTCGCGCAGCTCGCGACCCACCGGACCGAAGATACGCGTGCCCCGAGGGTCACCGCTGTCCTTGATGATGACCGCGGCGTTCTCGTCGAAGCGGATGTAGGAGCCGTCGGGGCGGCGGCGCTCCTTAGTGGTGCGCACCACGACAGCCTTGACCACATCACCCTTTTTGACACCCGCGGCGGGAAGGGCGTCCTTCACCGTCGCGACGATGATGTCGCCGATACCCGCGTAGCGCCGACCCGAGCCGCCGAGCACGCGGATGCACAAGATTTCCTTTGCACCCGTGTTGTCGGCGACCTTGAGCCGCGACTCCTGCTGGATCACGTCAACTCCCGTGTGTCACGCCGGTTCTCATCCGATGAGCCTGGCGGAACTAGATTTCGGTCTAATGCGCCCTGGTGCCGGCCGGGCCGGCACCGAGGGGGGACGCCCGCGCGGGAGACCCCCTTCCAGAGGGGTCTCCCGCAAGGCGACTTACTTGGCCCGCTCGAGGATCTCCACGACCCGCCACCGCTTGGTGGCGGACAGCGGCCGGGTCTCCATCAGGAGAACGCGGTCGCCGACGCCGCAGGAGTTGGCCTCGTCGTGGGCCTTGTACTTGGTCGTACGGCGGATGACCTTGCCGTACAGCGGGTGCTTGACGCGGTCTTCGACGGCGACGACGACGGTCTTGTCCATCTTGTCGCTGACGACCAGACCCTCACGGGTCTTGCGGTAGTTCCGCGCCTGCTTGTCGGTGGTCTCAGTTGTCTCAGCCATCGCTCGGCTCCTTCTCGACCGTGATGATTCCGAGCTCCCGCTCGCGCATCACGGTGTAGATACGGGCGATCTCGCGGCGGACGGCACGGAGCCGCCCGTGGCTTTCCAACTGACCGGTCGCCGCCTGGAAGCGGAGGTTGAAAAGCTCCTCCTTGGCTTCCTTCAGCTTCTGGACCAGCTCATCCTGGTCAGAAGTACGCAGCTCACCGGCGGTCAGGCCCTTAGCCATCACGCCTCACCCACTTCACGCTTAACAAACCGGCAGCTTTTCGACGAGCACAGCATCGGGAGCTTGTGCATCTGGCGGTGCATCAGGCCTCCCCTACTTCGCGCTTGACGAACCGGCACTTCATCGGGAGCTTGTGCATCGCGCGCCGGAGGGCCTCACGGGCCACCGGCTCGGAGACGCCCGAGAGCTCGAACATGACACGGCCGGGCTTGACGTTGGCGATCCACCACTCCGGCGAACCCTTACCGGAACCCATGCGGGTCTCGGCCGGCTTCTTCGTCAGGGGACGGTCGGGGTAGATGTTGATCCACACCTTGCCGCCACGGCGGATGTGCCGGGTCATGGCGATACGAGCGGCCTCGATCTGGCGGTTGGTCACGTAGTGGTGCTCAAGCGCCTGGATGCCGAACTCGCCGAACACGACCCTGGTGCCGCCCTTGGCGGCTCCGCTGCGGTCAGGCCGGTGCTGCTTGCGGTGCTTGACCCTGCGAGGGATCAGCATGGTCAGCTCCCTTCAGCACCCGGCTGCTCCGCCGGGCCGGTCTCGGGCGCCCCAGCGGGCGCGGTGCTTTCGGTCCTCGGGCCACGGCCGCCGCCACGGGGGGCGCCGCCGTCACGGCCACGACCGCCGCCGCCCGCGCCGCGGCCGCGCTGCGGCCGGTCGGTGCGGTCACGACGCTGGCCGCCCGCGCGCGCGCCGGCCGCGGCCGCCTCGCGCTCGGCGCGGCTCGGCGGAGCCTCGCCCTTGTAGATCCACACCTTCACGCCGATGCGGCCGAAGGTGGTGCGGGCCTCGTAGAAGCCGTAGTCGATGTCCGCGCGGAGGGTGTGCAGCGGAACGCGACCCTCGCGGTAGAACTCCGAGCGCGACATCTCGGCGCCGCCGAGACGACCGGAGCACTGGACACGGATGCCCTTGGCGCCGCTCTTCATCGCCGACTGCATGGCCTTGCGCATCGCACGCCGGAAGGAGACCCGGCTGGAGAGCTGCTCGGCCACGCCCTGGGCGACGAGCTGGGCGTCCACCTCGGGGTTCTTGACCTCGAGGATGTTCAGCTGGACCTGCTTCTTGGTCAGCTTCTCAAGGTCGCCACGGATGCGGTCCGCCTCGGCGCCGCGGCGGCCGATGACGATGCCCGGCCGGGCGGTGTGGATGTCGACCTGGACGCGGTCGGTGGTGCGCTCGATCTCGACCTTGGAGATGCCCGCCCGCTCCATGCCCTTCTGCAGCATGCGGCGGATCGACACGTCCTCGGCGACGTAGGACTTGTACAGCTTGTCGGCGTACCACCGGCTCTTGAAGTCGGTCGTGATGCCGAGTCGGAACCCGTGCGGGTTAACCTTCTGGCCCACTAGCGGGTCCTTCCCTTCGGCCTGCCCTGACCTTCCGGCCGGGCTTCGACGATCACAGTGATGTGGCTCGTCCGCTTGTTGATCCGATAGGCACGGCCCTGGGCACGGGGACGGAACCTCTTCAGCGTCGGGCCCTCGTCGACCCACGCCCGGCTCACGACCAGCGTCTCGCGGTCGAGCTTGAAGTTGTGCTCGGCGTTCGCCATCGCGCTCGTGAGCACCTTGAAGATCGGCTCGCTCGCCGCCTGGGGGGCGAACTGCAGCACGGCCTGCGCCTCCGAAGCGGGCAGCCCGCGAATGAGGTCCACCACGCGGCGGGCCTTCTGGGGCGTGACGCGGACGAACCGCGCCTGAGCCCTGGCTTCCATCGCTTACTCCTCGTTTCTAAGGCGCTTACCGCCGGCTACGCCGGTCTTCCTTGACGTGGCTCCGGAAGGTCCGCGTCGGCGCGAACTCACCCAGCTTGTGACCGATCATCGACTCGGTGACGAACACCGGGACGTGCTTGCGCCCGTCGTGGACGGCGATCGTGTGGCCGAGCATGTCGGGCACGATCATGGAGCGCCGCGACCACGTCTTGATGACGTTCTTGGTGCCCTTTTCGTTCTGCGTGTCCACCTTCTTCATCAGGTGGTCGTCAACGAAAGGACCCTTCTTAAGGCTACGTGGCATTTAGGCTGCTCCTACCGCTTCTTCCTCTTGCTCCGCCGACGGATGATCAGTCGGTCGCTGGCCTTGTTGGCCTGGCGGGTACGACCCTCGGGCTTGCCCTTGGGGTTCACCGGGTGGCGACCGCCGGAGGTCTTACCCTCACCACCACCGTGCGGGTGGTCGACCGGGTTCATGGCGACACCGCGGACGGTCGGGCGCTTGCCCTTCCAGCGGTTGCGGCCTGCCTTACCGATGTTGATGTTGGCCTGCTCGGCGTTGCCGACCTGGCCGACGGAGGCGCGGCAGCGCACGTCCACCTGGCGCATTTCGCCGGAGGGCATGCGCAGCGTGGCGTACTGCCCTTCCTTCGCCAGCAGCTGGATCTGCGCGCCGGCGGACCGGCCCAGCTTCGCGCCGCCGCCCGGCTTCAGCTCCACGGCGTGGATGAAGGTACCGGTCGGGATGTTGCGCAGCGGCAGGCAGTTGCCCGGCTTGATGTCGGCCGCGGGGCCGTTCTCGATGCGGTCGCCCTGCTTGATGCCCGTGGGAGCGAGGATGTAGCGCTTCTCGCCGTCCGCGTAGTGCAGGAGCGCGATGCGCGACGTCCGGTTGGGGTCGTACTCGATGTGAGCGACCTTGGCCGGAATGCCGTCCTTGTCGTGGCGCCGGAAGTCGATGATCCGGTAGGCGCGCTTGTGCCCGCCACCCTGGTGACGCGCGGTCACCCGGCCGTGGACGTTACGACCACCCTTGCTGTGCAGGGGAGCAAGCAGCGACTTCTCCGGAGTGCTGCGCGTGATCTCGGCGAAGTCCGAGACGCTCGCGCCGCGGCGACCCGGAGTCGTCGGCTTGTATTTACGGATGCCCATCTTTTTCGTTCATCCCTTGTCGATGTTGCTTGGCTGTGCGGAGGCGGAGATCAGCTGATCTGACCGAAGATGTCGATCCGGTCGCCTTCCACCAGGCTCACGATCGCCCGCTTGGTGCTCGGGCGCTGGCCGTAACCGAACTTCGTCCGCTTACGCTTGCCCTGGCGGTTGATCGTGTTCACGCTGGTGACCTTGACGCCGAAGATCTGCTCTACAGCGATCTTCACCTGCGTCTTGTTGGCCGTCTTGCGCACCAAGAACGTGTACTTGTTGTGCTCATCGATCAGGCCGTAGCTCTTCTCAGAGACGATCGGCTTGATGATGATGTCGCGCGGGTCGGCGATCTTCTGCATCAGGCGTCTTCCTTCCCGCTGCTGCCCAGCCGCGCCACGACCTGGTCGTACGCCTCACGCGTGAAGACCACGTCGTCGTAGCAGAGCACGTCATACGTGTTGAGCTGGCCCGCGTCCAGGAGGTGGACCTCCGGCGCGTTCCGCAGGCTCAGCCAGGTGAGCTCGTCGTCCGCGTCGACCACGACGAGGACGCTGCGAGCCTTGGAGATGTTGCGCAGCGCAGTGAGGGCCGCCTTGGTCTTCGGGGTGTCCCCGCTGACCAGGCTGTCCACAATGTGCACGCGGCCGCCGGCCGCCCGGTCGCTGAGGGCCCCGCGCAGGGCGGCGGCCTTCATCTTCTTGGGCGTCTTCTGGCTGTAGTCACGCGGCTGCGGGCCGTGGACGGTGCCACCGCCGGTGAACTGCGGCGCGCGGGTCGAACCCTGACGGGCCCGGCCGGTGCCCTTCTGGCGGTACGGCTTCTTGCCGCCGCCTCGGACCTCGCCGCGGGTCTTCGTCTTGTGGGTGCCCTGACGGCGCGCGGCCAGCTGGGCGACGACGACCTGGTGGATCAACGGGATGTTGACCTTGGCGCCGAAGATGGCCTCCGGCAGGTCCACGCTCCCGGTCTTCGCGCCGGCCGCGTCGAGGACGTCAACGGTGGTGCTCACTTGGCAGCCCCCTTCTTGGCAGCGGTGCGAATGAGGACCAGGCTGCCGTTGGCGCCGGGAACCGCACCCTTGACCAGGATGAGGTTCTTCTCGGCGTCCACGGCGTGAACCTTGAGGTTCTGGACGGTGGTCCGGACGTTGCCCATGCGGCCCGCCATGCGCAGGCCCTTGAACACGCGGCCCGGAGTGGCGCAGCCGCCGATGGAGCCGGGCGAGCGGTGCTTGCGCTGGGTGCCGTGCGAGGCGCTGAGGCCCTTGAAGCCGTGACGCTTCATGACACCCGCGAAGCCCTTGCCCTTGCTCTTGCCGGTCACGTCGATGAACTGGCCGGCCTCGAAGGTGTCGGCCAGGACTTCCTGGCCGAGCGTGTACTCGGAAGCGTCGGAGGTCCGGAGCTCGACGAAGTAGCGGCGCGGGGTGATGTCGTGCTTGCGCAGATAATCACCCAGCGGCTTGTTCACCTTGCGCGGGTCCACCTGCCCGTAGCCGAGCTGAACAGCGGAGTAGCCGTCCTTGTCCTCAGTGCGGACGCGGGTCACCACGCACGGACCGGCCTCGATGACGGTCACCGGGACGATCCGGTTGCCCTCATCGAAGACCTGGGTCATGCCGAGCTTCTTGCCCAGGACGCCCTTGATCTGCTTAGCCATGTCAGTGCGTTCCCTCAGAGCTTGATCGAGATGTCGACGCCGGCCGGAAGGTCGAGACGCATGAGCGAGTCGACGGTCTTCGGCGTCGGATCGATGATGTCAATCAGCCGCTTGTGCGTGCGCATTTCGAAGTGCTCACGGCTGTCCTTGTACTTGTGCGGCGAGCGGATGACGCAGTACACGTTCTTCTCGGTCGGCAACGGCACCGGGCCCGCGACCTTCGCCCCAGTCCGCGTCACCGTCTCGACGATCTTCTTGGCCGAGACGTCGATGACCTCGTGGTCATAGGCCTTAAGCCGGATGCGGATCTTCTGTCCCGCCATAGTGGCCTCGGTGTCCTTCGCTGTCGTCCTGCAAAAGTTTCGTGCGGCCTTTTGCCGCTGTGGGTGTCCCACGTGGCTTGCGCCCCATGGCCCCCCTCTTCTTCCGTGATCTTGCAGTCATCTCGGTCGCGACGGCCGAGACGGCTGCGAGATCACGGGCCCGGGTGGGCTCGGAGCTCGCCGTGGGCTCTGGGGCCGCGCGGAGCGGCCCCGTCGTGGTGCGGCGGTCGGACCCGGTTCCCCGGGGCCGACCGCCGACCCGCGGTCGTGCTACTTGATGATCTTCGTGACTCGACCCGCACCGACGGTGCGGCCACCCTCGCGGATGGCGAACTTCAGACCGTCCTCCATCGCGATGGGCTGGATCAGCTGGACGCTCATCTCGGTGTTGTCACCGGGCATGACCATCTCAGTGCCCTCGGGGAGGGTCACGACGCCCGTCACGTCCGTGGTACGGAAGTAGAACTGCGGGCGGTAGTTGTTGAAGAACGGCGTGTGGCGGCCGCCCTCGTCCTTGGACAGGATGTAGACCTGCGCCTCGAACTCGGTGTGCGGGGTGGTCGTGCCCGGCTTGATGATGCACTGGCCGCGCTCGACGTCCTCGCGCTTGATGCCGCGCAGGAGCAGACCGACGTTGTCGCCGGCCCGGCCCTCGTCAAGGAGCTTGCGGAACATCTCGACACCGGTGACGGTGGTCGTGGTGCTCTTCTCCTTGATGCCGATGATGTCGACGGTCTCGTTGACCTTGACGATGCCGCGCTCGATGCGGCCGGTCACGACGGTGCCGCGGCCGGTGATCGAGAAGACGTCCTCGATCGGCATGAGGAACGGCTTGTCGGTGTCACGCTGCGGCTCGGGAACGTTGTCGTCGACGGCGTTCATGAGCTCGATGATCGAGTCGCCCCACTTCTCGTCGCCCTCGAGCGCCTTCAGCGCCGAGACGCGAACGACCGGCAGGTCGTCACCCGGGAACTCCTGAGCGGAGAGCAGCTCGCGGACCTCGAGCTCGACGAGCTCCAGGATCTCCTCGTCGTCCACCATGTCGGCCTTGTTCAGGGCGACGACGATGTAGGGGACGCCGACCTGGCGGGCCAGGAGGACGTGCTCCTTGGTCTGCGGCATCGGGCCGTCGGTGGCGGCGACCACGAGGATCGCGCCGTCCATCTGGGCCGCACCGGTGATCATGTTCTTCACGTAGTCGGCGTGACCGGGGCAGTCCACGTGAGCGTAGTGACGCTTCTCCGTCTGGTACTCGACGTGGGCGATGGAGATGGTGATGCCGCGGGCCTTCTCCTCGGGCGCCTTGTCGATCTTGTCGAACGGGGTCGCCTCATTGAGGTGAGGGAAACGGTCGTGGAGCACCTTGGTGATCGCCGCGGTCAGAGTGGTCTTGCCGTGGTCGATGTGCCCAATGGTGCCGATGTTCACGTGCGGCTTGGTCCGCTCGAACTTGGCCTTGGCCACTGCTCTGTCTCCTTAGAGATTCTGACGTGACTTGCTAGTCTCACTCGGGCTCGGAGCCCGATCCCCGGACGGCGATCTCCCGCCGTCCGGGCCGGTCAGGGTCTGGGACCTGTCCCCGACTCCTGTGCCGGCGGGGGCGACGATCTCTCGGCGCCCCGGGCCACCAGGTGCAGGGCTATTCGCCCCGAGCCTTCGCGACGATCTCCTTGGCGATGCCCGGGGGCACCTCCGAGTAGGAGTTGAACTGCATGCTGTAGACGGCCCGGCCCTGGGTCTTGCTGCGAAGGTCGCCCACGTAGCCGAACATCTCTGACAGCGGGACCAGGGCGTTGATGACCTTCGCCCCGGACCGGTCCTCCATAGCCTGGATCTGTCCGCGGCGGCCGTTGAGGTCGCCGATGACGTCACCCATGTAGTCCTCGGGCGTGGTGACCTCGACGGCCATCATCGGCTCCAGGATCACGGCGTCCGCGCGGCGCGCGGCCTCCTTGAAGGCCATCGAACCGGCGATCTTGAAGGCCATTTCGGAGGAGTCGACCTCGTGGTAGGCACCGTCCTGGAGGGTGACCTTCACACCCACCATCGGGTAGCCGGCCAGCACGCCGAACTCGGCGGCCTCCTGGGCGCCCGCGTCCACCGACGGGATGTACTCCCGGGGGATGCGGCCGCCGCTGACCTTGTTCGAGAACTCGTAACCGTCGTTGCCCTCGCCCAGCGGCTCCAGGTCGATGATCACGCGCGCGAACTGGCCGGAACCACCGGTCTGCTTCTTGTGCGTGTACTCGATCTTCTCCACCTTGCGGCGGATGGTCTCGCGGTAGGCCACCTGCGGGCGGCCGACGTTGGCCTCGACCTTGAACTCGCGGCGCATCCGGTCGACGAGGATCTCCAGGTGGAGCTCGCCCATGCCCCAGATGACCGTCTGCCCGGTCTCCTCGTCCCGGCGGACCTGGAAGGAGGGGTCCTCCTCGGCCAGGCGCTGGATCGCGGTGCTGAGCTTCTCCTGGTCGCCCTTGGTCTTGGGCTCGATGGCCACGTTGATGACCGGCGCTGGGAAGGTCATCGACTCAAGGACGACCGGGTTGGCCGGGTCGGAGAGGGTGTCACCGGTGGTGGTGTCCTTCAGACCCATGACCGCCACGATCTGACCGGCGTGCGCCGACGCGCGCTCTTCGCGCTTGTTGGCGTGCATCTGGTAGATCTTGCCGATGCGCTCCTTCTTGCCCTTGACCGAGTTCACCACGGAGGTGCCGGTCTCGAGCGTGCCGGAGTAGATCCGGATGAAGGTGAGCTTGCCCAGGTGCTGGTCGCTCATGATCTTGAAGGCCAGCGCCGAGAACGGCTCGGTCGGGTCCGCGTGACGCTCGATGACCTCCTCCTCCTTGCCGACCGCGTGCCCCTTGAAGGCGGGGATGTCGGTCGGGGCGGGGAGGTAGGCGACGATGGCGTCGAGCAGGGGCTGCACGCCCTTGTTCTTGAACGCGGTGCCGCACAGGACCGGGTTGAGCGAGCTGGCCAGCGTGGCGCGGCGGATGCCGGCGATGAGCTGCTCCTCGGTGGGCTCGACGCCCTCGAGGTAGAGCTCCATGAGCTGGTCGTCGTGCTCGGCGACCGTCTCGATGAGCCGGTCGCGCCACTCGCGGGCCACCTCGGCGTGGTCGGCCGGGATGTCGACGGTGTCGTACATCTCGCCCTTGGCCGCCTCGGCGCTCCAGATCAGGCCCTTCATCTTCACCAGGTCGATGACGCCCTTGAAGTCGGCCTCAACGCCCCAGGGAAGCTGGATGACCAGCGGCGTCGCGCCGAGACGCGACACGATCATGTCGACGCAGCGGTGGAACTCCGCGCCGACGCGGTCCATCTTGTTGACGAAGCAGATGCGCGGAACGCCGTAGCGGTCCGCCTGGCGCCAGACCGTCTCTGACTGCGGCTCGACGCCGGCCACGGCGTCGAACACCGCGACCGCACCGTCGAGAACGCGCAGCGAGCGCTCCACCTCGACCGTGAAGTCGACGTGGCCGGGCGTGTCGATGATGTTGATCGTGTGATCGAGCCACTCGCAGGTGGTCGCGGCGGAGGTGATCGTGATGCCGCGCTCTTGCTCCTGCTCCATCCAGTCCATCGTGGCAGCGCCCTCGTGGACTTCACCGATCTTGTAGTTGATACCGGTGTAGAACAGGATGCGCTCGGTCGTGGTGGTCTTGCCCGCGTCGATATGGGCCATGATCCCGATGTTGCGGACCTTGGCCAGGTCAAGAGCGGTCGTAGCAGCCACTTCTCTCGCGTCCTCGTCGTCTCGTCGTCGCCGCTGGGGTTACCAGCGGTAGTGGGCGAAGGCCTTGTTGGACTCGGCCATCTTGTGCGTGTCCTCGCGCCGCTTCACACTCGCGCCAAGGCCGTTGCTCGCGTCGAGCAGCTCGTTCATCAGCCGCTCGGTCATGGTCTTCTCGCGGCGGGCGCGGGAGTACTGCACCAGCCAGCGGAGCGCCAGGGTCGTGCTGCGCGCGGCGCGCACCTCGACCGGCACCTGGTAGGTGGCGCCACCGACGCGGCGGCTGCGCACCTCAAGAGTGGGCTTGACGTTGTCGAGAGCGCGCTTGAGGGTGACGACCGGGTCGTTGCCCGACTTCTCCCTGCAGCCCTCGAGGGCGTCGTAGACGATCGTCTGAGCGAGCGACCGCTTGCCGTTCAGAAGCACCTTGTTGATGAGCGCGGTGACCAGCGGCGAGTTGAACACCGGGTCTGCGACAAGCTGTCGGCGCCCTGCGGGACCCTTGCGCGGCATGTCAGCTCTTCTCCTTCTTAGCGCCGTAGCGGCTGCGGGCCTGCTTGCGGTTGCGGACGCCCTGGGTGTCCAGCGAACCACGGATGATCTTGTAGCGAACACCCGGCAGGTCCTTCACACGACCGCCACGCACGAGCACGATGGAGTGCTCCTGAAGGTTGTGACCGACACCAGGGATGTAGGCCGTCACCTCGATGCCGTTGGTGAGCCGGACACGCGCCACCTTGCGGAGGGCGGAGTTCGGCTTCTTCGGGGTCGTCGTATACACGCGCGTGCAGACGCCGCGCCGCTGGGGGCTCCCCTTGAGCGCCGGGGTCTTGGTCTTACTGACCTTGTCCTGGCGGCCCTTGCGGACCAGCTGCTGAATCGTGGGCACCGCGTCTCCGTTCGTGCTTGGCCGGTAATTCGGAAAGTCGTGCGTTTCGCAGGCTCTGCCGGTGTCATGACCTGCTGTTTGTCCCTCGGCTCCGACCCACGCGTTCGGGCGTGTCGCGATCTTTGCCGCAATGCGCCCCGCGATGACCGGCAACCGGTGGAGGAGATCACACGTCGCCCGGCCGGCCCATAGGACCTCGGAGCGCACGCATGTGAGCCCATGAAGCCACGGGCACGAAGGGCAAGACTACCCAGCCCATCGCAACACGTCAAAACGGCTGCGCCGAGCCGCCTGTGCGTGCGGTCTCAGATCGTGTCGTGGTCCCGCGGCCGGTTTCCCCCCGGCCGCTATAAGGCACCAGGCAAGTTTACGCCAATCGCGGACTCGTCTCGACGATTTCCCCGCCTCGCCGTCCCGCCCTTCCGCGCCGCCTCCATGCCCCCCTTCCGTGCCGCCCTCCATGCCGGTCGCGGGCGACCCCCGGGCCGCCGGGCGGCAGCGGCGCCACCTGACCGAGCGGAGGGCGTCCCGGAGGCGTGTGGGGCCGGGAGCACACGGCGAGGGGCGCCCGCCCCCTCCCGGGAACGGGCGCCCCTCGCATGCCTGCCGTGACGCGGGGCCGGCGCGACGCCGGCCCTCGCCGTCAGCGGTTGTACTGACCGAAGTCGTACTCCTCCAGCGGGACGGCCTCGCCGCTGCCGGTGCCGAAGGTGTAGTCGGTCGCCGAGCCGTCGTAGCCGCCGACGGTGTACATCGCCGCCTTGGCCTCCTCGGTCGGCTCGACCCGGATGTTGCGGTACTGGGACATGCCCGTACCGGCCGGGATGAGCTTACCGATGATGACGTTCTCCTTCAGACCGAGCAGACTGTCGGACTTGGCGTGGATCGCCGCGTCCGTCAGCACCCGCGTGGTCTCCTGGAAGGACGCCGCCGACAGCCACGACTCGGTGGCCAGCGACGCCTTGGTGATGCCCATGAGCACCGGACGGCCGGAGGCGGGGGTGCCGCCCTCGGCGACGACCTCGCGGTTGACCATCTCGAAGCGCGGGCGCTCGACGAGCTCGCCGGGCAGCAGATCGGTGTCGCCCGACTCGAGCACGTTCACGCGCTTGAGCATCTGCCGCACGATGATCTCGATGTGCTTGTCGTGGATCGACACACCCTGCGAGCGGTACACCTGCTGGACCTCGGCCACCAGGTGCAGTTGCACGGCCCGGGGGCCGAGGATGCGCAGCACCTCGTTGGGGTTGACCGCGCCGGCGATGAGCTGCTGGCCCACCGACACGCGCTGGCCCTCGCTCACCAGCAGCCGCGACCGCATGGACACCGGGTAGGCGATCTCGTCGGAACCGTCGTCCGGCGTGATCACGATCTTGCGGGTCTTGTCGGTCTCGTCGATGCGCACGCGGCCCTCGGCCTCGCTGATCGGGGCGACGCCCTTGGGGACGCGCGCCTCGAAGAGCTCCTGGACACGGGGCAGACCGTGGGTGATGTCCGCGCCCGCCACACCACCGGTGTGGAAGGTGCGCATCGTCAGCTGGGTGCCGGGCTCGCCGATCGACTGGGCGGCGATGATGCCGACCGCCTCGCCGACGTCCACCAGCTTGCCGGTCGCCAGGGAGCGGCCGTAGCAGGTGGCGCAGACGCCGATCTTGGCCTCGCACACCAGCGCGCTGCGCGTGCGGACCGTCTCGATGCCGGCCTCGACCAGCGCGGTGACGATGGCGTCGTTGATGTCGGCGCCGGCCGTCGCGACGACCTTGCCGTCCACCTCGACGTCCTCGGCCAGGATGCGGCCGTGCACGTTGCTCTCGGCGTTCTCGGCCTTGACCAGGTTGCCGCCGGAGTCGCGCTCGCCGACGTGCAGCGGGACGCCGCGGTCGGTGCCGCAGTCGATCTCGCGGACGATGACGTCCTGCGCGACGTCCACCAGACGACGGGTCAGGTAACCCGAGTCGGCGGTGCGCAGGGCGGTGTCGGCCAGACCCTTCCGCTGTCCGTGGGTGGAGATGAAGTACTCCAGCACCGACAGGCCCTCGCGGAAGGAGGACTTGATCGGCCGCGGGATCGTCTCACCCTTGGTGTTGGACACCAGGCCGCGGATGCCCGCGATCTGGCGCACCTGCATCTTGTTGCCTCGGGCGCCGGAGTTGACCATCATCCAGACGGAGTTGGTCGCCGGGAAGGCGTTCACCATGTCGGTCTCGACGTCCGCCGTGGCGTGCGTCCAGATCTCGATGAGCTCCTGGCGGCGCTCCTCGTCGGTGATCAGACCGCGCTCGTACTCGCGCTGGACCTTGTCGGCCCGGCGCTCGTAGGACTCCATGATCTCGGCCTTGTTCGGCGGCGCGACGACGTCGTCGATGGAGATCGTGACGCCGGAGCGGGTCGCCCAGTGGAAGCCCGCGTCCTTGAGCGCGTCCAGGGCGGCCGCGACCTCGACCTTCGGGTACTTCTCGGCCAGCTCGTTGACGATCGCCGAGAGCTGCTTCTTGCCGATCTGGGAGTTCACGAACGGGTAGTTGTCGGGCAGCGTCTGGTTGAACAGCGCGCGGCCCAGCGTGGTCTCCAGGCGGTAGGACTCGCCGGCCTCCCAGCCCTCGGGGGCGGACCAGCCCCGCGGCGGCGGGACGTCCTTGACCCGGACCTGGATCTTGGCCTGGATGTCCAGCTCGCGGCGGTCGAAGGCCATGAGCGCCTCCGACACCGAGCCGAACACGCGGCCCTCGCCCTCGGCGCCGTCACGCTGCGTGGTCAGCCAGTACAGACCGATGATCATGTCCTGGGTGGGCATGGTCACCGGCTTGCCGTCGGCCGGCTTGAGGATGTTGTTGGTCGAGAGCATCAGGATGCGCGCCTCGGCCTGGGCCTCCGCCGACAGGGGCAGATGGACCGCCATCTGGTCGCCGTCGAAGTCGGCGTTGAAGGCGGTGCAGACCAGCGGGTGGATCTGGATGGCCTTGCCCTCGACCAGCTGCGGCTCGAAGGCCTGGATGCCCAGGCGGTGCAGGGTCGGCGCGCGGTTGAGTAGCACCGGGTGCTCGGTGATGACCTCTTCGAGCACGTCCCACACGACCGGCCTGGCCCGCTCGACCATGCGCTTGGCCGACTTGATGTTCTGCGCGTGGTTGAGGTCGACCAGGCGCTTCATCACGAACGGCTTGAACAGCTCAAGCGCCATCTGCTTGGGCAGGCCGCACTGGTGCAGCTTGAGCTGCGGGCCGACGACGATGACCGAACGGCCGGAGTAGTCGACGCGCTTGCCGAGCAGGTTCTGCCGGAAACGGCCCTGCTTGCCCTTGAGCATGTCGGACAGCGACTTCAGCGGGCGGTTGCCCGGCCCGGTGACCGGACGGCCGCGGCGGCCGTTGTCGAACAGCGCGTCGACGGCCTCCTGCAGCATCCGCTTCTCGTTGTTGACGATGATCTCGGGCGCGCCGAGGTCGAGAAGCCGCTTGAGGCGGTTGTTGCGGTTGATCACCCGGCGGTACAGGTCGTTGAGGTCGGAGGTCGCGAAGCGGCCACCGTCGAGCTGCACCATCGGCCGCAGGTCCGGCGGGATCACCGGGATGCAGTCGAGCACCATGCCGTTGGGCGAGTTGCGGGTGGTGAGGAACGCCGACACGACCTTGAGCCGCTTGAGCGCGCGCGCCTTCTTCTGACCCTTGCCGCTGCGGATGGTCTCGCGCAGCGACTCGGCCTCGGCGGCCAGGTCGAAGTTGTTCAGCCGCTCCTGGATGGCCTGGGCGCCCATGCCGCCGCGGAAGTAGCGGCCGAAGCGGTCGCGCATCTCGCGGTAGAGCAGCTCGTCGCCCTCGAGGTCCTGGACCTTGAGGTTCTTGAAGCGGCTCCAGACCTCCTCGAGACGGTCGAGCTCGCGCTGGGTGCGGTCGCGGAGCTGACGCATCTCGCGGTCGGCGCCCTCGCGGACCTTGCGGCGCTGGTCGCCCTTGGCGCCGGCGGCCTCCAGCTCGGCCAGGTCGGCCTCGAGCTTCTTCTGGCGGGCCTCGATGTCGGCGTCGCGGCGCTGCTCGATGTGCTGCCGCTCGACGGAGATCTTGGCTTCCAGCGAGGGCAGGTCACGAGCACGCATGTCGGTGTCGACATACGTGATCATGTACGCCGCGAAGTAGATGACCTTCTCCAGGTCCTTCGGGGCGAGGTCGAGCAGGTATCCCAGACGGGACGGGACGCCCTTGAAGTACCAGATGTGGGTGACCGGCGCGGCCAGCTCGATGTGGCCCATCCGCTCGCGGCGCACCTTGGCGCGCGTGACCTCGACGCCACAGCGCTCACAGATGATGCCCTTGAAGCGGACGCGCTTGTACTTGCCGCAGTAGCACTCCCAGTCGCGGGTCGGGCCGAAGATCTTCTCGCAGAAGAGTCCGTCCTTCTCGGGCTTGAGGGTGCGGTAGTTGATGGTCTCGGGCTTCTTGACCTCGCCGTGGGACCACTGCCGGATATCGTCGGCCGTGGCGAGGCCGATGCGGAGCTCGTCGAAGAAGTTGACGTCGAGCACTTGTTATCCCCTCGCTTGAAAATCAGACCTCTTCGACACTGCTCGGCTCGCGCCGGGACAGGTCGATGCCGAGCTCCTCCGCCGCGCGGAAGACGTCCTCGTCGGTGTCGCGCATCTCGATGGACATGCCGTC